>NZ_JBHSPC010000047.1:35190-97028 GCF_042656345.1 Streptomyces incanus
GAGGCCGGCATCGAGGACTACAAGATCCTCAAGAACAGCTGCCCGGCCACCGGCACCATCGCCGGCACGGCGTACGCCCACTGCGGCAACAACTGGTGGTCCTACGACACCCCCGCCACCATCAACAGCAAGATGGCCTGGGCCAAGAACCAGGGCCTGGGCGGAGCGTTCTTCTGGGAGTTCAGCGGTGACACCGCGAACGGTGAGCTGGCCACCGCCATCGACAGCGGCCTGAGGTAACCGGCAGGTCCGTGACAACGGTGCTCCCCCGGACCTCGTCCGGGGGAGCACCCGCGTATGTGCGCCCGGCTACGCCACGTTCACCCTCCCCCAACAGCTCCGCTGCCGGGGGCACCCCCACCCAGCGGGACCCCGAACGTCGCTCTACGCGACGTTCACCCTCCCCCAACAGCTCCGCTGCCGGGGGCACCCCCACCCGGCGGGACCCCGAACGTCGCTCTACGCGACGTTCACCCGCTGGCCGGGCGGGGCCGCCTCCAGCCAGGCGAGGAAACCGGTCAGCGCGTCGTCGCTCATCGCGAGCTCCAGCCGCCTGCCCCGGTGCAGACAGGCGAGGATCACCGCGTCCGACAGCAGCGCCAGTTCCTCCTCGCCCTCGGGCAGCCGGCGGCCGGCCACCTCGATCGCCGAACGCTCCAGGACGCGGCGCGGGCGCAGGGCATAGGAGAAGACGCGGAACCACTCCACCCGGTCGCCGTTGTAGCGGGCCACCCCGTACGCCCAGCCCTTGCCGTCGGAGTCGCCCGGCTGCGGGGCGTCCCAGCGCAGGCTGCAGTCGAAGGTCCCGCCGGAACGCTGGATGAGGCGGCGGCGCAGACCGAAGACGAAGAGGCCCGCCACCACGAGAGCCACGACACTTCCGCACACAGTCAGAGCGAGGACCATCGACACCGACCTCCTCGTCTCCTAGGTAACGGAACGGAAAAATCATCCAGATCTGCCTCAGCCGCGACCGGGTCCGGATCGCTCCGGTCCCAGCCGCGGCTGAGTGACGTCATCGTACGGCTCCCCCAGAGCCTAGACGGCCCGGAAGGTACCTCGGTCGTTCAGCGCTCCGTCGCCGCACGCAGTCGCACGTCCGCGCGGCGCTCCGCCGAAGCGTCGTCCTCCGACTTCGCGCGCTCGCGCGCCTGCTCCGCGCGCTGGACGTCGATCTCCTCCGACAGCTCGGCGATCTCCGCCAGCAGCGACAGCTTGTCGTCCGCGAACGAGATGAAACCGCCGTGCACCGCGGCGATGACCGTGCCACCGCCGCTGGTGCGGATGGTCACCGGGCCCGACTCCAGCACACCGAGCAGCGGCTGGTGACCGGGCATGACGCCGATGTCGCCGGACGTGGTGCGCGCGACGACCAGGGTGGCCTCGCCGGACCAGACCTCTCGGTCGGCCGCGACCAGCGCGACGTGCAGCTCAGCAGCCAAGATGGCTCCTCGGGTCACCACCCGGCAGATCCGCCGGGTGTTGGTTACAAGTCTAATGGGCGTGGATCGGGGGGCGGGACGGTGCCCGCCCCCCTCTCACTCGAGCACGGGGCTCAGGAGACGCCCAGCTCCTTCGCGTTCTTCTTCAGGTCCTCGATACCACCGCACAGGAAGAACGCCTGCTCCGGGAAGTGGTCGTACTCACCGTCGCAGATCGCGTTGAACGCGGTGATCGACTCGTCCAGCGACACGTCCGAACCGTCCACGCCGGTGAACTGCTTGGCGACGTGGGTGTTCTGGGACAGGAAGCGCTCCACGCGACGGGCACGGTGGACGGCGAGCTTGTCCTCCTCGCCGAGCTCGTCGATACCGAGGATCGCGATGATGTCCTGCAGGTCCTTGTACTTCTGCAGGATGTTCTTCACCCGCATGGCCGTGTCGTAGTGGTCCTGCGCGATGTAGCGCGGGTCCAGGATGCGGGACGTGGAGTCCAGCGGGTCCACGGCCGGGTAGATGCCCTTCTCGGAGATCGGACGGGAGAGCACCGTCGTCGCGTCGAGGTGGGCGAAGGTGGTGGCCGGGGCCGGGTCGGTCAGGTCGTCCGCGGGGACGTAGATCGCCTGCATCGAGGTGATCGAGTGACCGCGGGTCGAGGTGATGCGCTCCTGGAGGAGACCCATCTCGTCGGCCAGGTTCGGCTGGTAGCCCACCGCAGAGGGCATACGGCCGAGCAGGGTCGAGACCTCGGAACCGGCCTGCGTGAAGCGGAAGATGTTGTCGATGAAGAACAGCACGTCCTGCTTCTGGACGTCACGGAAGTACTCGGCCATGGTGAGGCCGGCCAGCGCGACGCGCAGACGGGTGCCCGGGGGCTCGTCCATCTGGCCGAAGACCAGGGCGGTCTTGTCGATGACGCCCGACTCGCTCATCTCGTCGATGAGGTCGTTGCCCTCACGGGTGCGCTCACCGACGCCGGCGAACACGGACACACCGTCGTGGTTGTTGGCGACGCGGTAGATCATCTCCTGGATGAGCACCGTCTTGCCGACACCGGCACCGCCGAACAGGCCGATCTTTCCACCCTTGACGTACGGGGTGAGCAGGTCGATGACCTTGACGCCGGTCTCGAACATCTCGGTCTTCGACTCGAGCTCGTCGAAGTTCGGCGCCTTGCGGTGGATCGGCCAGCGCTCGCCCGTGTAGGACTCGTCGCTGTTCAGCACCTCACCGAGGGTGTTGAACACCTTGCCCTTGGTGAAGTCACCGACGGGGACGGAGATGGCCGAGCCCGTGTCGGTCACCGGGGCCTGGCGGACCAGGCCGTCGGTGGGCTGCATGGAGACGGTGCGCACCACGCCGCTGCCCAGGTGCTGGGCCACCTCGAGCGTCAGCGTCTTGAGCTCGCCCGCGTTCGCCGGGTCGGCGACCTCGACGTGCAGGGCGTTGTAGATCTCCGGCATCGCGTCGACGGGGAACTCCACGTCGACGACCGGGCCGATGACCCGGGCGACACGGCCCGTGGCCGTCGCGGTCTCAACAGTGGTGGTCATTAATTGTCACTCCCCGCGTTTGCGTCGGCCAGAGCGCCTGCGCCACCGACGATCTCGCTGATTTCCTGGGTGATTTCGGCCTGGCGGGCCGCGTTGGCAAGGCGGGAGAGCGTGTTGATCAGCTCGCCCGCGTTGTCGGTGGCCGACTTCATCGCGCGCCGCGTGGCGGCGTGCTTCGAAGCGGCCGACTGGAGCAGCGCGTTGTAGATGCGGCTCTCCACGTAGCGCGGCAGCAGGGCGTCGAGGACGTCCTCCGCCGAGGGCTCGAAGTCGTACAGCGGAAGGATCTCGCCCTTGGTGGACGACGTCTCCTCCGCGACCTCTTCGAGGCGGAGCGGAAGCATCCGGGAGTCGACTGCGGCCTGCGTCATCATCGAGACGAACTCGGTGTAGACGATGTGGAGTTCGTCCACACCGCCGTCCGCCGTCTCCTTCTCGATGGCCTCGATCAGCGGCGCCGCGACCTTCTTGGCGTCCGCGTACGAGGGCTCGTCGGTGAAGCCGGCGAACGACTCCGCGACCGTGCGCTCGCGGAAGTTGTAGTGCGCCAGACCACGGCGGCCGACGATGTACGTGTCGACCTCCTTGCCCTCACGCTCGAGACGCTCGGTCAGCTGCTCCGCCGCCTTGATCGCGTTGGCGTTGAAGGCGCCGGCGAGGCCGCGGTCGCTCGTGAGGAGCAGGACCGCGGCACGCGTCGGGTTCTCCGCCTCCGTCGTCAGCGGATGCTTGGCGTCCGAACCGGTGCCGACCGCCGTGACCGCACGGGTCAGTTCATCGGCGTACGGCGTGGAGGACCGCACCTTGCGCTGCGCCTTGACGACGCGCGAGGCGGCGATCATCTCCATCGCCTTGGTGATCTTCTTGGTCGCGGTGACGGATCGGATGCGACGCTTGTAGACCCGGAGCTGGGCTCCCATGAGTCAGGTCCCTTCCTTGAACGTCACTTGGCGGCAGCGGCCGGAGCGTCCTCGCCGAGCAGCTTGCCGTCGCCCGTCTCGAACTGCTTCTTGAAAGCGGCGACCGCGTCGCCCACGGCCTGGAGGGTGTCGTCCGACATCTTGCCGCCCTCGCGGATGGAGGTCATGAGGCCCTGCTCGCTGCGGTGCAGGTACGCGAGCAGTTCCTTCTCGAAGCGGCGGATGTCGGCGACCGGCACCTCGTCCATCTTGCCGGTGGTACCGGCCCAGACGGAGACGACCTGGTCCTCGGTGGCCAGCGGCTGGTACTGGTCCTGCTTCAGCAGCTCGACCAGACGCTGACCGCGCTCCAGCTGCGCCTTCGACGCGGCGTCCAGGTCGGAACCGAAGGCGGCGAACGCCTCCAGCTCACGGTACTGGGCGAGGTCCAGGCGCAGACGGCCGGAGACCTGCTTCATCGCCTTGTGCTGGGCGGAGCCACCGACGCGGGAGACCGAGATACCGACGTTCAGGGCCGGACGCTGACCGGCGTTGAACAGGTCGGACTCCAGGAAGCACTGGCCGTCGGTGATGGAGATGACGTTGGTCGGGATGAACGCCGACACGTCGTTCGCCTTGGTCTCGACGATCGGCAGACCCGTCATCGAGCCGGCACCCATCTCGTCGGAGAGCTTGGCGCAACGCTCCAGCAGACGGGAGTGCAGGTAGAAGACGTCGCCCGGGTAGGCCTCACGGCCCGGCGGGCGGCGCAGCAGCAGGGACACGGCGCGGTAGGCGTCGGCCTGCTTCGACAGGTCGTCGAAGATGATCAGGACGTGCTTGCCCTCGTACATCCACTGCTGGCCGATGGCCGAACCGGTGTACGGCGCCAGGTACTTGAAGCCGGCCGGGTCGGACGCCGGGGAGGCGACGATGGTCGTGTACTCCAGGGCGCCGTTCTCCTCCAGCGCGCGGCGGACCGACGCGATGGTGGAGCCCTTCTGGCCGATGGCGACGTAGATGCAGCGGACCTGCTTGTTCACGTCGCCCGTGCGCCAGTTGTCACGCTGGTTGATGATCGTGTCCACGGCCAGCGCGGTCTTGCCGGTGCCGCGGTCGCCGATGATCAGCTGACGCTGGCCGCGGCCGACCGGGGTCATGGCGTCGACGGCCTTGTAGCCCGTCTCCATCGGCTCGTGCACCGACTTGCGGTCCATGACCGTGGGGGCCTGCAGTTCGAGGGCGCGGCGGCCCTCGGTCTCGATCTCGCCGAGGCCGTCGATCGGGTTGCCGAGCGGGTCGACCACGCGGCCGAGGTAGCCCTCGCCCACGGCGACGGACAGGACCTCGCCGGTGCGGGAGACCGGCTGGCCCTCCTCGATACCGCTGAACTCACCGAGGACGACGGCACCGATCTCGCGCTCCTCGAGGTTGAGGGCGAGGCCGAGGGTGCCGTCCTCGAACTTCAGCAGCTCGTTCGCCATGGCCGAGGGAAGGCCCTCGATCTTGGCGATGCCGTCGCCGGCGACGGTGACCGTGCCGACTTCCTCGCGCGAGGCCGCGTCCGGCTTGTACGACTGGACGAAGTTCTCCAGCGCGTCCCGGATCTCCTCCGGCCGGATCGTGAGCTCCGCCATCTGAGTTCCCTGCTCTCCTTGTTGGGCCCGAAGTTTCACTTTGGGGGTATTCCACGAGTCGGGGACTCCCCCCGGAAAGAGGTGAATCCTCTGCACGGCCCAACCAGGGCCGTAGGTACGTACTACGTGTTCAGTTGCCGCGCCCGTCGCGTGGATGCGACCGCCGCGTCGGAGCTAGCTCGCCAGTCGGCGGCTCGCGTCCTCCAGCCGGTCCGCGAGGGAGCCGTTGATGATCTCGTCACCGACCTGCACCCGCATCCCGCCGAGGACCTCAGGGTCCACGTCGAGGTTGAGGTGCATGCGGCGGCCGTAGAGCTTCGCGAGGCCGGCGCCGAGGCGCTGCTTCTGCGTGTCGCTCAGCGGCACCGCGGAGGTGACGACGGCCACCATGCGGTCGCGGCGCTCGGCGGCGAGCTTGGACAGGGACTGGAGTCCCGATTCCAGGCTACGTCCCCGGGGCGCGGTGACCAGACGCGTCACCAGTCGCCCGGTGGTCGCGTCCGCCCTGCGACCGAGCAGGCTGTTGATCAGCTCGCTCTTGGCGGCGGTGGTGGCCTTGCGGTCGGTCAGCGCGGCGCGCAGCTCGTTGCTCGAGGAGACGATCCGGCCGAACCGGAACAGCTCGTCCTCGACGCTGTCGAGCGTGCCCGCCCTCTGCGCGGCGGTGAGGTCGGCGAGGTCGGCCAGCTCCTCCAGCGCGTCCACCAGGTCGCGGGACTGCGACCAGCGGGAACGCACCATGCCGGAGACCAGGTCGACGGCGCTGCCGCCGAGCTGGGTGCCGAGCAGGCGCCGGGCCAGGTCGGCCTTGGCCTCGCCGTCCTGCGCCGGGTCGGTGAGGACCCGGCGCAGCGACACCTCGCGGTGGAGCAGCGCGGTGACGGAGGCCAGCTCTTCGGCCAGCGAGCCGGCGTCCACCGAGGTGGAGTCCGTCAGCGCGTCAAGACGCTCGCGTGCGGCGGCCAGGGCCTCGCGGCTCGCTCCGTTCATCGTGCGGCCTCGGCCTTCTGGTCGAGGTCGTCGAGGAAGCGGTCGATCACACGGCTCTGCCGGGCGTGGTCCTCGAGGGACTCGCCGACGAGCTTGCCGGCCAGGTCGGTGGCGAGCTTGCCGACGTCCTGGCGCAGCGCGGACGCGGCGGTCTTGCGGTCGGCCTCGATCTGCGAGTGACCGGCGGCGACGATCTCCTCGCGCTGCCGCTGGCCTTCCGCGCGCATCTCGGCGATGAGCGTGGCGCCCTGCTCCTGCGCCTCCTGGCGCAGGCGCGCGGCCTCGTGCCGGGCCTCGGCGAGCTGAGCCTTGTACTGCTCGAGCACGCTCTGGGCCTCGGTCTGCATGGCCTCGGCTTCTTCGATACCGCCTTCGATCGCCGTGCGGCGCTCCTCTAGAACCTTGTTGATGTTCGGGAGCAGCTTCTTCCAGAAGAAGAAGAACACGATGGCGAAGGCGATGGTGCCGACGAGCAGCTCGGGGCCCGGCGGCAGGAGCGGGTTCTGCTCCTCGCCGGCCGCCAGCTGTACCAGGTTGGCGATCACATCAGTGCCTTTCGTCTCTAACGTGCCGGTGAGTAAGGAAGTCTTACTGGCCGAACACGAACGGCATGACGATGCCGATGAGGGCGAGCGCCTCACAGAAGGCGAAGCCGAGGATCTGGTTGGCGCGGATCAGGCCGGCGGCCTCGGGCTGACGGGCCATGGCCTGGGTGCCGTTGCCGAAGATGATGCCGATGCCGATGCCGGGGCCGATGGCCGCGAGGCCGTAACCGATGGAACCGACAGAACCGGAGACAGCGGCAAGGGTCTCAGTGGCAGCCATGCTGGATCTTCCTTCTCTGTAACGAACCGGTGGGGGTTGGCCACCGGACGACTGGGGGTGGTGAGGGGTGGCTCAGTGCTGCTCGGCGAGAGCGCCCTGAACGTAGGAGCAGGCAAGGAGTACGAAGACGTATGCCTGGACGGCCTGCACGAAGAGCTCGAAGAGGATCATGACGATGGTCATGAGGAACGAGACTCCCGCTGCCGGGATCATGTAGCTGTTCAGCAGGTACCAGCTGGCGACGGTGAACATCACGAGCAGCAGGTGACCGGCGAACATGTTGGCGAACAGCCGGACCGCGTGGGTGAAGGGCCGGACGAGGACGTTCGAGAAGAACTCGATGACCACGACGAGCGGCAGCACCGGGCCGAGCGACTTGTCGTAGCCGGTGAGGTTCTTGAAGCCGCCGGCGAAGCCGTGCTTCTTGAACGTGATGCTCAGCCACACCAGGTAGACGATCACGGCGAGCACCGCGGGGAAGGCGATGATCGACGACACCGGGAACTGCGCCAGCGGGATCACGGACCAGATGTTCATGATCCAGATGAAGAAGAACAGCGAGACCATCAGGGGGACGTACTTCTCGCCCTCCTTCTTGCCGAGCGTCTCGTAGACGATGCCGCGGCGGACGAAGTCGTAGCCGGCCTCACCGACCATCTGCAGCTTGCCCGGCACCACCTTCGCCTTGCCGAAGGCCGCCCAGAAGAAGCCGACGACGAGGACGGTGGTGATGAGCGCGAGCAGCATCACCTTGTTGAACTCGAACCCTCCGACAGTCGCAATCGGCTGGAAGAGGAACGAGTGCAGGCCCGGAGCAGGAAAACCACACCCGTTGTCGGCCATGATCCGACAGCTCCAGTCAAAGGCGAGCTGGGTCTGGTCAGCACTCACCACGGACTCCTTCGGCGTGACGCATAGGTACGGCAACCTCGTTGTGTCGGCGCGGCGCGCAGCCGCGGGGCGGCACCGGACAGGTGTTACGGATGTGGGGGCGGCTGTGGGGCATCGAGCCTCGCGATGGTGCCGGC
Source organism: Streptomyces incanus (assembly GCF_042656345.1). Classification (NCBI taxonomy): domain Bacteria; kingdom Bacillati; phylum Actinomycetota; class Actinomycetes; order Kitasatosporales; family Streptomycetaceae; genus Streptomyces; species Streptomyces incanus. The sequence goes on from NZ_JBHSPC010000047.1 coordinate 43,562, forward strand.
GTCAGCTCAGACGCCCACGCCCGCGACGCCGCAGTTGGCACCGGACGATAGCAGGACTTCCGCACGGCGTTTATCGCACCCCTACTCGTCACGACGACGGGCCGGACTTCTTGGACTTGTCACTCTTCTCCGAGTCCGGATCGACGTAGAAGATCTTGGCCTTCATGTGCGCACGGGCCTGTGCGGCCATCCACACGACGGTCGCGACGACGAGTCCGGCCGCGAACGTCCTCGGGTTGAAGAGGGAGGTGTCCCGGAAGAGGGAGACGAAGATCAGGAGCAGCAGGAGCTGTGCGACGTAGAGCATCAACCCCATGCCCTGGAAGAGCTGCGGGAGCGACCTCGCCGTCCACTGCAGGACGTACAGACCGACCCCCATGAAGAGGATGGCCAGCAACGCCCCCACTCCCGCCCCGAGCGCACCCTTGCCTCCGGCCACCGCGGCACTGACGGCAACGGTGACCGCACCGGCAGCGGCTGTGGGTACAGCGCACTGCAGAAGGTTCCGGGCGTCATGGGACGGCATGGCGGCAACTCCGCTTTAAAACAGGGGGCAAAGGGGGGTCGTCACGGACGAGCGTAATCCCCGGATGAAGGGTGAATTCCTCCCACCGACGGACCGTCGCACTAGGGTCCAGCGGCTCTGTCCGGCGAGACTCGTGAACGGTATCACAAACTATTTGATGCAGTCTTTACCTGATGACCGTGTGGGAGGTCACACCTGAGGGTGAGTCTGCGCGCCGGAGAGAGCGAGGGGTGCAAATGTCTGGTATTGGGGCGCTTCGCACCCCCAAGAGGACCCCATCGCGGCCCCACGACTTGGCAATGCTCTAGTCGGATTCTTACCTTGGCCGTGCTGTGCGCCGGACCCTGCCCGAGCCAGTACCGGGGTCCTCACCGGGTTCCGGTCGTGGCCTTCCCTCCGCGCCCCCTCAGCGGGCGCTCCCGGCTTTCCCCCGGTCGTCCAGGCGTGCGCGGTGGCCCAGGGCGGTCGCGCCGTTGACGCCGGAGATCCCGGCGGCCACCGGGGCACCCCGGCCGGCCGCGGCAGTCCGCTCGCCGTCGCCCTCGTCCTCGTCCGCATCGGGCTGCTCCGTGCCTGCCGCCGCTCCCGGGTCCGTCCCCCCGGACGCCCGCGGGGCGAGCACGGCGGCCCGGCGTCGCCGGTAGCGCGGCGGCACGATGCGCTGCGCCCACATCGGGGCGCGCGGGGTGAACCGGGGCAGCAGGAGCAGCAGCAGACCGAGGGCGCTCAGGATGACCACGCTCAACACGATCCACATGGAAGCCGAGTTGACCGAGTAGGCGAGCGCTCCGAAGCCGATCAGCGCCGACCAGAAGTACATGATCATCACGGCCCTGCTGTGCGAGTGGCCGATCTCCAGCAGGCGGTGGTGCAGATGGCCCCGGTCCGCCGCGAACGGCGACTGGCCGTGCCAGGTGCGCCGCACGATGGCCAGGATCAGGTCGGCGGCCGGCACCGCGATGATCGTCAGTGGCAGCAGCAGCGGGATGTAGACCGGCACCGTCTGGTGCACGGCCTCCTTCTCCCCGCCCGCGTACAGGTTCAGCGCGTCCGGGTCGACCTGGCCTGTGATGGAGATCGCACCGGCGGCGAGGACGAGACCGATCAGCATGGAGCCGGAGTCGCCCATGAAGATCCGCGCGGGATGCATGTTGTGGGGCAGGAAGCCCAGGCACATGCCCATCAGGATCGCCGAGAACAGCGTCGCCGGGGCGGCCGCCTCGATGCCGTACGAGTACCAGATGCGGTACGCGTACAGGAAGAACGCCGCCCCCGCGATGCACACCATGCCGGCCGCGAGACCGTCCAGGCCGTCGACGAAGTTGACCGCGTTGATGGTGATGACGACCAGGGCGACGGTGAGCAGCGTGCCCTGCCACTGGGTGAGCGCGACCGAGCCGACACCGGGGATGGGCAGCCACAGGATCGTCAGACCCTGCATGACCATCACACCGGCGGCGATCATCTGCCCGCCCAGCTTGATCAGGGCGTCGATCTCGAACTTGTCGTCCAGCACACCGATCAGCCAGATCAGCGCCGCCCCGGAGAGCAGCGCCCGCGGCTCGTTGGACTCGTCGAAGAGCTGGCTGAGGTTGGTGAGGTGGTCGGCGACCAGCAGTCCCGCGCACAGTCCGAAGAACATGGCGATCCCGCCGAGCCGCGGAGTGGGTTCCCGGTGCACGTCACGTGCCCGGATCTCCGGCATCGCCCCCGCCACGATCGCGAATTTCCGTACCGGCCCGGTCAGCAGGTACGTCACCGCGGCCGTGATGCAGAGCGTCAGCAGGTATTCACGCACGGGCTTCCCCACAGGTCTCGCTGGCCATCACAGCTTCACACCCTAGCGAGGGATGCATACGGGTGAGGACTTCCGGGTAGCGACGATGGTTGCACGTGCGGCTGTGCGGACGCCCGGGCACGCGGTGCGCCTACCCCGCATCGGCACCGATACGGTACGAAACCGCGGACGGCCGGGGACGTCCCAGTCGGTCCCAGCCGGTCTCAGCCGGTCTCAGCCGGGATACGGATAGGGCGGGAAGGCCGCGGTCAGTTCGCGTACGTCCGCGCGGGCCCGCGCCGGATCGGTGCCGCCCCGCAGGACGCTCGCCAGCAGCCCGGCGATCAGCGTCATCTCCGGCTCCCCCATGCCCTGCGTGGTCACCGCCGCGGTGCCCAGGCGCAGTCCGCGGTCGTCGGCGTGCGGCAGGGCGCAGCAGTCCAGGACGAGTCCGGCCGCCGCGAGCCGGCCGCGGGCATCGCGCCCGCCGACGCCGAGCGGGGCCGGGTCGGCGGTGATCAGGTGGGTGTCCGTGCCGCCGGTGGTGACGACCAGTCCCTCGTCGGCCAGGCTTCCGGCGAGGGCCCGCGCGTTGGCGACCACCTGGTGGGCGTACGCGGCGAAGGCCGGGGTCGCCGCCTCCCCGAAGGCGACCGCCTTGGCGGCGACGGTGTGCATCTGGGCCCCGCCCTGGGTGAAGGGGAAGACCGCGCGGTCGACCCGTTCGGCCAGCTCCGCGCCGCACAGGAGCATGCCGCCGCGCGGCCCGCGCAGCACCTTGTGCGTGGTCGCGCAGACGATGTCCGCGTACGGGACCGGGCTGGGGGCGGCTCCCCCGGCGACGAGGCCGATGGGGTGCGCGGCGTCCGCGATGAGGTAGGCGCCCACCTCGTCGGCGACCTCGCGGAAGAAGGCGTGGTCGACATGGCGGGGGTAGGCGATGGAGCCGCAGACGATCGCCTTGGGGCGGTGGGTACGGGCGAGGGCGCGGACCTGCGCGTGGTCCATCAGGCCGGTCTCGGCGTCCACGCCGTAGCCGACGAAGTCGAACCAGCGGCCGGAGAAGTTCGCGGGCGAGCCGTGGGTGAGGTGGCCGCCGTGGGCCAGGCCGAGGGCGAGGACGGTGTCCCCGGGGCGCAGCAGGGCGGCATAGGCGGCCAGCACGGCCGACGATCCGGAGTGGGCCTGGACGTTGGCGTGGTCGGCGCCGAAGAGTGCCTTGGCCCGCTCGACGGCGAGGCGTTCGGCGACGTCGACGATCTCGCAGCCACCGTGGTGCCGGGCGCCCGGGTATCCCTCGGCGTACTTGTTGGCGAGCGGTGAGCCGAGGGCGGCCAGCACGGCGGGCGAGGTGAAGTTCTCGGCGGCGATCAGTTGGAGTGTGGTCGCCTGCCGCTCGCGCTCGGCGTGCAGGATCCCGGCGAGTTCGGGGTCCTGCCGGCGCAGGACATCGGCCTCGGGGGCATGGGTGACCGTCATGGTGGGCTCCCGGACGTCGACGCTGACGTACGACCAATGTAGGCCCGCCACCCTCACTGCGCTCGGCTGCCACACCCTCCCGGGGAACCCAGGACACACCACCCGGGGGACAGCGTCCTCACGACCCGCTCACGCCCGGGACGTCCCTGACGGCTCGTGCGGGGCACGCCGGTGGCCCGAGCAGGACGGTCGGGCGCCCCGAGCAGGGCGGTCAGGCGCGGGTGGGGACGCCGGTGAGGGCGGTGACGACCGGGTCCAGGGCCTGATGTATCTCGTCGCCGATGGAGCGGAAGAACGGCAGGGGCGCCCCGTACGGGTCGTAGACCTCGTCCGCCTCGGCGGTCGGGGCCAGCAGCCACCCGCGTAGTGCGGCGGCGGCGCGGACCAGGGCGCGGGCGCGCATGACCAGGCCCTCGTCCAGCGGGGGCAGGGTCGCCGGGTCGATCGCGTTCACCAGGCGGGTGAACTCCTTCAGCGTGAAGGTGCGCAGGCCCGCCGAGTGGCCCATGGAGATGACCTGGGCGCGGTGGTCACGGGTCGCGGTCAGCACCAGGTCGGCGCGGATCACATGATCGTCCAGCAGTTCACGGCCGACGAATCCGGAGGCGTCCGCACCGAAGTCGGCCAGCACGGTCTCCGCGTGGGACTCCATCGGCGCGCCCTCGTGACCCCAGGTGCCCGCGCTCTCCACGATCAGCCCGCCGCCCAGGATGCCCAGCCGCTGGCTGACGAAATGCCGGGTCAGCCGCTCGGTGATGGGCGAGCGGCAGACGTTTCCGGTGCTGACATGGAGGATGCGGAAGGTGTCGCGCGGAAACCCGAAGGTCGTCGTCTCCTCCGCGCCGCGTACCCCGTTGCCTATGCCACGCCCCGACTCGGGGGCCGTCAATTCGCCACCTCGAGGTCGGGTACCACTTTGCGCAGCTCCTCCGGCGAGAGGGCGCCTTCGCGCAGCAGCACGGGCACGGGGCGCGTGACGTCGACGATCGACGAGGGGACGATGCCCGGGGTGGGCCCGCCGTCGAGGTAGACCGAGACGGAGTCGCCGAGCATCTCCTGCGCCGCGTCGCAGTTCTCCGGCGCGGGGTGACCCGTCAGATTGGCCGAGGAGACGGCCATCGGGCCGACCTCGGTGAGCAGCTCGATGGCGACCGGGTGCAGCGGCATCCGTACGGCGACCGTGCCGCGGGTGTCCCCGAGGTCCCACTGGAGGGACGGCTGGTGCCGGGCGACCAGGGTCAGCGCACCCGGCCAGAACGCGTCGACCAGTTCCCAGGCCTGCTCGGAGAAGTCCGTGACGAGGCCGTGCAGGGTGTTCGGGGAGCCGATGAGCACGGGAGTGGGCATGTTGCGGCCGCGCCCCTTGGCCTCCAGGAGGTCGGCGACGGCCTCCCCGGTGAACGCGTCGGCGCCGATGCCGTAGACGGTGTCCGTCGGCAGCACCACGAGCTCGCCGCGACGGACGGCGGACGCGGCTTCACGCAGACCGGTCGCGCGATCGGTCGCGTCGTTGGTGTCGTATCGCCGAGCCATCTGGCGGGCCTCCTCGTACACATGCGGCTGGGGTGGTTGAAGTCTGCCGGACGTTCACGGCAGCGCCTTGCGGGCGGTGGCGAACCGGGGCCGGTTGTTCAGGTCGGGGTGGTCGGCGGCGTCGGTCCAGCCGCGGTCCTCGGCGAAGATCCACGGCACCTGGCCGCCCTGGGTGTCGGCGTGCTCGACGACGACCACGCCACCGGGACGCAGCAGGCGGTGCGCGGTGCGTTCCAGGCCCCGGATGAGCTGAAGGCCGTCCTCGCCGGAGAACAGGGCCAGCTCGGGGTCGTGGTCGCGCGCCTCGGGGGCGACGTACTCCCATTCGGTGAGCGGGATGTACGGCGGGTTGGAGATCACCAGGTCGACCTGGCCGTCGAGGTCCGGGAAGGCCGTCAGGGCGTCTCCCTGGCGCAGCTCGACGCGCGAGCCCTCCACGTTCTTGCGGGTCCACACGAGGGCGTCCTCGGACAGCTCCACGGCGTACACGCGGGATCGCGGCACCTCCTGCGCGAGGGCGAGCGCGATGGCGCCCGAACCGGTGCACAGGTCGACGACGCACGGCTCGACGACGTCCATGGCCCGTACCGCGTCTATGGCCCAGCCGACGACCGACTCGGTCTCCGGGCGCGGCACGAACACCCCGGGCCCCACCTGGAGTTCGAGGTAGCGGAAGTAGGCGTGCCCGGTGATGTGCTGGAGCGGTTCGCGCGCCTCGCGGCGGGCGACGACCTCCCAGTAGCGGGCGTCGAAGTCGGCGTCCCGCACCGTGTGCAGTGCGCCGCGCTTGACGTCGTGCACGAACGCGGCGAGCTCCTCCGCGTCGGTGCGCGGCGAGGGCACGCCGGCGTCGGCGAGCCGCTGGGTGGCCTGGGCCACCTCCGCGAGCAGCACGCTGCGGGGGCTCGGGGGTCGCCCCCCACGATGTTGCTGCACGCTCATCCTCCGAAGTTCTCGTACGGCCGGTGCGGCGGCCCGGTGTCCGGGCCCGGTACTCAGGCCCGGTGGGCCGGCGTCATGCTGCGGCGAGTTTGGCGGCCGAGTCCGCGTCGACACAGGCCTGGATCACCGCGTTCAGGTCGCCGTCCAGGACCTGGTCCAGGTTGTACGCCTTGAACCCGACGCGATGGTCCGAGATGCGGTTCTCCGGGAAGTTGTAGGTGCGGATCTTCTCGGAGCGGTCGACGGTGCGGACCTGGCTGCGCCGGGCGTCCGCGGCCTCCTTCTCCGCCTCCTCCTGTGCCGCCGCGAGCAGCCTGGAGCGCAGGATACGCAGCGCCTGCTCCTTGTTCTGCAGCTGGCTCTTCTCGTTCTGGCAGGAGGCGACGACTCCGGTCGGGAGGTGCGTGATGCGCACGGCGGAGTCGGTGGTGTTGACGGACTGCCCGCCGGGGCCGGAGGAGCGGTAGACGTCGATCCGCAGGTCGTTCGGGTTGATCTCGACGTCGATCTCCTCCGCCTCGGGCGTCACCAGGACACCCGCCGCGGAGGTGTGGATGCGGCCCTGGGACTCGGTGGCCGGCACCCGCTGCACGCGGTGCACGCCGCCCTCGTACTTCAGCCGGGCCCACACGCCCTGGCCGGGCTCGGTGGCACCCTGGCCGCCCTTGGTCTTCACGGCGACCTGGACGTCCTTGTAGCCGCCCAGCTCGGACTCGGTGGCATCGATGATCTCGGTCTTCCAGCCCACGCGCTCGGCGTACCGCAGGTACATGCGCAGCAGGTCACCGGCGAACAGGGCGGACTCGTCGCCGCCCGCGCCCGCCTTGACCTCGAGGATGACGTCCTTGTCGTCGCTGGGGTCGCGCGGGACCAGCAGCAGGCGGAGCTTCTCGGTGAGCTCCTCGCGCTGCTTCTCCAGGTCCTTGAGCTCGGCGGCGAAGTCCGGGTCGTCGGCGGCCAGTTCACGCGCGGTCTCGATGTCGTCACCCGTCTGCTTGAAGGAGCGGTACGTGGTGACGATCGGGGTGAGTTCGGCGTAGCGCTTGTTCAGCCTGCGCGCGTTGGCCTGGTCGGCGTGGACCGACGGGTCGGCGAGCTTCGTCTCCAGGTCGGCGTGCTCGGTGACGAGTTCCTCGACGGCCTCGAACATCTTGGGCTCCTGCTACTGCGTGGGAAAGGGGAAGAGGGGCGACCAAAAACGCCGGTCCCGGCACGCGGCCCCTCCCACCTGCGCGGGGAGAGGAGTCGCGGCCGTGGACCGGCGAAATGGGGCTCGCTACTTCTTGGAGCCGGCGGCCTTGCCGAAGCGGGCCTCGAAGCGGGCCACACGGCCACCGGTGTCGAGGATCTTCTGCTTGCCCGTGTAGAACGGGTGGCACTCGGAGCAGACCTCGGCCCGGACGGTGCCGGACTCGATGGTGCTGCGGGTGGTGAACTGCGCACCGCAGGTGCAGCTGACCTGCGTCTCGACGTACGCGGGGTGGATGTCGCGCTTCAAGGTGACTCCTAGGTTCGGGAGGGCGCCGGGTCGCAGCCGCGGGATGCGGGAGCGTGAACCGGAACCGACGTACCAGTCTGCCAGGACTGGTGCCATCCCCCAAAACCGAGGGCTGCCGTCATTTGTTCCCGGGGCGGTGACGGCGGCTCTCCAGGGCGGTGACTGCGGCTCTCCGGGGGCGGCGGGCTTGCGGGGGCGACTCTCGGGACGGTGCTCACGGGGCGCTGACGACGCCCTTGGCATCACCGGTGGCCGTGTGGTCCGTGACCGCCCCCGGGATCGGCTCGTCGTTCCTCAGGGCGTCCCAGACCAGCCGCGCCTTCCCCGGCTCGGGAACGACCCGGTTGGGGTCGGCGGGGTCGTACCGTACCGGCATGGTCACCATGTGCAGGCCGGCGGGGCCGATGTCCCTCAGGCCGCCCGCGAAGGCCATCAGGGAGTTCACCGAGCCCAGACTGGAGTCGGTGGTGAGGGCCCTGGTGGCCGTGTCGGCGATGTCGTAGAGCTTCTTGGGGTCGGTGAGCAGGCCGATGTCGCTCACCTGCCGGGCCAGGGCCCTGACGAAGGCCTGCTGGAGCTGGATGCGGCCGAGGTCGGAGCCGTCACCGACGCCGTGCCGGGTGCGGACCAGGCCGAGGGACTGTACGCCGTCGAGCCGGTGGGTGCCGGCGGCGAGCTCCAGGTGGCTGTCGGGGTCGTCGATGTCCTTGGTGGTGGTGATCTCGACGCCGCCCAGCTTGTCGACGAGCTCCCGGAAGCCGCTGAAGTCGACCTCCAGGTAGTGGTCCATGCGCAGGTCGGTCATCGACTCGACGGTCTTCACGGCGCAGGCGGCCCCGCCCGTGGTGTACGCGGAGTTGAACATCACGCCGTTCGCGGCGGGGTGGGCACCCCCCTCGGTGTCGGTGCACTCGGGGCGGTCGACGAGGGTGTCACGCGGAACGGACACCACGGAGGCCTCGTCCCGTCCCTCGTGGACGTGCACGATCATCGCGGTGTCGGAGCGGGCCGTGCCGTCGTCGGTGCCACCGCCGAGCTCCTTGTTGCGGCCGGAGCGGGTGTCGGAACCGAGGACGAGGATGTTCTCGGAGCCGTCGTCGGCCTTCTCGGGCCGGTCGGAGCCGAGTATCCGGTCGATGTCGACGCTCCTGAGGTTGCCGTTGAGCGTGACGTACACGTACCCGATGCCGGCACCGCCGAGGGCGACAAGGGCGGCCGCTGTCCAGGCCACGACCTTCGTGCCCCGCCGCCACCTTCGGCGGCCGTCCCCGGCCCGGGGACGTCCGGTCCGGTGTGCGCTCTCGGCAGACATAGGCTTCTCAGCTCCCGTCCGCCCGGGTACCCCCTCCGGCCCCGAAACCACGTGCCGGACCACAAGGGCCGCTTCCCGGACGTCCGGGAAGCGGCCCTTGTGGTGAGACGGGCAGGACGAACGTCAGTCGCCGTTGCCCGGCGTCGGCGTCGTCTTCTGGATCTGCAGCAGGAACTCGCCGTTCGACTTCGTCTGCTTCATCTTGTCGAGAAGCAGCTCGATCGCCTGCTGGGAGTCGAGCGCGTGCAGCACCCGGCGGAGCTTCCAGGTGACGGCCAGCTCGTCGCTGCCGAGCAGGATCTCCTCCTTGCGGGTGCCGGACGCGTCGACGTCCACCGCGGGGAAGATGCGCTTGTCGGCGAGCTTCCGGTCGAGCTTGAGCTCCATGTTGCCGGTGCCCTTGAACTCCTCGAAGATCACCTCGTCCATGCGGGACCCGGTGTCCACCAGGGCGGTGGCGAGGATGGTCAGCGAACCGCCGTCCTCGATGTTGCGGGCCGCACCGAAGAAGCGCTTCGGCGGGTACAGCGCCGTCGAGTCGACACCACCGGACAGGATGCGGCCGGAGGCCGGGGCGGCGAGGTTGTACGCACGGCCCAGACGCGTGATCGAGTCGAGCAGCACGACGACGTCGTGGCCCAGCTCCACCAGACGCTTGGCGCGCTCGATGGCGAGCTCGGCGACCGTGGTGTGGTCCTCGGCCGGGCGGTCGAAGGTCGAGGAGATGACCTCGCCCTTCACCGACCGCTGCATGTCGGTGACCTCTTCCGGACGCTCGTCGACGAGAACGACCATCAGGTGGCACTCGGGGTTGTTGTGCGTGATCGCGTTGGCGACCGCCTGCATGATCATGGTCTTGCCGGTCTTCGGCGGGGCCACGATCAGACCGCGCTGGCCCTTGCCGATCGGCGACACGAGGTCGATGATCCGCGTGGTGAGGACACCGGGGTCGGTCTCCAGACGGAGGCGGTCCTGCGGGTACAGCGGGGTGAGCTTGTTGAACTCCGGGCGGCCGCGGCCGTGTTCGGGCGCCATGCCGTTGACGGAGTCGAGGCGGACCAGCGCGTTGAACTTCTCGCGCCGCTCGCCCTCCTTCGGCTGCCGCACCGCGCCGGTGAGGTGGTCGCCCTTGCGCAGGCCGTTCTTGCGGACCTGGGCGAGGGAGACGTACACGTCGTTCGGGCCGGGCAGGTAGCCGGAGGTCCGGATGAACGCGTAGTTGTCGAGGATGTCGAGGATGCCCGCGACCGGGATCAGGACGTCGTCCTCGGCGATCTGCGGCTCCTGCACCTCGTCACGACCGCGCCGGCCGCGACGGTCGCGGTAGCGTCCGCGCCGGCCGCGCCGGCCGCTTCCGTCGTCGTCGTAACCGTCGTCCTGGCGGCCGCCGCCCTGCTGCTGGCTCTGCTGACGGCCCTGGCCGCCCTGGCTCTGCTGCTGGTCGTCGCTCTTGCCTCGACGGTCCCCGCGGTCGCCCCGATCGCCGCGCTCACCACGGTCGTTGCGGTCGCCACGGTCGCCGCGCTCACCACGGTCGGTGCGGTCACCACGGTCGGTGCGGTCACGGCCGCGCTCGCGGCGGTCACGGCGGCGGGCGTCACCGCCGTCGTGGTCGGACTTGGTGTCGTCCTGCGACGGGGACTGCTGCGACTGCGCCTGGCCCTCGGCCTTCGCGTCGCTCTTCGCCTCGGCGGGAGCCTGCTCGGCCGCGGCGACCGGAGCGCCCGCGTCCGCGGTGGCTCGACGGCGACGCGTGGCGGGGGCCTGCTCGGCCGGAGCCGTCTCGGCCGGGGCGGAGGCCTTCGGGGAGGGCTGGCCGGGAATGTCGATCTGCTGCTGGGCGGTGGCCTGTTCGGCGGGGGCCTCGGCGGCGGACTTCTTCTCGGCGGTGTCGCCCGTACGGGTCCGGGAGGTGGCGCGACGCTTGGGCTTGGTCTCCACCGCCTCGGCCGGGGCCTCGCTCTTCGGCGCGGCGGAGCCGCCCGACGCCTGCGCCTCCTTGATGACCTCGATCAGCTGGCTCTTGCGCATACGCGCGGTGCCCCTGATGCCGAGGCCGGATGCGACCTGCTGAAGCTCGGCCAGCACCATGCCCTCGAGGCCGGTGCCCCGGCGCCGCCGGGAGCCGGCACCGCTGGCAGGCGCGGAGGCGTCCGTGGCGGGCGCGGCAGCGGTCTCCTCGACACGTGCGCCCATCAGATCGGTGGTGTCGCTCACGAAGGGTCCTTCCCTGGAGCGGACGTCGGCCTGTCTGGCTCGGCGACCGGTTGTGCTGTCCGGCTTCGGTTCTTGCTGTGCGAACCGTGCCGGGGCGGTGGTCCGCCTCGACGGCGGAAGAAATATCTGGTGATGGCGCTTCCCCGAGCCGTGGCATCCAGTGTCACGTGGCGTGGTCGCACCGGTTCCGGAGCGTGCCCGGCGGGCCGTTCAGTGTCCGCGTACGACGTACTGCTCGCGTACGAAGCAGAGAACACAGTTGGGCTTGGGGGGCTCCCGGAAGAATGTCTGTCCCGAGCGGGGACACGAGGCACCTCGCCATGGTGGGGTCGGGTGCAGACTTGAGGTTAACACTACCGGATCCAACAAACATTCCCCCTCTCCTTGTCCGGCAACCGTGTGTCAGGCGGCGAGCGGGAGCACGCTCGCTCCCCGCAGATCGAGGCTGAGCCGGTTGGCGGCCCAGTCGTTGCCGGCCAGCGCTTCGACCTTGTCGGCGGTGTCCGCGTCGGCCAGCGCCATGACGGTGGGTCCGGCGCCGGAGATCACCGCGGGGACGCCGTCCGCGCGCAGCCGCTCGACCAGCGCCGCGCTCTCGGGCATGGCGGGGGCGCGGTACTCCTGGTGCAGACGGTCCTCGGTGGCGGGCAGCAGCAGTTCGGGACGCCTGGTCAGAGCCTCTACGAGCAGGGCGGCACGGCCCGCGTTGGCGGCGGCGTCGACATGCGGCACGGTGCGCGGCAGCAGGCCGCGCGCGGTCTCGGTGAGAACGGGTTTGCCGGGTACGAACACCACCGGCACGACGGATTCGGCGGGCTCCATCCTGATCGCGCGGGCCGCGCCGCTCTCCATCCAGGAGAGGGTGAAGCCGCCCAGCAGACAGGCCGCGACATTGTCGGGGTGGCCCTCGATCTCGGTGGCGAGTTCGAGCAGCGCGGTGTCGTCGAGCCTGGCCTCGGCGCCTATGGTCACGGCGCGGGCGGCGACGATTCCGGCGCAGATGGCGGCGGAGGAGGAGCCCAGGCCACGGCCGTGCGGAATGCGGTTGGCGCAGACGATCTCCAGGCCGCGCGGCTGTCCGCCGAGCAGGTCGAAGGCGGTACGCAGGGAGCGTACGAGCAGATGGTTCTCGTCGCGGGGGAGGGTTTCACCGCCCTCGCCGGCGATGTCGATGTGCAGCCCGGCGTCGGCCACCCGGACGACGATGTCGTCGTACAGGCCCAGCGCGAGGCCGAGGGCGTCGAAGCCCGGACCGAGATTGGCGCTGGTGGCGGGGACGCGCACCCGGACGGCGGCGGCGCGGAAGGCGGGACCGGCCATCGCTCGATGACTCTCCTTGAGCTGAGGACTGTGACGGTGGCTGTCGAAGACTGTCGAATGACATTCGATGACGTGCAAAACCCCTGGGATCGCCGCCGACCAGGGTGGCCGGCCGCTTCCCTAACCCCTCCGAGCCTCTCCGGGCCATGGTCCGGACCACGGAGACGACGCGGGACCGCGGCATATGCGGCGGTGGGTTGAGTACAGCCTATCGAAGGAAGGTTCTGTGTCGACATAGGGCGCACGGGAGGCGCACGATGCGTGTCGTAAGCCCCCTGTGCCCCCTGTGGGGGGAACTTTCCCGGGCGAGCGCCTTCTTACGCCCGTCCTGCCGGCGCGTGCTGCCGCCGACGCGTGCTGCCGCCGCCGGGCGGGGAACGGCCGGGGCCGCGGCGGTCAAAAGGCCCGGGGCGCGCTGCCCCGGGCCTTCCGGTACCGGCGGTCAGGCCAGTCCGAGCCGCTCTGCGGCCGTCGCGGCGTCCACGGGGACGGTGACCGGCTGCGGCGCTCCGGCGACGGCCCAGTCCGGGTCCTTCAGGCCGTTGCCCGTGACGGTGCACACGATGCGCTGGCCCGGGTCGACCTTGCCCTGCTCGGCGGCCTTCAGCAGACCGGCGACCGACGCGGCGGAGGCGGGCTCGACGAAGACGCCCTCCTGCGCGGCCAACAGCCGGTAGGCGCGCAGGATCTCACGGTCCGTCACCTCGTCGATGAGGCCGCCGGACTCGTCCCGCGCCGCGAGCGCGTACTGCCACGAGGCGGGGTTGCCGATCCGGATGGCGGTGGCGATCGTCGCCGGGTCCTTGACGACCTCGCCGCGCACGATCGGGGCGCTGCCGGACGCCTGGTAGCCCCACATCCGGGGGGCCCGGGTGGAGATGCCGTCGGCGGCGTACTCCCGGTAGCCCCTCCAATAGGCGGTGATGTTGCCCGCGTTGCCCACCGGCAGGACATGGATGTCGGGGGCGTCGCCCAGCATGTCCACGATCTCGAACGCGGCCGTCTTCTGTCCCTCGATACGCACCGGGTTGACCGAATTGACCAGCGCCACGGGGTAGTTGTCGCTGAGCGCGCGGGCGAGGGTGAGGCAGTCGTCGAAGTTGCCGTCGACCTGGAGGATCTTGGCGCCGTGCACCAGGGCCTGGCCCATCTTGCCGAGCGCGATCTTGCCCTGCGGCACGAGCACCGCGGAGACCATCCCGGCGCGCACCGCGTAGGCGGCGGCGGACGCGGAGGTGTTGCCGGTGGAAGCGCAGATGACGGCCTGCGCGCCCTCCTCCTTGGCCTTGGAGATGGCCATGGTCATGCCCCGGTCCTTGAAGGACCCGGTCGGGTTCGCGCCCTCGACCTTGAGGTGGACCTCGCAGCCCGTGCGCTCGGAGAGTACCTGCGCGGGCACGAGCGGCGTACCGCCCTCACGGAGCGTAACGACCGGCGTGGTGTCGGCGACCGGCAGCCGGTCCCGGTACTCCTCGATGATTCCGCGCCACTGGTGGGTCATTGCTGCTTACTCTCCTTCAACCCGCATGATGCTGGCGACACCGCGCACGGTGTCGAGCTTGCGCAAGGCGTCGACGGTGCCGTCGAGGGCCGCGTCGGACGCACGGTGGGTGACGACGACGAGGGAGGCCTCCCCGTCCTTGCCCTGCTGGCGAACCGTATCGATCGAGACACCGCGCTCGGCGAACACGGTCGCGACCTGGGCGAGAACGCCCGGTTTGTCGGCCACATCGAGGCTGATGTGGTAGCGCGTGACGACCTCGCCCATCGGGGAGACGGGCAGCGCCGCGTAGGCGGACTCGCCCGGTCCGGTCGTCTGACTGAGCCGGTTGCGGCAGACGGCGACGAGGTCGCCGAGCACGGCGGAGGCGGTGGGCGCCCCGCCGGCGCCGGGCCCGTAGAACATCAGCTGTCCCGCGGCGTCCGACTCCACGAACACGGCGTTGTACGCGCCGCGGACCGAGGCCAGCGGGTGGATGAGGGGGATCATCGCCGGATGCACCCGCGCGGTGACGGATCCACCGTCCGCGGCCCGCTCGCAGATGGCCAGCAGCTTGATGGTGCAGCCCATCTCCCGCGCCGAGGCGAAGTCGGCGGCGGTGACCTCGGTCATGCCCTCGCGGTGCACGTCGTCGAGCCGCACGCGCGTATGGAAGGCGATCCCGGCGAGGATGGCGGCCTTGGCGGCGGCGTCGAAGCCCTCGACGTCAGCGGTCGGGTCGGCTTCCGCATACCCGAGGGCGGTGGCCTCGTCGAGCGCCTCCTGGTAGCCGGCGCCGGTGGAGTCCATCTTGTCGAGGATGAAGTTGGTGGTGCCGTTGACGATGCCGAGCACCCGGTTGACCTTGTCACCGGCGAGCGACTCGCGCAGCGGCCGGATCAGCGGGATGGCGCCGGCGACGGCGGCCTCGTAGTAGAGGTCCTTGCCGTGCTCCTCGGCGGCGGCGTGCAGCGCGGCGCCGTCCTGGGCGAGCAGCGCCTTGTTCGCGGAGACGACGGACGCGCCGTGTGCGAAGGCGGTGGTGATCAGCGTCCGCGCGGGCTCGATCCCGCCGATGACCTCGACGACGACATCGAGGTCGCCGCGTTTGACCAGGGCGGTGGCGTCGGTGGTGACCAGCTCCGGGGCGATGCCCTCGCGCACCCTGTCCGGGCGCCGCACGGCGACCCCGGCGAGCTCCACCGGGGCCCCGATGCGGGCGGCGAGGTCGGCGGCCTGCGTCGTCATGATGCGCGCCACCTCTGAGCCGACCACTCCACAGCCCAGCAGCGCCACCTTCAGCGGACGCGTACGCATCATCCGACCTCGTTTCCTGATTACCGTCTAGGTTGCACCAGTCTCACTCACCGGACGGAAGTTTCTTCCCTTTGTCCGAATCGTGAGACAGTAATTTCATCGGGAAGCCGGAAGATCCGAAGATCTTCCGCCCTCCTGCTTCTGTTACTTCTGTTGTTTCTGTTGCTTCCGCTGCTGTTCTCTTCGCTCCTCACCCGACGTCGAGACGGAGGAGGTCGTCCTCCGTCTCGCGCCGGACGATGACCCGCGCCTCACCGTCCGCGACGGCGACGACGGGCGGGCGGAGCACATGGTTGTAGTTGCTCGCCATCGACCGGCAGTACGCGCCGGTGGCCGGTACGGCGATCAGGTCGCCCGGCGCCAGGTCCCCCGGCAGGAAGGCGTCACGCACCACGATGTCACCACTCTCGCAGTGCTTGCCGACGACCCGGCAGAGCATCGGCTCGGCGTCGGAGGTGCGGGAGACGAGGGCGACGCTGTACTCGGCGTCGTACAGCGCGGTGCGGATGTTGTCCGACATCCCGCCGTCGACGGAGACGTACGTGCGCAGCCCCTCGAGCGGCTTGATGGTGCCGACCTCGTACACCGTGAAGGCGGTCGGCCCGACGATGGCCCGCCCGGGCTCGACGGAGATACGCGGGGTGGCGAGGCGGGCGCCCTCGCACTCGCGGGTGACGATCTCGGTCAGCGCCTTGGCGATCTCGTGCGGCTCGCGGGGGTCGTCGTCGCTGGTGTAGGCGATGCCGAGGCCGCCGCCGAGGTCGATCTCGGGCAGTTCGACCCCGTGCTCGTCCCGGATCTCCTTGAGCAGTCCGACGACCCGGTGGGCGGCGACCTCGAACCCGGACATGTCGAAGATCTGCGACCCGATGTGCGAGTGGATTCCGATGACCTCCAGCCCGTCCAGCCGGAGCGCCCGCCGCACGGCCTCGGCGGCCTGCCCGCCGGCGAGCGGGATCCCGAACTTCTGGTCCTCGTGCGCGGTGGCGATGAACTCGTGCGTGTGCGCCTCGACGCCGACGGTGATGCGGATCTGCACCCGCTGCCGCCTGCCGAGCGACTGCGCGATGTGCGCGACCCGGACGATCTCCTGGAAGGAGTCGAGCACGATCCGGCCGACCCCGGCCTCGACGGCCCGGCGGATCTCGGCCACGGACTTGTTGTTGCCGTGGAAGGCGATCCGGTCGGCGGGCATACCCGCGGACAGGGCGGTGGCCAGCTCCCCGCCGGAGCAGACGTCGAGGTTCAGCCCTTCCTCGTGGAGCCATCGCACGACGGCCCGGGAGAGGAACGCCTTGCCGGCGTAGAACACGTCGGCGTCGTCCCCGAAGGCGGTGCGCCAGGCCTGCGCGCGGGCCCGGAAGTCGGTCTCGTCGAGGATGTAGGCGGGGGTGCCGAACTCCTCGGCGAGCCGTGTGACGGGAACCCCGCCGACGGTGAGCGCGCCGGCCTCGTCACGGCTGACGGTCCGCGCCCACACCTTCGGGTCGAGGGCGTTGAGGTCGGTGGGCGGTGCGGAGTAGTGCCCCTCGGGAAGGACGTCGGCGTGACGGGGCCCGGCGGGATGTGCGGAACGGCTCATTCTTCGCGTGCTCTCTCAAAGGTGGTGGGGTGCGTCGATGCCGAGCAGGGACAGGCCGTCGGCCAGCACCGTCCCGGCGGCTTCGGCGAGCGCGAGCCGGGCGCGGTGGACGGCCGAGGGTTTCTCCGCGCCGAGCGGCAGCACGGCGGGGAGCAGGGGCTGCGTGGCATCGGCGACGGTGACGAGATGCCGGGCGAGCCGGTCGGGAGCGCGGTGCCGCGCGGCGGCCGCGAGAACGCGGGGGTGGTCGGCGAGGGCGGCGAGCAGCGGCCTGGTTCCGTTCGCGCCGACGGGGCCGGGCTCGGCGTGGAACCCGAGGTCGGCGGCGTTGCGTGCGAGGGCACGGGTGCGGGCGTGGACGTACCGCACCCGGAAGAGGGGGTTGCTCTCCCGCTGGGCCAGGTGCTCCGCGCCGATCCGCGGCCGGTCGTGCGCCGCGGGCCGCAGCAACGCCCACCGCGCGGCATCCCGGCCGAGCGGCAGCGGGTCGGCGGGGGCGGGCACGGGGCGGACGTCGGTACGGGGGAGGTCGGGGGCACCGGCGGGCTGGTGATCGACGCCGCCGCCGAGCACGGCGATCCACTCGGACGGGGGGGCGGCATCGCAGCCGGCCCGCACCAGGCATCCCTGGGACCGCAGAATCCGAACAAGCACGTCGAGGTGAACGAAGGCACGCATCTCAGCCGCCCCATGCAACAGCACACACTCCCCGCCCCCCTCCGGCAGATGCCCGTAAGGGGTGTCGCCCGCGCTGAGGATCTCCTCCACGAGGGCGGGGGGAACGGCGGACCCGTGCAGGCTGATGTTGATGAACCCGGGTCCGGTGATGACGACATCGCCGATGCCGTCGGCGTGAAGGAGGCGGGCCCGGAGAACCTCGGCAACGTGCTGCGGCGTCCGCCCGGCCGGGCGGGCCAGCTGGAGGGCGACGTTGGTGGCGTACTCCCCGCACCCCCCGGGCCCCGGCGGAGCGACGACGACCCTCTCGGGCACGGGCACCCGCAGCTCCCCGTCGTCGACAGCACAGCGCACCGCGTGCAGCACGGTACGGGAGAGCTCGACGGGGGTCACGGGACAAGGGTAGGGGAGGAGAGGGGTAGGGAAGCGAGTCGATTCGGCGGGGATCCCGCCATATGGACGCCTGGATGGACAGACCCGGCCCGGCTACCCCGGAGCGTGCCCGGCGGCCCGCTCGGCACCGCCAAGGCCACTGCCACCACTCACCCCACCACCACTCCCACTGCTCCCACCGCCGCTCCCCCGCCGCCGCCGCTCGATCAACTGCCAGACGACCCGCACGAGTTCAGTGGGCTCGAAGGGCTTGGCGAGGAAAACATCAACGCCGACATCAAGCCCGCTCTCGACCTCGTACTGGGTACAGGCACTGATGATGGCGAGCGGAAGGTCACGGGTCCGGGGATCGGAACGCAGCCGGGCCGCGGTCCTGAGCCCGTCGAGCCGCGGCATGGCGACATCGAGGGTGATCAGGTCGGGCCGCACCTGATGGACGACTTCCAGACACTCGGCACCATCGGCCGCGGTCACGACCTCGATGCCCTCAAGCTCGAGGTTGACCCTGATCAACTGCCGGATGACCTTGTTGTCGTCCACAACAAGCACCCGGCGCGACGCCCCTGGCACAACTCGAGAGTAGGCCGAGACCGGCCACCGCGTCCGCGTTTTCCCCACTTCCACCCCCAGGGGTACCGCCTCGAACACCCAGGGTGACACCCACCTCCCCTCACGCCACGGAAAACGGGTTCCTGACCACCCCACCAGAACTGGTACTGTTCTACCCGTCGAAGCGATCACCGCAACCGACACGCCCCCGTAGCTCAGGGGATAGAGCAACGGCCTCCGGAGCCGTGTGCGCAGGTTCGAATCCTGCCGGGGGCACCCTGCATGAGGTGCCCAAAGACCCCGTCACCAGCGGAAACGCTGAGGCCGGGGTCTTCGCGTATGTGCAGGCGGATGCCGCCCTGAGCGGCCATATGCCGGGGTCTGTGGACGAGGCGTGGACGGGATCTTGGAGCATCGCCGCAGGTGACTGGCGCTTTCGGCGGACGATCAGCCGATGCTCGTTGCAGCGGTGCGCCTGCCGATCCTGTATCCCCGGCCACCACGCCGTCACACGGCAGTCGACTGCTTAGATCAGCGGCATGACTGACTGGTCTCGGCTCCACCACGCCTATGGCACGGCAGAAGACATCCCCGGCCTGCTCGATGGAGCGAGTACGGACCCACAGAGCCCCGCCTGGGACGAACTGTGGTCCCGGCTGTGCCATCAGGACACTGTCTACTCGGCGAGCTACGCAGCCTTGCCTGCTCTGACCCGGATGGCGCGGCAATGGTCGACCCCGGATCGTCAGGCGCCGCTGTATCTGGCCGGCTCGATCATGGTCAGCACGGACCGACCTCACGACTGGAAAGATCCCCGGGTGGCCTACGCCTCGGAGATATCCGAGCTGATCCGACTGACCGAGGAAGCCCTTCAGGACCCCACACTCGCTGACGCCCCGGGGACTTACATCGATTTGCTGGCCACGCTTTTGAGTTTTCAGGGTGTCGAGGTCTGGGGCGAGCAGCTCGACGGATTGCACGTTGGGGAGTACGAGGTCTCCTGTCCTGCATGCGCCTCGGAGAACTTCATAGTCCTCGGAGAGGACGGCTTCTTCTCCACCACAGACAGCATGTACATGGAGCAACCCGGGGCGAGAAAGGTACCGTTGCAGCCCCGGTCCTCCGAAGCCTTGGACGGGCTGGCCCGAACCCTTTACTCGCGCGCGCTCGCGGATGGCCACCCCGACATCGCACACAAGGTGACCTATGTCTTCGGTGACGCACAGTGCGCCGAGTGCGACACGGTCTTCAGCGTCGAGGAAGCCATCACCACCCGGTGGGGCTGATGAGACCGCATCCGTCCCCCACGGACGGCCCCAGGTGACACCGGAGCCCCTGGAGAAGACTCCAGGGGCTCCGGTTTCGAGGCCGGTGACGTCACTCGTACTCGCGCAGCAGGTCCTCGATGCGCCGGTTGGCGACGTCCTGCCGCCCGTCGAGGCACTTCGCGTAGCGGGTCAGCAGAACCTCGACGCTGTTGCCGGCGCGCTCAGCCACCTCGGTCGGGTCGACACCGGCGTTGAGCCACGTCGACAACGCCGAGTGCCGAAAGTCATACGGCCGACTCGCGAGGGGCGAGGCCGCGACGGCCGGCGGGAGCGCGAGGAGCCGGGATGGGGGGCGCCGTTGCCGAGTGCAGGCCCGTAGTGGCGTGTGCGGGGTGCTCCCATCCCGTCCACCGTCGACCCAGGCAGAGCCGAGCAGACGCGGCCCAGGGCGTCCAGGTCGTTCGTACAGTGGCGCGCTCCACCTGGACGCCCTGAACCACGCCCGCTCCACAGTGTGTGGGTCGACGGCGGACGGGATGGGAGCAGGGGTGAGTGATGGGTCGCGGTATACGTGTGGCCCAAGTCACCACCGAGACATACCCCCAGGCCGGGATACAACCGTACGCAGTCTGTACACCAGCGTGTACAAGCTACTTGGCGCAGCTTCAGTAGGTCCTGCGGCGCAGGTTCCTCACGAAGAGCGGCACCGACAGCAGGAGCAGGGCTCCTTCGACAGCCAGGCTGACCAGCCCGAGCGGTTCCGTCCAGTTGCCGACGTCGTCGCTGTAGTAGGGCAGCCCCGGACCCCTGGAGAGGATGTAGCCCAGCAAAGGCCCGACGGCGACCATGGCTGCCAGCAACCATCCCAGTCGAACAAGGCCGATGAGGAGCAGCACTGCGGCGACCACTGCCGCGATCTCCAGGACGTGGTAGGCGATCCCGATGTAATAGGGGTCCCTCGTCGCCGTGATGCCGCCCTGGTCCACGACGTGGAGGGCGGCCACCGCGAGGCACAGCAGAGCTCCCGCCCACCTGGCCATCCAGGTAGTCCCCGGCACCGTCGCGGCGTGGTGTGGCATGCGGAGGTACCTTCGCCCTTCTTCAGCAGCGTGTGCCTGCCGCGCCGCGATCCCATCTGCGCGGTCGGCTCCTCCTGAACAGGCTGCGCGCCGCGCTTCTGTCAGGTCCCAGCCTCAGCGGGCGATTGCTCGCCGTCGCCCCCGACGGTGCAGACGAGTGACACAAAAGAGGTACCGACGCGGACGGCGCCTCACTGCCAGCAGCCCGGCAGACAGGCACACGTGCCCCCTGCGTGCCCGATCGAGCGGGAAACCACGGGGAACACCGGGCAGTCGCAGCAGCCGGACACGAGAACGGCGCCGACCGAACACCCATGCCAGGAGGCCATGGACGAGACCTCATGGTGTTGGCCTGGTCATTGATCACAGGAAATCTCAGCCAGCCACTCTGGGGTGTAGCACTCGGCAAACGACCACTTCCGGTCCGAGTAGCGGTCGTCCGTGCTGTCGGTGTACACCTCAAGCCTGCCTTGCGGCGTCAAGCGGTAGTACTCGCGGATCAGGTCACCCTCCACAGTCGGATGAGTCACCTTCAGTTCTGCGCTCTCGCCACTCTTCAGGGCTCGCCGGAGACAGACGATTTCACGCACCGCCTGCTTCTGTATCTCCTCACCCTGAGCCGAGCTCACTTCGCCACAACGTGAAAACTCGCTTCTGGACTCCCAGCGGTCCTTGACCGGATCCTCCAGCATGCCGCAACCTGCCGCCAGCAAGGACGTGGCCGCTACCGCGATGAGCCGCACGCGGACCGAAACAGCCGTCACACAGCGACGACAGGCTCTGCTCCGACCTGTCGTCCGCGTCAGGTCCGGCACGTCGTTACCGACGTACGCGAGCAGACCCGTTTTCGCTCCCAAAGCCCCTCCCCGAACCCCATACTTGATCGCGGCCGCACCACACCCGCCGGCTCCGACATGAGATGCACCGATGCCGCTTCTCCGGACCGTTGGTCCGACCGACCGCGGTGAGGATGCCTGCCTTGGCGAGGGCCTGCACATCACGGGGGGCCTGCTGGGAGTTCAACCCTTCGCTCCTCTCGTAGCGTGAGCGACGCATGCGTACGGCCAGGGCCACTTCGTGGAGGGCGGCGACCTGCCGATCGCTGACACCCGGGGCGTCAGCGTGCCGGTCGAGCAGACATGGAACAGGAAGGGTCCAAGAACTCGAGGATGGAGCGCCTCCCTGCCCTGAAAGTGTCCGGGCGCCGTGAAGTCAGTGCAAGGCTTCGGCGGCTTTGGTCAGTGGTCCACCCGCGTCGCCTGTGTTGAGGACTCCTGCCGGTTCCAGCAGCAGGATGGCGGTCTCCTCGTCGGCCACGGGGCGGTGTTCGACACCGCGGGGCACCACGAACAGCTCGCCCGGTTCGAGCGTGACGTCGCCGTCCCTGAGCTGGATGGTGAGCCGACCGCTGATGACGAGGAACAGTTCGTCGGTGTCCTCGTGGGTGTGCCAGACGAACTCGCCCTTCAGCTTGGCCAGCTTGACCTCGTAGTCGTTGAGATCGGCCACTTTCTTCTGTGCCCAGAGCTCGTCGAACTGCGAGAGCTTGCGTGCCAGGTTCACGGGTGCATGGGATGTGGTCATGTGAGGAGCGTGCCGCCGCCGGCCGCCTCTGGTCTTGTACGTTCCTGGCATGACCGGCGACCAGCCCCGAACGCGGACCAGTGCCTGGCGGCCTTCGGTTTCAGGGATCACCGAGGTCCTCCACGCTCACTTCACCGATCACGCCTACCCGGCCCACACCCACGACACGTGGGCCTTGATGATCCTCGATAACGGATCGGTGGACTTCGCCGTCGATCGCCATCGGCATGGAGCCGCCGGCGGGGGCGCGGTCGTTCTGCTGCCGCCCGGCGTCCCTCACGACGGGAAGACGGTCAACCCGTCGGGATTCCGTAAGCGCGTGCTCTACCTCGACACTCGTGTTCTTCCGGAACGATGGGCAGGGGCTGCGGTCGACGGTCCGGTTCACGGCGACGGACTGCTGCGCCATCGCATCCGCCGGTTACACGGAGCCCTCGCCGACCCGGGGGACGAGTTCGAGGCAGAGTCTCGACTGGCCCTCGTCCGCGAACGGCTGCTCCTCCATCTCGGTGCCGTGCACGTCAGGAATCCGGAGCGCGAACCCGGGCGAATGGCTGCCGCCCTGCGCGAGCTGCTGGATTCACGCATATCCACCGGGGTGTCCCTGAACGAGGCGGCCTCGATCCTGCACGCACACCCCACCCATCTGATCCGCTGTTTCAAGCAGACATACGGACTGCCTCCGCACGCCTACCTCACCGGCAGACGTATCGACCGGGCACGCCGACTCCTGCTCGCCGGTCGGCGGCCGGCCGAGGTCGCCACGATGGTGGGCTTCTACGACCAGGCACACTTGAACCGGCACTTCACCCGCCACCTGAGCGTCCCGCCCGCCCGCTATGCCGCCCTGCACGATCGCGGCGCAACAGCCTGATGTTCCGGCGCAGGTGTCGGCAAACGACGGCGAGATCAAACCGTCGGCGCCACTTCGCACGCTGCCGACACTCGGTGAGGCCCTGCGCTTCCGACCCGTCCTTCTCCAGTCCTGCCGCCGTTATGCCCTTCCCTCTCTGTCAAAGCAGATCGAGTGATGGTGCATCGGGCCTTGCCGGGGTGGTCGGCTGCTCGGGCGGGTGGTTTTCCGCGACCGCCCGGTGGGACGGCGGCCTTGACGTCGGCGATTCCGGGACACTCTCCCATGCCACGGAGAGGACACACCGTCCCGAAGCCGTGAGCACTTTGGCCGCCACTGCCCTAATGTCGCTCATTTGAGCGCTTAAGTGGCACATACCCGTCGACTGCTCACGATTTTCGGCACGGCACCCGTCCCCCGCCCCGCAGCACAGGAACCGCAAAGATCCCCCCACCACCCGGCGGGACGCCATCCTGGGCAGTGGCTCACACCGAGAACGCCATCGACGCCATGCTCGGCGCCACCGCCCTCGCCGCCCCGGGCCCGGCGACGGTTCTCACCTCGACCCCCGAGGATCTCACCGCCCTGTGCGGCTCCCGCATCACCGTCATCAAGGTCTGACGTCGGCGTCAGGGCGGGGCACCCGGCCGGGGGCTCCCTCCGCAAGGGGCCGCAGTGGCGAAGGGAGGGCCGGACGGTCCGGCCCTCCCCCTGTGTGTGCCGGGAGTTACTCGGTGACCTCGTGGTCGTGGCCCTCGTGCAGGCCACCGCCGCTGCCCGCCGAACCCTTGGTGTTCTGCGGCGCCACCGGCCTGCTCAGAAGGCTGGTGTCCCAGGCGTACTGGCCCGCCGCGTTGGCGATGACGTCGATGTTGACGTCGAACGCCTTCATGTTGATGTTCTTCAGGTTGTCGCAGGCGGCGTGGTAGCAGGCGTCGTACGCGACGCCGGTCTTACCGCCGTACACCTTTGTCTGCCCGGCCGTCTTGACGCCCTCGGCGCCGGTGAAGGTGCCGCCCGAGGGGATGCCCACCTCGATGAACGGCCCGTAGTCCGACCGGCCGGTGAAGTCGGTGCCCTCGTGCGGGGTGCGCCGGCTGTCCAGGTAGTCGGTGATCTGCCGCTCCAGCTGCGCCGAGCCCTCCGGGCCGGGGCCGGCACCGACCTGGTCGGAGTCGTCGCCGTCGTAGACGAACTGGGCGTAGTTCGGCGAGGCGATCATGTCGAAGTTCAGGTACAGCTTGACCTTCGCAAGGTCCGCCGCCGAGAGGCTGTTGACGTACGCCTCCGAGCCCAGCAGGCCGAACTCCTCAGCCGACCACCAGCCGAAGCGCACCTTGTTCTTGGTCTTCTCGTGGGCGAGGTTCAGGGCCACGTCGAGGATGCCGGCGGAGCCGGAGCCGTTGTCGTTGATGCCCGGGCCGTCCGCCACCGAGTCCAGGTGGGCGCCGAACATCACCACGTTGTCGGCGGCGCCGCCCTTGGTCTCGGCGATCACGTTGTAGGTGCGCCGGATCTCCGAGAAGGTGCGGATCTCCAGGTTGACGGTCACTGCGCCGGCGGCGGCCTTGGCCGCGAGCGTCTCGCCGTCCGCCTGCGTGACGCCGCCGGCCGGTATCTTGGCGACGGACGGGTCTCCCAGGGTGCCGTTGAGCGCGCCCTCGGTGTTGTTGTAGATGATCGCGCCGACCGCGCCCGCACCGGCGGCGGTCTCCTGCTTCTCCGCGAAGGTGCAGCCGCCGCGCTTGATCAGCGCGATCTTGCCGGTGAACGTCCCGGAGGCGTAGTCCTCCGGCTCGCAGCCGGTGGTGTCGTCGACCGGCACCACCGCGACCGGGGCGGTGATGCCGCCGACCGGACTGTTGGCGGAGTACGTCATGGCGGTCACCGGGACGTCCTGCTGCTGCGGCGACACCACCCGCAGACTCTGCGCCAGCGTCTCGGTGAACGGGAAGTCGAACGCGTTCCGGGTCACCGAATACCCGGCCTTCCGCAGCAGGCCTTCGACGTACTCGGCCGACTTCCGGTGCCCCTCCGACCCGGCCACCCGGGTGTTCCCGTTCTTGTCGGCGATCCGCTGGAACTGCTTCAGATGCTCGTAGGCATCCTTGGCGTCGCTCTTCTTGACGAGCTTCTTCGCGAGCTTGGCAGCCTCCTTGGCAGGGTCACTGTGGGCGGAGGCGGTGCCCGATCCGATCAGCAGCAGCGGCGTTATGAGCCCTGCGACGGATACGGCGACTACCGTGGTACGGCGGTTCCGAGCGTTCAAAGCGCTTCCTTTCGGCGGTCCATGAGAGATGGGCGTAAAAACCGAAAACAGGCCGAACAACGTGCAGCGGTACTCCGGGCAGGCAGGGATGGCCGGATCGCTCTGCCCCCTGCCACCGGCAAGGAGAAAGGTATCTGCTCACTAAACGCTTGGTAATGGGTTGACGGGAATCTTCGCCGCCGCCACCCGTGCGCACCGATCGGCCGCCGACCCGACGAAGTTGACTGGAAGTCACCGGTGCTGACCAGTGCCGCGTCAGGCGACGTCCGCCCCGTGGTGATGTGTCGCCCGGTCGCCGTGCCGGGTGGTGCCGGACGGCCGGAACGATCACGTCGCTGAACATGTGGGGGTGGCGACCACGACGATCACGGTGCTCGCCATGACGACGGTCCCGCCCAGCGGCATGCGCTTGAGGGGCTTGGGCCGGATGGAGTGCCGGTCGAAGGTGGCCGCCGGCACCATGACCACGACCATGACGGCGACGAGGGTGACCATGGGGACGTCGGAGACGACGGACGCCCGTAAGACGATGCGCAGCACCGTAGAAGGCGCCGACGAGGAACGTGGACAGGCGGGTCCGGGCACCTGAACCGCTCCGGACGCCGCGCCCTGTGCCCTGTGCCCTGCGGAGAGGTCCGTCAGGCCGCCCCGGCGGCGGTGAGCACCTCGTCCGCCAGCGGCTTGTCGAGGGCCGCGTGGACCAGGCCGTCCGCCAGCCGCGGTATCTCGCGGGCGGGGACGAGACCGCTCAGCCTGTCGGGTGAGGCCGGCAGCCCGAGCCGTCGGGCGCCGTCCAGGGCTTTGCGGTCGATGTACGGCGCGTACTCCGGCCACACGCCCTGCACATCACGCAGGAAGATGTCGGCCCCGGTGGGCCCGATCCCGGGGATGTCCAACAGGGCCTTCTTCGGGTCGGGTTCCTCACGCAGTCGGCGCAGATCGCCGCCGTAGCGCTCCAACAGCAGTTCGGCTCCCTTGCCCAGCATCGTGGAGGTCCGCTCGTCGTAACGCCGATAGCCGCCCTCGCCGAGTGCGTCGACGCGCTGTTGCCAGGACGCGTCCGCCATCGCCCGCGGGGTGCGCATTCCGGCGTCGAACAGCGCCCTGGCCGCCGCCACAGCGGTGCCGGACCTGATGGGGGCGCTGAGGAGTACCGCGAGCACGAGCGTCTGGTACAGCGGCGCGGGGGTGTTGCGCAATCGGATGCCCGCCTGCGCCGCATAGGTGCGCCGCTGTCGGTCGAGCAGTGCGCGCGCCACTGCTTCGTCCGTCGCGCCGGTCGTCTTTTTACCGGCCTTCCCCGTGGTTTTCGTAGTCATAGCCTGGCCACCAATTCGACAGTTCAACGGTTCACCTGTTCAACGGTCCACCGGTTTTCCCATGGGAAGCGTCACCCACCTTGTTCGAGTACCCAGGCGACGGTGTTCGAGCCGGTGTCGCCCGGCCTCAGCAGGGCCGCCACGGGTTCCCCGGTGCCGCCCGGGCCGTGGTCCCTGGCCTCTCCGACTTCCATGGGGTATGCGTTCTTTGCGGCAGGGGAGGAAACGGGGCGCTGCCCGCACGGATGAAAGTGGGTTGCCGGCCAGGAAGTCGCGTGGGTAGCGTCGCTGTCCGTGACTCCTGCTCTGCGCACCGAGCGGCTGCTCCTGGAGCCGTACGTACCCGAGGACGAAGAGGACTTCGTCGCCCTGTTCCAGGACACGAGGGTGTCGCAGTGGATGGGTGACGGCCCTGCTTCCGAAGCTGCGGACCGGGCCCTGTTCGGGCGGATCTTCACGGACGTGTACGCGCGGGATCTGTTCGATGTCTGGGCCGTTCGCCGCAACGGGCTCCTGGTCGGGCATGCCGAGATCAAGCCGACCGACGCCGTCGGCGGCCACGAGATCGTCTACGCTCTGGCGCCCACGGCATGGGGGTCCGGCCTGGGGACCGAGGTGGCGGAAGCGATCGTCGCCCACGGCTTCGACACCCTCGGACTGACCGAGGTGCACGCCACTGTGGCCGCACCGAACGAGCCCTCTCTGATGCTGCTGGACAGAATCGGTTTCAAGCATGTCCGGGACATCGAAGAGGATGACGGCAGCACCACTCGCGTGCTGGTCCGCCGGCGTACCGCGACGACCGGCAAGGCACCCTCGGCCCGGTAGGGGCGAGCAAGCACCCGGATCGTGGCCTGCGGACTCGTGCCACGGACACGGCGGATTCTCGCGGACTGCGGTCTCCACGGTCACAGGGACGCCGTCGACGCCATGCTCGGCGCCCCGGGCAGGGGCGCGGGCCGGGCGCGGGCCTCCATGAGCTCACGCCATCTGGGCCGCCGGTTCAGGACGGTGACCGGCACCAGCCCGCTGCAGTGACCGCTGACCCAACGAATCAAACGGGCCCAGGAGTTGCTGGAGGCCACCGGCGGCAGCGTCGACGTCATCGCGGCAGCCACCGGCATGGGCACCGCGACGACGCCGCGCCGGCACTTCCACCGCGCCGTCGGGGTCCCTCCGGACACCTACCGCCGCGCCTTCCGCAGCGCACGGTCCGGCGGGGAACACGCCGGCGGGGAACATTTCGGCTCCGCGCCGCGCTGACCGTGATGTCCCGCCGGACATCACGGAC
Organism: Streptomyces incanus; assembly: GCF_042656345.1. NCBI lineage: Bacteria > Bacillati > Actinomycetota > Actinomycetes > Kitasatosporales > Streptomycetaceae > Streptomyces > Streptomyces incanus. Next base: position 71,828 of record NZ_JBHSPC010000047.1, read on the forward strand.
AGGACACACCCACCGGGCACAGCGGACAGGACACCAGCCGGAGTTACGGGCCGGCCGGCGTGAAGGAGTGTGAGACGGATGACGACGACAGGGCGTGACCTGCCTACCGCGACCGAGAACCCCTCGCTCGTGACAGCCTGCGGGCGCAGGATCGCGGTGCGGTGTCTGCGGCTCGTACCCGCGGACCGGCCCATCAGCAGGGTCACCCTGGACGTCGGCCAGGACCGGGGAGGCGAGCCGGGGACGTGGGCGGCGCTCACCGCCGACGAGGCGCGCGCCCTGGCCCGCCTGCTTCTCCTGCACGCCGGACTCGCCGAGCGGGGCGACGGCCCTGTCGGGCCGTCACGGCAGGGCATTGCCTCCTCCTGATCTCAGGGCGTTGCCTCCCGGGAACCGGCGGTGCGCGCACGCGGCCCGGCGGTCGGCGCGAGACGGGTGAACGCGCTCGGGCCACAGTGACCACGGCTTTGCCGCGGGCGTGGCCCCGCTCCACAGGGCGCACGCCCTCGGCTGCGTCGGCCAGGGGGTAATTCCGGTCGACCACCGGGGTGAGCGTGCCGGCCTCGATGAGCGCGGTGACGGCGAGCAGGTCCTCCCGGGTCGGCCCGGCCGGAGCCGCCGGGAGGATCGGGCGCAGCCGCTGCCGGACGAACGCGTTGACCGCGCTCACGTGCAGCAGGGAGCCGACGGCTCCGAACACGCGGCCGGGCGAGCCTCCCCCGTTGGCCACCAGGGTTCCCGTCGGGGTGAGCGTTCGGCGCAGGCGGCTCAGTGGGCGGTGCCCAGAATCCATTCCCTGTTCAAGGGGGTGCGGGGCTGTGCGGGGGCGTCGGCCTGCGTGCTCGTCTCCACCATTCCCTCTCGTACGGGCGAGGCCCGGAGCCGGGCCGTCCTCCCCATGGAGAGGGGTACGGCGTGCGCCGTACGCCCTTTCCTTCGCCCGCGTTCGAGTCCACGGGGCGGACGGCGCGCGGCCATGGCAGCTCCCGACCTCCACGACGAGGCCCGGCATCCGCGTGCCGTCCCGTCAAGAGGTGTGGCGGCCCAGGAGGGCGAGTTCCCGGTTCAGTTCGGTGAGGAAACGGGTCACTGTCGTCAGTTCCTCGCGGGTGAAGCGGGAGCGGACGGTGTCGGTACTCCGGGCCAGGGGGCGGAAGAATTCGCCGGCGATGGCCCTGGCCGCCTCCTCGTAGTGCAGGTGGACCACGCGGCGGTCGCCCAGGGCCCGTACGCGGCGGATGTGGCCCGCCCGCTCCAGGCGGTCGATGCAGGCCGTCACCGCGCCCGAGGTGAGGTCGAGTTGGTCGCGCAGCCGGCCGGGGGTCATGGGGCCGTCGGCCGTGTCGGCATCCAGGATCGCGACCAGGGCCTGCACATCGGTGAGATGGAGACCCTGCGCCTGGGCGAACTCGTGGGCGATGCGATTGAACTCGGTGTTCATCCGGCGCAACAGCACCGCGAACGCCTGCATCCCCGTGGGGTCGTTCCCCGGAAGGGATGAGGAAGGGCTTTCGGTGCCGGACATGCGGTCAGTATATATTGGTTCAGTCATTGAGATACTTGATGATTGAGGCTTGCTTTCCTGTTCCGTTCCGTTCCGTTGTCGCTTGGGGATTCGATGAGAACCGCACCGCGCTGGGGCCGGTGGCTCGTGCCGCTCGTCCTGCTGGTCGTCTGGCTGGGTGTGGGCGGCCTGCTCGGCCCCTACGCGGGCAAGCTGGGCGAGGTCTCCACCAACGACCAGGCCGCGTTCCTGCCGCAGAGTGCCGAGTCGACCAAGGTGCTCGAAGCGGGTGAGGCGTTCGAGCGGGCCGGGGCGTCGCGGACGGTTCCCGCCATTGTGGTGTGGACGGTCGGCAAGGGCGGGGACGGCACGGTCACCAAGGCGCAGCAGGAGGAGGCCGCCCGGGCGGTCGGCGGGCTCGCCGGGCTCGCCGGGCGGCCCGGGGTCGTCGGTGCTCCGTCGCCCGCCCTCGTCTCCGACGACAAGCAGGCCATGCAGGCCGTCGTCCCGCTGAGGCCCGGCCTCGGCGACGACTTGTCCAAGATCCTGGACGAGATCCGGCAGACGGCGAAGAGCGTGCCGGGGACCACGGCGCAGATCGCGGGACCGGCGGCGAGCCAGGCCGACCTGTCGGACGCGTTCGCCGGGATCGACGGACTGCTGCTGGGCGTGGCGCTCGCCGCGGTGCTGGTGATCCTTCTGCTGGTCTACCGGAGCGTCCTGCTGCCGTTCCTGATCATCCTCGGGTCCGTCTTCGCCCTCGCCCTCGCGTGCGCGGTCGTGTACGCGCTGGCCGACCGGGACGTCGTCCGGGTGGACGGCCAGGTGCAGGGCATTCTCTCCATCCTCGTGATCGGCGCCGCCACGGACTACGCGCTGCTGCTGACCGCGCGCTTCCGGGAGGAACTCGCCGCGCGCGGGGACCGGGTCGCGGCCGCGGCGGCCGCGGTGCGGCGCTCGTTCGGGGCGATCACGGCCAGTGCCGCGACCGTGGCGCTCGGCCTGCTGGCCCTGCTCGCCAGTGACCTGACGAACAACCGCGCTCTCGGGCCGGTCGGCGCCATCGGCATCGTGTGCGCCGTGCTCTCCACGCTCACCTTCCTGCCGGCCGTACTGGCCCTGCTGGGGCGCGGCGCCTTCTGGCCCTCCCGGCCGAAGGAGACCGGGAGCGCGCGCTCCGCGGACGGTTCCACGGACGGCTCGGACGACTCCGTGGAGGGGCGTGGTGTGTGGCAGCGGATCGCCGCGACCGTGGACCGGCGGCCGCGCGCGACGTGGGCGGTGACCGCGTTGGTGCTCGCCGTCTTCGCGGCCTTCTCCCCGGCCCTCTCCTCGAAGGGCGTGCCGCTCGACGAGATCTTCGTCGGCGAGGCCTCCTCGGTCTCCGCCCAAAAGACGCTCGGCGAGCACTTTCCCGGCGGCTCCGGCAACCCCGCCGTCATCGTCGCCGACGCCGACCGTGCCGCTCAGGTGACGGCCGCGGCCGAGAAGACCGAGGGCGTGGCGTCGGCCGGCACGATCTCCGCCTCGGGGCGTCCCGAGGGTGAGCCGATCGTCGCCGACGGCCGCGTCCAGGTCTCCGCCACCCTCGAGGACGGGGCCGACAGCGACGCCGCCAAGGAGACCGTCGAACGGCTCCGCGAGAACGTGCACGCGGTCTCCGGGGCCGACGCCTTGGTCGGCGGCTACACGGCGCAGCAATACGACACCCAGGAGACCGCCGCCCGGGACCGTACGGTGATCGTGCCCATCGTCCTGTGCATCATCCTGCTGATCCTCGTCCTGTTGCTGCGCTCGCTGCTCGTACCGGTGCTGCTGGTGGCGACCGTGGGACTCAACTTCCTGGCGACGCTCGGGGTCTCGGCACTCGTCTTCGAGCATCTCCTCGGCTTCTCGGGCACGGACGCGTCGGTACCGCTGTACGGGTTCGTGTTCCTGGTGGCGCTGGGCGTCGACTACAACATCTTCCTGATGTCCCGGGTCCGGGAGGAGGCGCTCGCGCACGGCAGCCGGCAGGGCGTACTGCGCGGGCTCACCACGACCGGCGGGGTCATCACCTCGGCCGGTGTCGTCCTCGCGGCGACGTTCGCGGCCCTGATGGTGATTCCCCTGGCCTTCCTGGTCCAGATCGCGTTCATCGTGGCCTTCGGCGTCCTGCTCGACACCCTCGTGGTCCGCTCGCTCCTGGTACCCGCGCTCGTGATCGACATCGGTCCGCGGGCGTGGTGGCCGAGCGTCCTGGCCCGCAAGGGCGATGCGGGGGCCGGTGCCGACTCCGGGACCGGCGCCGTTTCCGCCTCCGCCGCCGGATCCGGTTCCCAGCCCGGCTGAACGGGCGCGGGCACCGCACTGCCGCCATGATCGGACGAGAGGAAGAGGAAAGCTGCCCCGGGCGAGCACGGAGGAGACGGACATGGGTACCGACGCGGGGATGGACACGGGCCCGGACGGACAGCGGGACGCGGGCCCGGACGGACAGCGGGACGGGGGCGCCGCCGAGCGGCTGCACTGCCTGGTCACCGGCGCCTCCGGGTACATCGGCGGGCGCCTCGTACCGGAGCTGCTGCGGGCGGGCCACCGGGTGCGGTGCCTCGCCCGCTCCCCCGGCAAGCTCCGCGACCATCCCTGGGCGGGTGACGCCGAGACGGTCCGGGGTGACGTCACCGACCCGGGTTCGGTCGCCGCGGCCCTGCGCGGGATCGACGTCGCCTACTACCTGGTGCACGCCCTCGGGACCGGCTCCGGGTTCGAGGAGACGGACCGGCAGGCGGCCCGGACCTTCGCCGAAGAGGCCCGGGCCGCCGGCGTACGGCGCATCGTCTACCTGGGCGGGCTGACCCCGCGCGGTGTCCCGGAGCGGTCCCTGTCCCCGCATCTGCGCTCCCGCGCCGAGGTCGGGCGGATCTTCCTCGACGGGCCGGTGCCCGCCACCGTGCTGCGGGCCGCGGTCGTCATCGGTTCGGGGTCGGCGTCGTTCGAGATGCTGCGCTATCTCACCGAGCGGCTGCCGGTCATGGTGACCCCCAGTTGGGTGCACACCCGGATCCAGCCGGTCGCCGTACGCGATGTGCTGCGGTACCTCGTCGGCTCGGCCGGCATGCCCGCCGATGTCGACCGGGCGTTCGACGTCGGCGGGCCGGACGTCCTCACCTACCTCGAGATGATGCGGCGGTACGCCGTCGTGGCCGGACTGCGGCGGCGGCTCGTCATGTCGGTGCCGGTGCTCACGCCGGGGCTGTCCAGCCACTGGATCGGGCTCGTCACCCCCGTACCCGCCTCCCTGGCCCGGCCGTTGACGGAATCGCTGCGCCACGAGGTCGTCTGCCACGAACACGACATCGCCCGGTACGTGCCCGACGCACCGGGGAGTCCGCTGCCGTTCGACGAAGCACTGGCCCTCGCGCTGCGGAGGGTGCGGGAGGCGCAGGTCGCCACGCGCTGGTCGTCCGCGAGCCCGCCGGGCACGCCCAGCGATCCGCTGCCCACCGACCCCGACTGGGCCGGCGGGAGCCTCTACCACGACGAGCGGCAGATGCCGGTCGACGCGTCCGTGGAGTCGCTGTGGAAGGTGATCGAGGGCATCGGCGGGGACAACGGCTGGTACTCCTTCCCGCTGGCCTGGGCGGTACGGGGCTGGCTGGACCGGTTCGTCGGCGGTGTCGGCCTGCGGCGCGGGCGGCGGGACGCCGAGCGGCTGCGGATCGGTGACTCGCTGGACTTCTGGCGGGTCGAGGAGATCGAGCCCGGCCGGCTGCTGCGACTGCGGGCCGAGATGCGGCTGCCGGGCCTCGCATGGCTGGAGATGTACGCTGACACGGACGACGAAGGCCGCACTTGTTACCGGCAACGCGCCCTGTTCCACCCTCGCGGGCTGCCGGGCCATGCCTACTGGTGGTCCGTCGCCCCGTTCCACGCCGTCGTCTTCGGCGGCATGGCCCGCAACATCACCCAGGCCGCCGCGAAGGGCATGAGCGCGCACGGGGCCGATGCACGCACGGGCCGTCGCGAAAGCCATGAGCCCGCACGGCACGTACGGAACGCACGGCGCGCACGGCGCCTGCGCCGCGGGTGACGCGTCCGTCGGTGGCCTGCCCGGCGGCAGCGTGCCCGGCTCCGCATCCGCGGGCCGGGGACAGCCCGAAGAGACGGCGAGAAAGCAAGCAAGGCCTCATGCACGACCAGGAGTAGCCCCATGACCGTCGCGGTCGTCCTGTTCACCTCGGATCTGCGTCTGCACGACCATCCGCCGCTGCGCGCCGCGCTCGCGGCGGCCGACGAGGTGGTGCCGCTGTTCGTACGCGACCCCGGTGTCCACGCGGCCGGCTTCGACGCGCCGAACCGCGCCGCCTTCCTCGCCGACTGTCTGCGGGATCTCGACGCCTCGCTGCGCCGGCGCGGCGGCCGGCTCGTCGTGCGTACGGGGCCGGTTGTCCGGGAGGTCGACGCGGTCGCCGTGGAGTGCGGGGCCGCGGAGGTGCACATGGCGGCGGGCGTCAGCGGCTACGCCCAGCGGCGGGAGGAGCGGCTGCGGGAGGCCCTCGGCCGGCGCGGGGTGGTGCTGCGGGTGCACGACGCCGTGATCACCGCGGTCGCCGCCGGGGCCGTGACGCCCGCCGGATCCGACCACTACGCCGTGTTCACCCCCTACTTCCGCCGCTGGTCGCGGGAGCGGCTGCGGGGAACCTGTCCGGCGCCGCGCACCGTGCGGGTCCCCGACGCGGTGCGCGGCGAGCCGCTGCCCTCCCGTGGCGAACTGTCCGGCCTCTCGCCCGGCCTCCCCACCGGGGGCGAGACACCGGGGCGCGAGCGGTTCGCGCGATGGGCCCGGTCCCGGCTGGCCGAGTACGAGGAGGGGCACGACGATCTGGCGGGCGACGCGACCTCCCGGCTCTCGCCCTACCTCCACTTCGGGGCCCTCTCGCCGGTGGAACTCGTCCAACGGGCCCGCTCGCGGGGTGGAGCAGGGGCGGAGGCCTTCGTGCGCCAGTTGTGCTGGCGCGACTTCCACCACCAGGTGCTGGCGGCGCGGCCCGAGGCGTCCCGGCGGGACTACCGCCCCCGGCACGACCAGTGGCGGACCGAGGACGAGGCGGCCGAGGACATCGCCGCGTGGCGGGAGGGCCGTACCGGCTATCCGGTCGTCGACGCGGCGATGCGCCAACTGCTCCACGAAGGCTGGATGCACAACCGGGCACGGCTGCTGGCGGCGAGCTTCCTGGCCAAGACGCTGTACGTGGACTGGCGGGTCGGCGCCCGGCACTTCCTGGACCTGCTGGTGGACGGCGACCTCGTCAACAACCAGCTCAACTGGCAGTGGGCCGCCGGGACCGGCACCGACACCCGCCCGAACCGCGTCCTCAACCCCGTGCGCCAGGGCCGGCGTTACGATCCGAGCGGCGCCTACGTACGTCGCTGGGTGCCCGAGTTGAAGGACCTGGACGACCGGACCGTGCACGAACCCTGGCGACTGCCGGAGGACCGGCGCGCCGCCCTCGGCTACCCCGCCCCGCTGATCGACCTCGCCGACGGGCTGACCCGCTTCCAGCACGCCCGCGGCCGCGGCGTCACCTGATGGCCGGTGCCGGTACCGCCGTCACCCTTCTCGGCGGCCGGCGGGCCCACTTGGCGGCCGGGGCGTCCTGAACCGGCCTGAACCGGCCTGGCCTGGCCTGGCCCGGCCTTGATCCGCCCCGCTGCCGCACGACGGCCCCGGAGGCCCTCGAGACCTTCGGGGCTTTCGGGTTCTACGGCATATCCGGCCACGTGACGGTGGGTGTCGTACCGGGCCTTCGATCGGACCGTGCCGTCCCGATGGCCCCCTGCTCGCACCTCCGCCCGCACCCCGTCCGCATGACGGATTGCTCACCGATCACACCCTCACGGTTCATGTACATAAATGCTGTTCACTGTCTTGATGGAGTGGGCCGTCTGTACATAGAGTCCGGTCACCTCGCCCGTACGCACTGGACGGAGCCACTCGTGTCCAAGCAACTCCGCAAGCCAAGAGGAGGGCGGCAAGCCGGCGTTCTCGCCGCCGTTCTCGCCGTGACCGCTGCCACCGCCACCGCTTGTTCCTCGGGGGGCACAGCCCAGCAGGACGGCTCCCAGCCCTTGGAGGTCTGGATCCGGCAGGACGCGGGGAGTCCCTCCGCGGAGTCGGCCGAGGCCCTCACCAAGGCCTTCACCAAGGAGAGCGGCATCGAGGCGAAGCTGGTCGCCGTCGGTGTGACGGACTTCGAGACCAAGCTCCAGCAGCGCACCGCGCAGAGGAACCTGCCGGACATCGTCATCAACGACACAGGCCAGCTGGGCAACTTGGTGACCCAGGGGCTGGTCCGCGAGGTCGACCGCGACGGTGTGGCCGGGAGCGCCGATCTCGCCGACCGCGCCTGGGAGGCCGCCCAGGGCTACGACGGCAAGTACTACGGCGTGCCCTTCAACTCGCAGGCCTTCGCGCTGCTGGTGCGCAAGGACTGGCGGGAGGCCGTGGGCGCCGACGTTCCCAAGACCTGGGACGAACTCACCGAACTGGCCGTGAAGTTCACCGACGACGACCCGGACGGCAACGGCAAGAACGACACCGCCGGCATGGTCATACCCGGGAGCACCACCCGTGGCTATCTGACCTGGTGGTTCTCGACCATGCTGTGGTCCGAGGGCGGCGACTTCGTCAGGGAACAGGGCAAGGGCTACGCATCCGCGATCGACGAGCCCGCTTCGGTCGAGGCGGTCGAGAAGCTCCAGGCGATGTTCTGCGACTCCAAGGTCGCGCAGCCCGGCGCCAGTACCGCCGACTCCTCGACCACGCACACCTTCTTCGAGAGCGGCAAGGGCGGCATCTACCTGACCGGCCCCTACATGCTGCCGCGCTTCGACGGGTCACTCGGCAAGGACAAGTACGAGGTGATCGCGCCGCCGCCGGGCGCCGGCGGCGAGGCCGTCCTGGCGGAGGGCGAGAACGTCTACATGATGGCCGGCTCCGACAACGAGAAGGGCCAGCAGGAATACGCCGAGTTCGCCGCCTCCCCGGCCGGCCAGAAGATCGGTCTCGGCGTCGACAACGGCGGCATCATCGTCCGGCTGCCGGTCAACACGACGGTCGACGGGGCCGCCGAGCGCAAGGACCCGCGCTGGGAAACCTTCCAGGAGGTCTACAACAAGTCCGGCCGCAACGCGCCGGCCCTGCCCAACTGGTCCACCATCCGGCAGATGTCGTCCGAGGGCCTGAACGGCGTCGTCTCCACATGCTCGCGCGACGTGGGCAAGGCGATGGGCGAACTGGCGGACGCGCTGGACGCCGAGCTCGAGAAGCAGGGGGCCAAGGACGAATGACGGTGACCGAGGCACGGACGTCACCGGGTCCGGACACCCGGCGCCCGCTCCGCGCGGGCCCGCCGGCGAAAGTGCGGCTGCGACGGGCCGCGACACCGTGGCTCTTCCTGGCCCCGGCCCTGCTGCTCTTCCTGTACTTCAAGTTCATCCCCATGGCCCAGGCCGTGCGGATGAGCTTCGAGGAGGTCCGTCCGTTCCTCGGCAACACCTACGTCGGCGGCGCGAACTACGCGGAGATCTCGGGGAGTTCCGACTTCGGTGCGGCGGTGTGGCACACCGTGGTCCTGGCCGTGGCGACCACCGCCGGGTCGATCGTGCTCGGTCTCGCGCTGGCGCTGCTGCTGGAGGGACAGACCCGGAGCCTGTGGTTCATCCGGTCGGCGGTCTTCCTGCCGGTGGTCACGGCCATGGCGGTGGTGGCCGAGGTGTGGCGGGTCATGTACTACCCGGCCGAGGGCGGGGCGCTGAACTCGGTGCTGTCCGTCTTCGGCCTGGGGCCGAGCGAGTTCCTCAACTCACCGGACAGCTCACTGGCGTCCATCGCCTTCGTCGGCATCTGGCGGGGCGCCCCCTACGACATGATGATCTTCCTGGCGGGGCTGGCCGGCGTGGACCGGGTGCTGTACGAGGCGTCGGCGGTCGACGGCGCCTCGCGCTTCCGCCGGATCTGGCACGTCACGCTGCCCGGCCTGCGGCCGGTGTTCGCGATCCTGCTGACCCTGGCGGCGATCCGGGGCCTGCGGATCTTCACCGAGGTGTTCCTGCTCACCAACGGCGGGCCGGACGGCTCGACGGAGGTGCTGCTGACGCTCACGTACAAGCTCGGACTCGAACGCAACGAGCTGGGCGTGGCGGCGGCCGGGACCGTCCTGCTGTTCCTGGTTCTGCTGGTGCTGACCGTCGCGGCGCGACTGCGCAGGAGGAAGGCCCGATGAGGAACGAGACCGCGCTCGGCCTGCAGGAGGCACGCGGACCATGGGCCCGGGTTGCCCGGTTCGCCCTGTACACCGTCCTTTTCGCGATCTTCGCGGGGCCGCTGCTGGCACTGATGATCGGCGCCTTCACGCCGACCGTGGACCCGACGCAGTTCACCCTGTTCCCCGACCGGCTGTCGCTCGACAACCTGGAACGGGCGATCGACCGGGGCGTCCTGGACTACCTCCTCAACTCCTTCATCGTGGTCGGCGGTGGCCTGGCCCTGCAGGTCCTGGTCAGCGTCTTAGCCGGCTACGCCCTGGCCCGTAAGCGCTTCCGCGGTTCGGCGGCGGTGCTGGTGGTCGTCCTGGCGACGATGATGCTGCCGGAGGAGGTGCTGGCCGTACCGCTGTCGGTCCTGCTGGCGGATCTGCCGGTGCTGCACATCAGCCTGGTCGGTTCGCTGGCCGGCATGATCGTGCCGGTGGCGGCGTGGGGCTTCTCCATCCTGGTCATGACCGAGTTCATGAAGGAGATCCCCAAGGAGCTGGAGGAGTCGGCGAAGCTGGACGGCGCGGGCGAGTTCCGCATCTTCTGGCAGGTCGTGCTGCCCCTGTGCCGCCCCGCCCTGGGCGTCATCGGCATCTTCGGTTTCACCATGATCTGGGACCAGTACATGCTCCCCCTGCTGGTCGCCACGGACCCGGCCCAGTACACCCTGCCGCTGGCCCTGCGCTCCATGCGCTCGGACGACCAGGTGGGCATCGGCGTGCTGCTCGTGGGCGCGTTCCTGGCCATGCTGCCGTCGGTACTCGCCTTCCTGGCCCTCCAGCGCTCGTTCATCCGGGGGCTGACGTCGGGTGCGGTCAAGGGGTAGTGAGCCGGCCCGTTCCGGAGGCCGGCCCGCGATCCCTCGTGGCCGTGGGCCGGACCGTGTTCGCCGGACGGGTGTTCCTCGCTCGTCAGGCGGGCATTCCGCGTTCGCAGGGCCGCTCTCGCAGGCGATGACGACCGGTGGGGCGTGATCGCGGGCATGCGGCTTCGCGAGGAGAGATCCGGCGTCCGGGCCGGTGCGGCCGAGCATCATCCGCAGGGTGGCCGACTTCCCGGCACCGCTGGGACCGAAAAATCCGGTCACCACCCCTGACGGCACCGGGAAGGCGGGCCCCTCGACGACGCACCCGCCGAACTCACCACCGCTCTGAGCTCGTTCCTCCGGCAGCTGATCCGCTGACCCTGCCCTGCGGTCGGTCAGGTCCGTGATCAGTCAGGTCCGTGATCAGTCAGGTCCGTGGTCGGGAGGTTGCGGTTTCGGGTTCGGGGTTCGCCCCGTCGGTCGGGTTCGGCGTCGGTGCGGGCGGGGTCGGGGCGGCCATGGAGGTGATCTCGACGTGTTCGCCCTGCCGGACGCGGGTGTAGAACCATCGCGCGTCGCTGACGCTCAGGCCCAGCCAGTACGTCCTGGCGTCGAGGGCGCCCAGGGATCTGGTGTCGAAGGCGAGGGCGCCCGCGTAGACCGGCGGCCGGTCACCGGTGCGCAGTTCCACCACGTACGGGACCTTGGCCTCGTAGCGGTTCTCGGCCCTCGCGTCGCCCCGCAGCAGCATGGTCTCGTGCTTGGCCCGCACGGTCAGTTCGCGGTCCGGCGGCAGCAGCGTGGCGAAGAAGTGCGAGTCGACGCGCATGACACGGCCGTCGAACGTGAGGGTGTGGCGGCCCAGGTCGAGGACGGCCTCCTCGGTGCCGGCCGACCGGTTGGTCGCCGCCTCGGGTGCCCGGGGGCTGGACGTCGACGTGCCGATCGCCTCGGTGCCGGACGAGGTGGCCGGGGTGTGCGGGTCCTCGCCGGACTCCTCGGCGTGCACGGTGAGTCCGATCGTCGCCAGCATGCCGGCCACCGACGTCGCCAGGCCGAGGCGGAGGGTGGTCCGGCGACGGCGGGAGCGGCGTCGCGCCCGGGTGCGGACCTCGGCGGCCGGTACGGGCGACGGGACCTCGTGCGCCTCCGCCAACTCGCGCAACGCTGCGGCGAGTTCATCCGACACGGCCACCCTCCCTCCAGGCCGGCTCCTCGGCCTCGTCCACCGCCAGCTGTTTGGCCAGTGCCGCCCGCCCCCGGGACAGCCTGGCCTTGACCGTTCCCACGGGTGCACCGGTCTCGGAGGCTACCTGTTCGACGCTGAGGTCGCACAGATGGTGAAGGACGACCGCCATGCGCTGGTGCTCGGGCAGTTCACGCAACGCGGCGACCAGCGCGGCACGTTCGGGACCGGGGCCGGGGGTCGTTTCCGGCAGCGCGGAATGGCGCACCAGCTCCAGCCAGCGTCGCGCGCGGCGCCAGCGGCTGACCGCGAGACGCATGGCGACCGTGCGTACCCATGCCTCGGGCGCCCCGTCGGCCTGAAGCTTGTGGCGCCGGTCCCAGGCCCGTACGAACGCCTCCTGGACCACGTCCTGAGCCTCGCCCAGGTCCCCCGTGAAGGCGAAGAGCTGACCGGTCAGACGGGGGAACGCGGCCGCGTAGAAAGCGTCGAAATCGTCCTCGGTCATGCCCTCCACCGGTGTCCGTGAATGTGCGTACGACCGGCCGTCCCTGACATGCACACAGGTCCGACAGATCACGCACATGGAAGCACAGCCCTGGAGGAAGACGCGGAACACGGGCCCCGGGATCCATCAACCGCCGTACGGGTGAACGCCGTTTCCCTGTCCCGCAGCCGCGGGCGACCGCGGGCGACCGTCGGCAACCGCCCACGAGCGCCGGCGGTCGCCCGATGCCGGGTCAGGCCGACCGTTTGCGCGGGGTGGTCTTCTTGGCCGGGGTTCTGCGCGCCGTCGAGGCCGGGGACGTCGACTTCTTGCCGCCGGTCTGCTCGGGTGTCCGGTGGGCGGACCTGCGCTGCCGGAGAGATGCGACCTCGATCTCCCCGCCGGACTCACCGCCCCCGGCCCTTGTCCCCGCCCTGCTTCCCCGCTCCGTGACGCGTGGGCGGCGCGGACGCTGCTCTCCAGGGCCGCCGTCGGGTCCAGGACCTGGCCGCCCCGGCCGGCCCGCCCCACCCCGTTCGGTCGACTCAGCCCGCCCGGCCTGTTCGGCATGCCCCGTCGGCTCCGCCCGGCCCGCGCTCCACCCGCCCGGTCAGCCCGCCCGGTCGGCCGATCCCGCCCCGCTCAGAGCCGGACCCAGGTGTTCCGGTCCCGTGCCATCGCGTGCAGGGCCTCCACGTCGGCCGGTTTCAGTACGCCCCCCAGGTCGCCCAAGTGCTCCACCTCGCCGTCCGTCAGGACGCGCACCTCGCGCGGCGGGGTCCTCACCGTCACGTGCGCCGCTCCGACCAGGACGAGCACCGGGTGGACCTCCGCGGTCAGGGCGTACGAGACCCGGTCGGCGTCGGCGCGGACACGGCGCAGCACGGGGTGCGGCTCGCGGTGGCCGAGGGCGACCAGCGGGTCGGCGACCGTCACCCGCTGCCTGCGGGCGTACACGGCGTGTACGGCGTACAGCCCGCCGGGGCCGATCACCAGGTGGTGGACGCGGTCGCCGCCGGGGAGCGGGATCGAGTGCAGGGCGCGTACCCCCAGGCCGTCCATGCGGTCCAGGGCCTCGCCCACCGTCCGCTCCGCCTCGAGTGCCCGGTGACGCGGGTCGGTGCGAAGGCGGTGGGCCGGGCCGGGGTCGCGGTCGAGCGCGACCAGGAGGGCCTCGCCGGGACGGTTCGGGGCGAGGTCGTCGTCGGGGTGGAGGGTGAGTCGTGCCAGCTCGGCGGGGGTGGGGACCGGGGGCGGGCCGACCACGACCGGGCCGGTGAGGAAGGGGCCGAGCGCTTCGAGCACCTCCGCCTCGCGGTCCTCGTCGAGCAGGTTTACCCTGGCCGCGTCACGGTCGTACCAGGCGATGTTCCCGCCGTCCGGGAGGCAGACGTACAGCCGCTCCTGACCGTGCCGCCAGGCCGGTACGACGCGCAGACCGTTCATGCACCATCACCCCACCTTCCATGGGAACAGGCGGGTGCTCCAGGGGCAAGAACCCGGCTACCTTTGAGAGCCATTGGGCCGTGATGCTGGGGAGGCGCCGTTGCATACCCGCGGGAAGCAACCCGACGTACCGGCACCGGACACTCCGTGGGACGAGATCGTGCCCGGTCTGTGGATGGGCGGGCACCAGTTCAGGGCCCGGACCGGGCGGCTGGAGTTCGCATCCGTGCGCCAGGAGTTCGATCTTGTGCAGACGCTGCTGCGGCTGCCGGGGCACGGACCGGACCCCGGGGTCGAGCACCATGTGTGGCCGATCCCGGACGGGCCGCTCGACGGGACCCAGCTCCTGGGGGTCATCCGGCTCGCCGAGGCGGCGTGCGAGGCGCTGGACGAAGAACGCAAGGTCCTGGTGCGCTGCTATCACGGGTACAACCGCTCAGGACTGGTCGTCGCGCACGCGCTGATGCGCCGGGGCAGCTCCGCCGAGGAGGCGATCCGGCTGATCCGGGCCCGCCGCTCGGGCTGGGCCCTGCACAACGACCTGTTCGTCGACTACCTGCGGGCCGGGCTGACGACGGCCCGGCTGCTGGAGGAGCTGACGGAGTAGGGGGGACGCCGTGGGGTGTGCGCGTCGGCCGTCCTGACGCTTCCTCAGCACGGGGCTGTCACCAGCGACGACGCGGGGTGATCCGGACGACCGTCTCCGAGGGCGCGCCAAGGCGGGCGGGCGGAGGGCTGCTCCTGATGGGGCGATTATTCACCTTGCAACCTTTCGCCCTCATATGGGGGCATTTCATGCCACGGCACGCACTGCTCGCCTCGCGTCCCCGTCCTCTCCGCCGCCTGCCGATGACGCCGGCTGCCGGCACCCTGGCCCTCGCGGCCGTCGCCCCCGCCATCGCGAGCGACACACTGGGCGATGACGACGAGCCGGGCTGGAGCCGGCAGGGCGGCAACGGCGGCGGCGACTGGGGCAACGGCGACAACGGTGGCGGCGGCAACAGCGGAGGCGGCAACGGCAACCACGGCGACCACGGCCGGCACAAGGGTGCCATCACGGCGCCCTCGCTCGCCCTGCGCACCTCGCCGGACCGCGGTTCACGGGTCATCCGGTACGCCCGCAAAGGCGATGTCGTCTCGATCCACCGCAAGGTCGGCGGGGACGGCGTCCAGGGCAACCCGCCCTGGTACCTGGTCACCGACGGCGGAACCCGGGCCCGGGGCGCCGCCCGCCACGTCGACAACATCGGGCCCGCGCCACGCTGGTGCTGACGGGCGCAGCACGCAAAGGGTCATATATAGGTAGGTTCCGAACATGAGCAAGGCCGGAATCTCCCTGGCGACGGCTGATCCGCCCACGCCCACCGCTCCCCTCCCCCCGCGCCGTGGCGTCGAACTCTCCCTCCTCGTCCTGGCCGTCCTGCTGTCGGTGTACGGCTACTGCGCCGTCGGCTACGCCAGGAACGGCTCCGTCCCGCCCGGCGCCGCCGGTTACGGCGCCGGGCTCGGCGTGCTCGCGCTGGTCGCGCATCTGGCGGTGCGCTTCAGGGCACCCGGGGCCGACCCGCTCCTGCTCCCCATCGCCGTCCTGCTCAACGGGCTCGGCCTGGTGCTGATCTACCGGCTCGACCTGGAGACACCGGGCGACGAGGCCGCCCCGACCCAGTTGGTGTGGTCGACGCTGGGCGTGGCGCTGTTCATCGCGGTCGTCCTGCTACTGCGCGACCACCGGGTGCTGCGGTGCTTCACCCGCGTGTGCGCCGCCTCGGCGCTCGCCCTGCTCACGGCGCCGATCCTCTTCCCCGCGGTGAACGGGGCCCGTATCTGGATCCGGGTCGCCGGGTTCTCCATCCAGCCGGGAGAGTTCGCGAAGGTGCTGCTCGCGGTGTTCTTCGCGGCGTACCTGGCGGAGAACCGCGGCGCGCTCACCTATGCCGGCCGCCGGTTCTGGCGGCTGCAACTGCCCACCGGGCGGGTGCTCGGACCGATCGTCGCCGTGTGGCTGGTGAGCGTGGGCGTGCTGGTCCTGGAACGGGACCTCGGCACGTCGATGCTGTTCTTCGGCCTGTTCGTCGTCGTGCTGTACGTCGCCACCGGCCGTACCGGCTGGCTCGCCGTCGGCCTGCTGCTGGCGTCGCTGGGCGCGGTGGCCGTGGGCCGGCTGGAACCTCATGTGCACAGCAGGATCGAGACCTGGCTGAATCCGTTCGCCTCGATCGAGGCGGGCGAGGGCCCGAACCAGCTGGCGCAGTCGCTGTTCGCCTTCGCGGAGGGCGGGCTGCTCGGCACGGGGCTGGGGCTCGGGCATTCCGTGCTCATCGGCTTCGCGGTCAAGTCCGACTTCATCCTGGCCACGGCCGGTGAGGAGCTGGGTCTCGTCGGGCTCTCCGCAATCTTCCTGCTGTACGGGCTGCTGGTGGAGCGCGGCTACCGGACCGGCCTCGCGCTGCGCGACCCGTTCGGCCGACTGCTCGCCGTGGGGCTGGCCGCGATCGTGGCCCTCCAGGTGTTCGTGATCGCGGGCGGGGTGACGGGACTGATCCCGCTGACCGGGATGGCGATGCCGTTCCTGGCGCAGGGGGGTTCGTCGGTCGTCACCAACTGGGCGATCGTGGCGCTGCTGGTCCGGCTGAGCGATTCGGCATGGCGCCAGGGGGGCGGACGTCCGCTGCCCGGCGGGACGAACGGAGGTACGGGTTCATGACGCGGTACATCCGGCGTGCCGCCGTGTTCTGCGCGCTGCTGCTGTTCGCCCTGCTGGTGAACGCCACCCGCGTCCAGGTGCTGCATGCCGATGCCTACGACGACAACCCGGCCAACCGTCGTGACACCATCGCCCGTTACCACCAGCCGCGCGGCGACATCCTGGTCGACGGCCGCCCGGTCACCGGCTCGCGGGACACCGGGGAGCATCTGCGCTACGAACGGACCTACACCGACGGCCCGTTGTACGCGCCGGTGACCGGCTTCGCCTCACAGGAGTACGGGACGACCCTGCTGGAGCACACGGAGGACGGACTGCTGGCGGGCACCGACCCGCTGCTCCAGCCGCTGCCGCTGTGGAACGACTTCACCCGCTCCCGCAACGCGGGCGGCGACGTCGTCACGACGATCCGCCCGGCCGCCCAGCGGGCCGCGTACGAGGGGCTGCGCTCGCGCAAGGGCGCGGTGGCGGCGGTGGAGCCGTCGACCGGGCGGATCCTGGCGCTGGTGTCCGTCCCGTCGTACGAGCCGGAGCTGCTGTCCGGGAACGGGGCGGCGGCGCGGCAGGCCTGGGCCCGGCTGAACACCGATCCGGACAAACCGATGCTGAACCGGGCCGTGCGGCAGACGTATCCGCCGGGTTCGACGTTCAAGGTGGTCACCGCGGCGGCGGCGCTGGACGCGGGCGTGGTCACCGACCTGGACGCGCCGACGGACTCCCCCGCGCCCTACACCCTGCCGGGGACGACGACGCGGCTGACGAACGAGTCCCGGGGCTGCGCGGACGCCTCGGTGCGGGAGGCGTTCATCTGGTCCTGCAACACCGTGTTCGCCAAGCTGGGGGTGACCACGGGCCTGGCGAACCTGACGGCCACGGCGGAGGGCTTCGGTTTCAACGAGGAGGGGCTGCGGGTGCCGTTCCCGGTGGCGCGCAGCACCTTCGACACCACGATGGACCGGGCGCAGCTCGCGCTGTCGTCGATCGGTCAGTACAACACGCGGGCCACTCCCCTGCAGATGGCGATGGTCGCGGCGGCCGTCGCCAACAACGGGTACGTACGGGAGCCGTATCTGGTGGAGCGGACGACCCGGGCGGGCGGCGGCACGGTGTCGGCGGCCGGCCCGGGGCAGTCCCGGCGGGCCATGTACCCGTCGACGGCGCTGCGGATGCGGGAGCTGATGCGTGGGGTGGTGGAGGAGGGCACGGGCACGAACGCCGCGATCCGCGGTGCCGTGGTCGGCGGCAAGACCGGCACCGCCCAGCACGGCATCGGCAACTCCGGTACGCCATATGCCTGGTTCGTGTCCTGGGCGCAGGGTGACGGGGACGCGGAGGCGAAGGTCGCGGTGGCGGTCGTGGTGGAGGAAGCGGTGGCCGGCCGCCGGGAGATCAGCGGCGGCGGCACGGCGGCTCCGATCGCGCGGGCGGTGATGGAGGCGGTGCTGACGTCGTAGACATCGCCCGGTGAACGCGGACGCCGAGACCGCCGACGGCTTCGTCCGGCGGCTCCGGAACGGACTGCGGGACGAGGAGGGGGACGCCACCGATGCGGCCGTCTTCGGCGATGCGTGGCTGATGCTGAACCTGTCGGCACGGAGGCTCCCGTCGGTCAGCTCCGTGTGCGGAGGCAGGTTGGGAAGCGTGTCGAGGTCGTCCGCCGTCCAGCCGTCCTGCGGCGGACGGGGCCACTCGTAGTCGTCGTCCGGTTCGGAGTCACGTGCGGCGCTCATGATTGCTCTCGTGTGCTGGAGTCCGACCGGCACCATCAGCCTACCCAGGGTGCACACCGATTCGCCGCTCCATGAGGTGATCCGGAGGGCGCGTCGTTGACGCCCACCCCGGGCGGACCGTCCTGCGACAGGTTCCGCGCAGGGGATTGACGAGCTTGCTGACAAGCAGTCTCATAAAACGGTGTACCGCCGGTAACACAGGTGCGTTCCTCTGACGCCGCCCGACCGGACCGTCCCACACCGTCCCGCAGCACCCTGAGGTGAGACCGCCATGACGACCCAGCCTCTGACGGATACCGACGCCCTCGACGGGCTGCGCGACGCGCTCGGCCTGCTCAAGGACCGGGAGCAGGTGGCCCAGCGGCTGCTCGACGCCTCCGCCGAGCACTCCTTCGACCCGGACGAGGAGCTGGACTGGGACGCGCCCTTCGAGGAGGGCCTGTGGTTCTGGCCGCCGGAGCTGGTCTCGCTGTACGGCACCCCGCTGTGGAAGCGGATGAGCGAGGAACAGCGCATCCGGCTGTCGCGGCACGAGGCGGCGGCGCTCGCCTCGCTCGGCATCTGGTTCGAGCTGATCCTGATGCAGCTGCTCGTGCGGCACATCTACGACAAGGCGGCCACGAGCGCGCATGTGCGGTACGCGCTCACCGAGATCGAGGACGAGTGCCGGCACTCCAAGATGTTCGCCCGGCTGATCACCCGCGGCGGCACCCCGTGGTACCCGGTGGGCCCGGCGCACCAGCGCCTCGGACGGCTGTTCAAGACCGTCTCCACCACGCCCGGTTCCTTCACGGCGACCCTGCTCGGCGAGGAGGTCCTGGACTGGATGCAGCGGCTGACCTTCCCGGACGAGCGGGTCCAGCCGCTGATCCGGGGCGTCACGCGCATCCACGTCGTCGAGGAGGCCCGGCATGTGCGCTACGCCCGTGAGGAGCTGCGACGCCAGATGGTGACCGCGCCGAGGTGGTCGCAGGAGTTCACCCGGGTCACCTCCGGTGAGTTCGCCCGCGTCTTCTCGGTGGCGTTCATCAACCCGGACGTCTACACGAACGTCGGGCTGGACAAGCGCGAGGCCGTCGCCCAGGTCAGGGCCGGCGCGCACCGGCGGGACGTGATGCAGCAGGGCTCGAAGCGGCTCACGGACTTCCTGGACGACATCGGTGTGCTGCGCGGGGCCGGACGACGGCTGTGGAAGTCGTCCGGCCTACTGGCCTGGACACCGCCCCCCGGCACCCACCGAGCGACTCACCGCCACCCGGCGAAACCGCACACCGACACAGCCTGAACAACATCAACGCACCGCACGGAACCGGACCACGGTTGTGGAAGTCGTCCGGGCTGCCGGCGTAGGGCACCGGCCGGCGTCGGGGGGCGGGCGCCCGGGCAGCCGCCGAGGGCGGGCGGTTACGCTGCGGGGCATGACCCCGCCGGCCCCCACCCCCGCCTACCGGCGCCTCGGCGTCGAGGAGCGGCGCAGACAGCTGCTCGACGCCGCGCTGTCCCTCTTCGCCCACCGCGCGCCCGACGAGGTGTCGCTGGACGACGTGGCGGAGGCCGCCGGGGTGTCGCGGCCCCTGGTGTACCGGTACTTCCCGGGCGGCAAGCAGCAGCTGTACGAGGCGGCGCTCCGGTCCGCCGCCGACGAGCTGCGGGACTGCTTCGACGAGCCCCGCGAGGGCCCGCTGCTGCCCCGGCTGTCCAGGGCGCTCGACCGGTATCTCGCCTTCGTCGACGGGCACGGCACCGGGTTCAGCGCGCTGCTGCAGGGCGGGAGCGTCGTGGAGACCTCCCGTACCACCGCCATCGTCGACGGGGTGCGCCGGGCCGCCGCCGAGCACATCCTCAGCCATCTCGGGGTCGCCGAGCCGGGGCCCCGGCTGCGGATGACCATCCGGATGTGGATCACCGCCGTGGAGGCGGCCTCGCTGATCTGGCTCGACGAGGACAGGCCGCTGCCCGTCGGTGAGCTGCGGGACTGGCTCGTGGAGCAGTTCCTGGCCGCCCTGGAGGTGACCGCGCGGCGCGACGCGGAGACCGGGGTCCTCGTCCGGGCGCTGTCGGTGGCCGGCTGACCCGTCGGACGGACGGCCGGCGCGACGGAGAACCCTGCGGCAGCGACCGGCGGGACGGACGGCCGGTGGACGCCCGACGTGGGGGCATGGCCGACACTGGTGCCGTGAAAAGACAGGACACCCCCTTCGAGGGCGGGCCCATGGACGGGCGCGTCCTGCCCGTGCTGCTGGGCATCACCGGGCACCCGCCCAAGACGTACCGCATCCCCGTCCCGGCCCCGGACGGCGGCCCGACCACGGTGCTGGTCTACCGGCGCGTGCCCCGGGGGCAGAGCGGCCGGCTCGGGCTGGCCCAGGGGTGGAAGTACCTGTACGACCCGGACGGGGCGGCGACGGCCGACCGCCCGAGGTGGCCGTGGTCCGGGCGCACCCGCGATCCGGCCGCCGCTCCGGACGCCACGCCGCGTGGCAAGCCGGACGACACCGACGGGTGACGCCGTTGCGCCGAACCGCGCACACCCGGCGAGCGGACCCGGCCGGACCGCCGGATGCTCGCGATGCGGAGCGGAGGAGCCGCCCGCGTCGGAGGTGATGGCGTGTCAGGAATGCTTCTGCGTCTGGCGTGTGCGGTGGCGGTCGCGGCCGGCACCGTTCTCGCACCGGGGTCCGCGACGGCCCTTCCACAGCCGCCGGGGAGTACCGCGACGGAGCTTTCCGGGGACAGTGCGGCCGCCGTCGAGGCGCCACCTCCCGATGACCGGTCCATCGCCGGACTACTGACGGACCTTCAGCGCCTGTACCGCGAGACCGGGAAGGCCACCGAGGCCTACAACGCCACCGAGGAGCGACTGGCGAAGCAGCGCGCCGAGACGCGGCGGCTGGACCGTGCCCTCGCCGCCGCCCGGCTCTCCCTGCACGACAGCCGGGGCGCGGCCGGGCGGCTGGCCCGGCAGCAGTACCAGAGCAGCACCGGGATCTCCCCGTACGTACGGCTGCTGCTGGCCCGCGATCCGCAGCACGCGCTCGACCAGGGGCATGTGATCGGGCGGCTGGCGCGCAGCCGCGCGGACACGGTGGGCCGGCTGACCGGCAGCGAGCAGCGGGCCGACGCACTCGCCCGGCGGGCCCGCAAGGCGCTCGACGACCAGCTCGCCCTCGCCGAGCTGCGCGGGAAGCAGCGCGACGCGGTGCGCGAGCGGCTCGGCGAGGTCGAGGAACTGCTCGCCTCGCTCACCCCCGACCGGCTGGCCGCCCTGGCCGAGCTGGAACGGACCGAAGCGGCCGAGGACCAGGCGAAGTTCATTGCTTCCGGAGCCCTCGGCGCGCCGGGCGCCCCGGGCGTTCCCGCCCCGGGCGTTCCCGGACCGGGTGCTCCCGGACCGGGTGTTCCCGCCCCGGGCGTTCCCGGACCGGGTGCTCCCGGACCGGGTGCTCCCGGACCGGGTGCTCCCGGACCGGGTGTTCCCGCCCCGGGCGTTCCCGGACCGGGTGCTCCCGGACCGGGCGTTCCCGCCCCGGGCGTTCCCGGTGCCGGGCGCACGCCCTCCGCGGTGGGTGACCGGGCCCTGCGGTACGCGGTGGAGCAGATCGGGAAGCCGTACGAGTGGGGCGCCGAGGGCCCCGAGGCGTACGACTGCTCGGGGCTGACCTCCGAGGCGTGGGGTGCGGCCGGGACGCCGGTGCCCCGGACCAGTCAGGAGCAGTGGGCGCGGCTGAAGCGGGTACCGCTGGACGAACTGCGGCCGGGTGACCTCGTCGTGTACTTCCCCGACGCCACGCATGTCGCCCTCTACCTCGGCGACGGCATGGTGGTGCACGCGCCCCGGCCCGGCGCGCGGGTGAAGGTCTCCCCGATCGCGGCCAACCCGGTCCTGGGCGCCGTACGCCCCGACCCGGACGGGGAGCCCTTGCGGCGCTATGTGCGTCCCGAGCTCCCCGAGGGGGCGACGGGGGGACCCGACCGGGGGGATGCGCCCGGTTACGCTCCCACGGCCCCCGAGACCTCCGCCAGGTAGGCGCCGGCCTTCTCCGGGTCGTAGAAGAAGTTCTCGAGGTCGGCCGGATCGTCGAAGCAGTTGACGAACCGGTCGGCGACGGGCTGGAGCCCCCCGGCGGCGCCGAGGACGGTGAGGACGTGCTCGGGCGGCGGGGCCAGCATGGCGTTGGTCCACTTGGTGACGTGCTGGGCGGTGTCCCAGTAGCGGTCGAAGGTCCCCCGCATCCACGCCTCGTCGAACGGCGCCTCGCCGCGCTCGATGATGGAGACGAGGTACGAAGCGGCGCACTTGGACGCGGAGTTGGAGCCCTGGCCGGTGATCGGGTCATTGGCCACGACCACGTCGGCGACGCCGAGGACCAGGCCGCCGCCGGGCAGCGTGCCGACGGGGTTGCGGACGGTCGGGGCGTAGCGGCCGGCGAGGGTGCCGCCGGCGTCGGTCAGTTCGACCTTGGTGGCCCGCGCGTACTCCCAGGGGAGGAACTTCTCCATGAGTTCCAGGGTCAGGGAGAGGTGCTCCGCCGGGTCCTTGACGTCCTTGAAGACGTCCAGCGGGCCGCCGGGTACGCCCTCCCAGAACAGGATGTCGGCGCGGCCCGAGGTGGTCAGCGTCGGCATGATGAACATCTCGCCGACCCCGGGGACGATGTTGCAGCGGACCGCCTCCGTGTCCGGGTGCTCCGGGCGCGGGGCGAGCCCGTGGACGTAGGCCACCGCGAGGGCGCGCTGCGGCTCGGCGTACGGGGAGCGCGACGCGTCGCGGCCGAACATCTGCACGAGCTCGCCCTTGCCGGCGGAGACGAGCACGAGGTCGTACGTACGGGAGAAGTAGTCGAGGTCGCCGACGGCCGCGCCGTGGATGACCAACTGGCCGCCGCGCTGGGCGAACGTCTCCATCCAGCCCGCCATCTTCACCCGCTGGTCGACCGACTGTGCGAAACCGTCGAGCCTGCCCAGCCAGTCGATCGCGCGCTGCGTCGGGCCCGGGTCGTGCGAGCCGGGGGCCGCGACCGAGACGCCGAGCCCCTGGATCTTCGGGGCCTGGGACTCCCAGAAGTTCAGCTGGAGATCGCGCTCGTGCTGCAGGGCCGTGTGGAACATGCACTGCGTCGACATCACCCGTCCGGTGCGGATCTCGTCCGCGGTCCGGTTGGACATCAGGGTGACCTCGTACCCGTGTGACTGCAGGCCGAGGGCGAGCTGGAGACCGGACTGGCCGGCTCCGACGACGAGTATCTTCCGCATGCGGGGTTCTCCTAAGCTGGACGAGGGCTTTCGGAAGCCGGGCAGGGGCTTCCGGATTACTCCGGGGTTTCCTCGAGCGCGTGACCCACCAGGGACAGGAGGGTCTCGATGACCGAGATCCGGCGCCGCGCGTCCATGATCATGACAGGTATGCGGGAGGGGATGGTGAGCGCCTCCCGCACGTCGTCCGGCTCGAACAGCTCGGTCTCGTCGAAGTGGTTGACCGCGACGACGTACGGCAGTCCGCAGCTCTCGAAGTAGTCGAGCGCCGGGAAGCAGTCCTTGAGCCGGCGGGTGTCGGCCATGACGACGGCACCGATCGCGCCGCGCACCAGGTCGTCCCACATGAACCAGAACCGCTGCTGACCGGGGGTGCCGAAGACGTAGAGCACCAGGTCGTCGTCGAGCGTGATCCGGCCGAAGTCCATGGCCACGGTGGTGGTGAGCTTGTCCGGCGTGGCGGTGAGGTCGTCGGTCCCGGCACTCGCCTCGGTCATCAGCGCCTCGGTCTCCAGAGGCTTGATCTCCGAGACGGTGCCGACCAGCGTGGTCTTGCCGACGCCGAAACCGCCGGCCACCACTATCTTCGTGGCGATCGGGGCGCGGGTACGGTCCGTCTGCCAGGGCAGCAACGGCTCGTCGTCCTCGACGAGCGGGGTGACGCCTTGAGCTGCGTCAGAGACGGCGGAGTCCACTCAGCACCCTTTCCAGCAGCGCGCGGTCCGGGCGGCCCGTGCCGTGGCCGGTCCCCGTTCCGTAGACACGGATCTTTCCCTGGTCCGCGAGGTCGCTCAGGAGAACGCGGACCACACCGAGCGGCATCCTCAGCAGCGCGGCGATCTCGGCCACCGTTCGCATACGGCGGCACAGTTCGACGATGGCCCGCAGCTCCGGCATCACCGTCGACTTCAGCGAGCCCTTCGGCAGCTCCTTGCGCTCCTCGGCGGCCTCCAGCTCGGCGGTGCTCGCCACGAACGTCTCGACGAGGAGCACATGGCCGAAGCGGGTACGGCCGCCGGTGACCGAATAGGGGCGGACCCTGGCGGGTTTTCGGTCACCGCCACGGACCGGGAGGTTCTTCCTGGGCTTACCGCTCAACGGGGACTCCCGGTGGACTCGTTCTCCAGGGCTGTGTTCTCCATGGCTGTGTTCTCCATGGACGTGCGCAGTTCGCTGCGGAGTTCGGGGGTCAGGACATGGCCGGCCCTGCCCACGAACAGCGCCATGTGGTACGCCACCACGCTCATGTCGACGTCCGCGGTGCCGTGCACACCGAGCAGCGAGCCGTCACTGATCGACATCACGAACAGACTGCCCTCGTCCATCGCCACCATGGTGTGCCGGACCGGGCCGTAGTCCATCAGCTTGGCGGCGCCGACGGTGAGGCTGCCGATGCCCGAGACGACGGTGGCCAGATCGGCGGCGGAGCCGCGCGGGCCGGCGCGCCTCCCGGCCTTCGCCCCGGGTGCCCCGGCGGCATCGGCCGACCCGCGCGGGTCCGTCCGGGCCTTCGCGAGATCGGGGTCCGAGGAGAGCAGCAGCAGGCCGTCGGAGGAGACCACCGCGACCGAGAGGATGCCGGGAACCTCCTCGACGAGATTGGTCAGCAGCCAGTGCAGATTGCGGGCTTCACTGCTCAGTCCGAAGGTACTCGGCGCGGTCAACTCGTTGCCTCCTCGACAGTGCCCCCCGTGGCTTCTTCGGATGCGGCGGTGGTCGCGGCGGAGGGTGGCCTGTGCGGACCCGTCTCCTCGGCGATCTCCACCTCGACGTCCCGGCGTCCGGCTT
>NZ_JBHSPC010000047.1:97062-130381 GCF_042656345.1 Streptomyces incanus
CAGGGCGTCGGCGTCCACCGAGCCGCTGCGCTGCCGGGGTGCCTCGACGGGTGTGGTGATCTTCGGTGTGCGCTTGGGCAACCCCTTGGCGGTGACCGGTTCCGGGGCCTCCGGCTCCGGTTCCGACTGCGCCGCTCGCTCCGCCTCCGGGCCGTCGGGCACGCGCGTGTGCTCGGCGACGGGGGCGGGGGCGGGGGCGCGCACGGGTGCCGGTGCCGGTGCGGGCCTGGTCGGCAGCACGGGCGCGGGCTGGGACTCGGGGTCCGGCGTGGGCTCCGGCCGGGCGGCGGGAACGGGAGCGGGGCCGGCCGCGGCCGGCGGGTCGGCCGTGAGGTCGACGGCCGCGGGAGCGTCGTCCACCGGGTGGCCGGGGTGGGCGGCCGGGGTGTCGGCGCCGGGGGTCCCGGCGGTACCGGCAGGCGTGGCGGTCCCGGCCGAGGCGGGCCGTACGGGCTGCTCGTCGGCCGCCTGCGCGGGCGCCGGGATCAGCAGCTCCATGGTGGTCTCGGCGGGCCGTTCGTGCGTCGCGTCCAGGCCCTCGGCGGTGCCGTCGACGGCTTCGGCCGCGTCAGCCGTCGCAGAGGCGGTCCCAGGGGTTGTCACGGAAATGGTCTCGGAGGTGGCCCGGGAGGGCGCCGGCTCCGTGGCGTCGTCCGTCACGGGCTCCGCGGACCGCTCCCCGGCGGGCTCGTCCAGGTGCTCGTCCGCGGCGGACTCCTCCGCCGCGGGCTCCTCCTGTCGCCGTACCGCCTGTTCCGCCAGGGCGACCAGCGGGTCGCCACCCTCCGTGCGGCCGTGCAGGACGTTGGAATTGGCCTCGGCGTCCACGCCGGGCAGGGAGACACGGGGTGAACCGTCGGTGACGGGACCGGAGGCCGGTACGGCGCCCGGGGCGGCGGCGGCCAGCAGGGGCATGGGCAGGACCACGACCGCGGCGACACCGCCCTGCTTCTGCTCCCGCAGCCGCACCCGTACCCCGTGCCGCTGGGCGAGCCGGGCGACGACGTACAGGCCGAGCCCGAGGCCGTCCTCGCCCTCCTGCTCGTAGGGCGCCTCCGGGTCGAAGTCGGACAGGCGGGCGTTGAGCCGCTCCAGCCGCTCCCCGGTCATGCCGATGCCCTCGTCCTGTACGGAGAGCATGACCTCGCCGCTCTCGAGGAGCCAGCCGGAGACCTCGACGGGCAGGTCGGGCGGGCAGAACGAGGTGGCGTTCTCCAGGAGTTCGGCGAGCAGATGGCTGAGGTCGTCGGCGGCGAACCCGGCGATGTGCGCGTGCGGCGGCAGCGCGGCGATGCGGACCCGCTCGTAGCGCTCGATCTCGCTGACCGCGGCCCGGACGACGTCGACGAGCGGCACCGGGCCCGCCGAGTGCTGGACGTGTTCGGTGCCGGCGAGGACGAGGAGGTTCTCGCTGTGCCGGCGCATCACCGTGGCGAAGTGGTCGAGCTTGAACAGGGTGGCCAGGCGGTCCGGGTCGTCCTCGCGCTCCTCCAGGCTCTCGATGACGCCGAGTTGCCGTTCGACCAGGCCGAGGGTGCGCAGCGCCAGACTGACGAAGGTGCCGCCGATGCTGCTGCGCAGCTGCTCCAGGTGGGCGGTGGACTCGGTGACCTGGGTGCGCAGCTCCTCGCGGGCGTCGGCCATCCGCTGCCGCTGCGCGACAAGGTGCTTGCGGTCGGCCTCCAGCGTGGCGATCCGCCCGGTGAGCTGTGCGGCGTGCGCGTGCAGGGCGTTGACGGAGCGGACGACCTGGGCGAACTCGTCGTTGCGCCCGGTGAACGCGACCGGTTCCTCGCCGCTGGGGTTCTCGGCGCCGGCGAGCCGGGCGGAACCGCGGCGCAGCACGGACAGCGGACGGGTGAGGGTGCGGGCCATGGCGGTGGCGACGCCGACCGTGAGCAGGATGAGGGCGCCGAGGAGGGCGACGCGGATCTCGAGCGCGGTGACGTCGTCGTCGCGCAGTTGGGCGAGGTCCTTGGTGCGCTGGTCGAAGAGGGCGGACTCCACTCCGCGCATCGCCTCGATGCGGGCGGTGAGCGCGGCCGCCAGCTTCTTGGAGCTGGTGGCGAGTTCCTCGTCGGAGAGGGTCGGCTCGTCGGTGAGGTCCTTGAGGTACTTCTCGGCGGCGTCGACCTCGGGGCCGGTGACCGTGGAGTCGTACGAGGCGCGGGTGGCCTTGGGTGCCGTCTCGCGGAAGTCGGCGAGCGCGGCGTCGGAGCGCACGCGGGCCTGGAGGGCGGCCGCGGTCAGCGCGTCGCGCCGCTCGGCGTCGGCGTCCGACGTGGAGGTGGACGTGACGGGCAGACCGGTCAGGGGGTCGATCACGGTCTGGGTGGTGCTCGGCACGTTGAGCGCGGCGAGCAGCAGCCCGCGGGTGGCGGCAGCCTGCTGGACGGCGGTGTCCAGGTCGGCGAGCGCGTAGGAGCCGGAGCCGGCCCGGGGCGGGGTCTCCTCCGCGAGCTGCTCGGCGAGCCGGTGCAGTTGGGTGATGGCGGTGGAGTACGCCTGGTGCGCCTCGAGCGCGCTGCTCTTGCCGGTGAGCGCGGCCCGGCGCAGGGCGGCGATGGCGTCGAGGTCGGCGCGCATCGCGGCCGGGGTGCCGGCGTCGGCGCGCAGTTCCTCGACCTGCCGGTCGACGCGGGTGCTGTGCTGCTCGGTGGGCGCCTTGGCCTCGGGGCGGCCGGCCGCGACGTAGGACGTGACGTCGTCCCGTTCGTCGGCGAGCGAGTGCGCGAGGGCGAGGGCGTCCTGGGTCTGCTCGGCCCGGGTCACCAGGTTCTGGGAGTCGCTCAGCTGCCCGGAGGCGGTGAGCAGGGAGGGCGCCCCGGCGCCGGCGATCGCCGCGGCCACGACCGCGACGGCCACGATGAGCCGGTTGCGCACGTGGGTGGGGCGGCCCCGACCGACGGCGGGCTTCTGCTCAGCGTCCCCCTCGGGGGGCGTCTGCTTGCCTGTGCGACGAGGCCGCGTCTTCTGCACCGGTGCTCGCATTCCTGACTCGTGTACCCGTGGGTCGGGGTGACGTTCCGCCAACAGGCGTCTACGCCCTGCCCGTGTCGAGGGCGTACGCCCTGGCGGACGGCCGGTCACGCTCGGGCAGCGAGACGCCCCCGTCGCTCCCCGACCCTCCCAGTGCCCCTGGGCACCGCACGCGCATCACCTGACCCGCCACTCGAAGGAGTGAACATCGGAGGTGAGTTGGGGGGCAAGTCGCGCGGTCTCCCGCAGCAGCCCATCGCCGCAAGCCGGTTGGACGTCTGCGGCGGCCGGTGGCAGGATGCGCCGCCACGCGCTTCCGGAGCGCTGCAATCCCGCCCAAACGCGGCGCCTGACCTGCACGGCGGCCGGTACGGGGCGAACGGTGGGGGCCTTCGGGAGCCCTTGTGGAGGGGTCGTGCAGACTGGCCGGATGCGTACGGAACTTGTCTCGGAGCCCGGTGACGCGGCCCGCCCCAATGAGGACTTCGCGAGTATCGGGCTTCCGGCCTCCGGGCAGGGCGGTTCACTGGTCGTGCTGGACGGGGTCACGCCACCACGGGACGGCACGGGGTGCCGGCATTCGGTCCCCTGGTTCACCGCGCGCCTCGGCGGGGCGCTGGCCGAACTGACCGTTTCCCTCCAGGATGTCCCCCTGGCGGACCTGCTGTCCCGGGCCGTGTCCCGTACCGCCGAGGCACACGCGGAAACCTGTGACCTTTCTCACCCCCGCACGCCCCAGGCGACGGTGGTGCTGGCGCGCTGGTCACCGGAGTCGGTCGAGTACCTGGTCCTTTCCGACTCGGCCCTGCTCGTCGAGTCGCCGGGCGGGACGGTCACCGCGCTGCTGGACGACCGGCTGGCCCGGCTGCCCCGCTCGGCACTGGCCACGGACGCGCTGGTGGACTCCACCCTGCGCAACAGGGAGGGCGGCTTCTTCACCGCGTCCGCCGATCCGTCGGTCGCGGCGCGCGCGGTCACCGGGACGCTGCCGCGCGCCGAGGTGCGCGCCCTGGCCGCGCTGACGGACGGGGCCACCCGCTGGGTGGAGAGGTTCCGCGAGGGCGACTGGGCGGACTGTCTCGCCCTCGTCCGCAAGGAGGGGCCGCAGACGCTGGTGGACCGCGTCCGGGCCCTGGAGCGGGCGGACACGGACCGGGTGATCCTCGGCCGGAGCAAGACGCACGACGACGCGACGGTCGTGTACGTGGAGTTCTGAGCCCGGTTTCCCGCCGGCCGCCCAGGACCGGTGGACTCCGGTCGGGGCCGCAGTCCCAGGGCCTGTCCGGGGGGCGTGGGGCCCGGCCCGGATGGTCGGGCTCGTCGAAGCCGAGCAGCGCCGTGCCTTCCTCGGCGGCTCGGCCCGGCTCGGCGTCGGTGACCGAGCCCGGCCCCCGGATCGTCGGGACGTACTCGACACCGTCCGGCCTGGTCACGCCGCCGGTGGAGGAGGCCCCATTGCGGTACCGGAACGAGCCGGTGTCGACCGGCGCCTCGACGGCGCGCCGCCGCGCCTCCAATCCCACAGGCCGCCCGTCCGCCCCGGACGCTCGCAAGGCCCCCCACCACCGCCCGCTCCGGTGAGCGGGTACCGCGAACCGCGCTCCGCTACTTCTCCATCCCCTGGTTCAGCTGGTGCAGCAGCCGCGCGAGTTCCGTGACCTCGTCGGGGTCCCAGTCGGCGAGGCCGCGGGCGTAGCGCGCGCGGCGGGCCTCGCGGACCCTGCTCATCCGGCTCCGGCCCTCCAGGGTGAGGTCGACCAGCCAGGCGCGGCCGTCGGCGGGGTCCGGTTCGCGGGTGACGAGACCGAGTTCCTCCAGCGCGTGCAGCTGGCGCGACATGGTCGCCTTGCCGACGCCGATGAAGGCGGCGAGTTCGGTGGCCCGCTGCTTGCCGCACTCGTCCAGACGGACGAGCAGCCCGTACGCGGACGGCTCCAGGTCCGAGTGGACCGCGCGGGACATCTCGCCCTGGCTGGCCCTGGCGCGGCGCAGCAGAACCGTCAACTCCCGTTCCAAGGCGAGAAATCCGGGCTGGTCCACACCGCTGTCGGGCACCTGGGACGAGGTGTCCTCGCCGCCGCTGTTTCCGCCTTCGTGCACGTCAGTCCCTGCCTCGGTTTCACCGGTCGTCCATGTTCCCGCCCAGTGGCGACGCCACTGGGGCTCCGCAAGTATTTCGCAGGCGTGGCCCGACGGCGGCGTCTGGTCCCCGGCACCTTGCCCGTGGCCTGTCCCGCGTCGCGGTTCATATGCGTCGCGGTTCATATGCGTCGCGTTCCTGCTTCCCCTGGGTTCCCCCACCGAGTACCCCCGGAGATCCGGCATGCCCGTGCGCAGATCCGGTTTCACCCGTCACCGCGCGTTCACGGCCGTCGCGGCGGTCCTCTCCCTCCCCTGTACGACTCCCGCGGCCGGGACGGCCGGGGGCCCGTCCGACGTCCCGCCGCGCGGTTCCGCCCACATGCGCGGGGGCGTCGCCGCCCATGACGGCGTCGGCGTCGGCACACCCACCCGCCGCGCCACCCGCACCGAGGGCGTCGACGTCTCCGGCCACCAGGGCGACATGGCCTGGCCGGCCCTGTGGGGCAACGGGGTCAAGGGGGCCTGTGCGAAGGCCACGGAGGGGACGTGCACAGCAACCCCTCCTCCACGCAGCAGTACAACGGCGCGTACAGCACCGGCGTGATCCGCGGCGCGTACCACTTCGCGGCCCCCGACAGCGCGAGCGGCGCCGCCCGGGCCGACTACTTCGTCGACCGCGGCGGCGCCTGGTCGCCCGACGGCGGGACGCTGCCGGGCGTGCTCGACATCGAGTGGACCCCCTACGGAGACGTTTGTTACGGCACGTCGCAGAGCGCGATGGCGAGCTGGATCCGTGACTGCCTGGGCCGGTACCGGGCACGCACCGGCCGCGACGCCGTGATCTGCACGGCGACCAGCTGGTGGCAGCAGTGCACCGGGAACCACGCCGGGTTCGGCACCACCAGCCCGCTGTGGGTCGCCCGGTACGCCGCGACCGTGGGCGAGCTGCCCGCGGGCCGGGCGTACTCCACGATGTGGCAGTACCCCTCCACCGGCCCGGTGGTCGGGGACCACGACCTCTTCAGCGGCACCGTCGACCAGGTGCGGGCCCTGGCCGTCGGCTGACGTCGCCGGCCCGAGCCCCCGGCCCCGGTGCCGCGCGGCGGCGGCCCGGACCTCCCTCACGGGATCCTGACCGCCGCCCATCCGGTGACGCCGTCACACCGCCACCGGAACCTCCGGCGCCGCGCCGTTCGTCGCCGGCGAGAGCGCCAGCTCCAGGACCTGGCGGACGTCGGTCACGGCGTGGACGTCGAGTCCGTCCAGCACCTCGACGGGGACGTCGTCCAGGTCGGACTCGTTGCGCTTGGGGATGATCACGGTGGTGATTCCCGCCCGGTGCGCCGCGAGCAGCTTCTGCTTCACCCCGCCGATCGGCAGCACCCGGCCGGTCAGCGAGACCTCACCGGTCATCGCCACGTCCGTACGGACCAGGCGCCCGGAGAGCAGCGAGGCCAGGGCGGTGGTCATCGTGACGCCGGCGCTCGGGCCGTCCTTGGGCACCGCGCCCGCCGGGAAGTGGATGTGCGCGCCCCGCTCCTTCAGGTCGCCGACCGGAAGCTCCAGTTCGGCGCCGTGGGACCGCAGGAAGCTCAGCGCGATCTGCGCCGACTCCTTCATCACATCGCCCAG
Source organism: Streptomyces incanus (assembly GCF_042656345.1). Lineage (NCBI taxonomy): Bacteria > Bacillati > Actinomycetota > Actinomycetes > Kitasatosporales > Streptomycetaceae > Streptomyces > Streptomyces incanus. The sequence goes on from NZ_JBHSPC010000047.1 coordinate 103,756, forward strand.
CTGGCCGGTCAGAGTCAGTCCGGCGGCGCCCGTCTCCGGGTCGGCCAGGGACGCCTCCACATAGAGGACGTCACCGCCGGCGCCGGTCACCGCGAGCCCGGTGGCGACACCGGGGACGGCGGTGCGGCGCTCGGCCGGTTCCTGGGCGGACTCGGGCACGTGGTGCGGCCGTCCGATCAGACCGCGCAGATCACTGTCCCTGACGGTGAACGGCAACGCCCGCTCGCCCAGTTCGTGCTGGGCCGCGACCTTGCGCAGCAGCCGCGCGATGGACCGCTCCAGGGTGCGGACGCCCGCCTCGCGCGTGTACTCGCCGGCCAGCTTGCGCAGCGCGCCCTCGTCGAGGGCGACCTCGTCGGTGGCGAGCCCGGCGCGCTCCAGCTGGCGCGGGAGCAGGTGGTCGCGCGCGATGACGACCTTCTCGTCCTCGGTGTAGCCGTCCAGGCGGACGATCTCCATCCGGTCCGCCAGCGCCTCCGGGATGGCCTCCAGGACGTTGGCGGTGGCGAGGAAGACGACGTCCGAGAGGTCCAGTTCGACCTCCAGGTAGTGGTCGCGGAAGGTGTGGTTCTGCGCCGGGTCCAGCACTTCGAGGAGGGCTGCGGACGGGTCGCCCCGGAAGTCCGACCCCACCTTGTCGATCTCGTCGAGCAGCACCACCGGGTTCATCGACCCGGCCTCCTTGACGGCCCGCACGATCCGGCCGGGCAGCGCGCCGACGTACGTACGCCGGTGGCCGCGGATCTCGGCCTCGTCGCGGACGCCGCCGAGGGCGACCCGGACGAACCTGCGGCCCATCGCGTGGGCGACGGACTCGCCGAGGCTCGTCTTGCCGACGCCGGGCGGGCCGACGAGGGCGAGCACGGCACCGCCGCGGCGGCCGCCGACGACCCCGAGCCCGCGCTCGGCGCGCCGCTTGCGCACCGCCAGGTACTCGGTGATGCGCTCCTTCACGTCCTGGAGGCCGGCGTGCTCGGCGTCGAGCACGGCCTGGGCGCCCTGGATGTCGTACGCGTCCTCGGTGCGCTCGTTCCACGGCATCTCCAGGACCGTGTCGAGCCAGGTGCGGATCCACGATCCCTCGGGGGACTGGTCGGAGGAGCGCTCCAGCTTGTCGACCTCCTTGAGCGCGGCCTCGCGCACCTTCTCCGGCAGGTCGGCGGCCTCGACGCGGCTCCGGTAGTCGTCGGATTCCTCGCCGTCCTGTTCGCCGTTCAGCTCGCGCAGTTCCTTGCGGACGGCTTCCAGCTGGCGGCGCAGCAGGAACTCGCGCTGCTGTTTGTCGACGCCGTCCTGGACGTCCTTGGCGATGGACTCGGCGACGTCCTGCTCGGCGAGGTGGTCGCGCAGCTGCTGGGTGGCGAGCTTCAGCCGGGCCACCGGGTCGGCGGTCTCCAGCAGGGCCAGCTTCTGTGCGGTGGACAGGAACGGTGAGTAACCGGAGTTGTCGGCGAGGGCGGAGACGTCGTCGATGGCCTGGACGCGGTCGACGACCTGCCAGGCGCCGCGCTTGCGCAGCCAGGCGGTGGCGAGCGCCTTGTACTCGGTGACCAGCTCGACCACCTGGCCGGGATAGGGGTCTCCCTTGTCCGAACGGAGTGGAGAACTCGGGGAACGCTCCGGCACGGTCTCGTCGACCCGGGTGCCCTCCACCCACAGCGCGGCACCCGGCCCGGTCGTCCCGGCGCCGATCCGCACCCGGTCCCGGCCCCGGATCAGGGCGCCCGGGTCGCCGTCGGCCAGCCTGCCGACCTGCTCGACCGTGCCCAGGACGCCGGTGCCGGCGTAGGTCCCGTCGATGCGTGGCACCAGCAGGACCCTGGGCTTCCCGGGCTCCGACGTGGCGGCGGCCTGGGCGGCCTCCACCGCGGCGCGCACCTCGGAATCACTCAGGTCCAGTGGGACCACCATTCCGGGCAGCACGACCTCGTCGTCGAGCGGCAGCACGGGCAGGGCGAACGGTGTGGACTCAGCAGCCATGATCTCCCCTTCGGCAGTCAAGTTGAGCTACATCGGCTCAATGCTCCTGAGTCCTTGATTGTTCCCGGGGCGCGTCCTTCTGCGTTCGCCCTCAGCGATCATCCGACGGCCGGGGAGTGAGGGGGAGCTCCCGGGGCCGCCGGGGACCGCCGGGCGCCGCTCGGGACGACCGGAACGGCGGGAGGCGTCCCGCCGTACGGGGAGTGCTGCCAAGATGAACGTATGTCCACCCCCTACGACATTCCCGAAGTCCTGGACCGCCGCGAGGGCCCGTACGGGGAGGTGGTGCTCCGTCGGCACGGCAGCCTGCTGCAGATCATCGCGAACGGCTGCTTCCTCATGGACACCTCCGACGGCCGCTCGGAGCGCCGGCTGGTCGACGCCGCCCTGGCCGCGCTCGATGCCGCCGACACCCACGCGGGGCACGGTCCGCGGCAGGACCCGCACGTCCTCATCGGCGGACTCGGCGTCGGCTTCTCCCTCGCGCACGCCGCCGCCGCACCCCGCTGGGGCCGCATCACGGTGGTGGAGCGCGAACCCGCCGTCATCGACTGGCACCGCGCGGGCCCCCTGGCCGAACTCTCCGAGCGCGCTCTCGCCGACCCCCGCGCGAAGATCGTCGAGGCCGATCTGGTGACGTACGTCCATGAGACGTCCGACACGTTCGACGCGCTGTGTCTCGACATCGACAACGGCCCCGACTGGACCGTCACCGAGGGCAATGGCGGACTCTATTCCCCCACCGGACTCCGGGACTGCGCAAGGGTGTTGACCCCCGGCGGAGTACTCGCGGTGTGGTCCGCCCAGCCGTCCACGGATTTCGAGGGAACCTTGCGGAATGCCGGGTTCCAACAGGTGCGTACCGAAGAGATCCCCGTTGCCCGGGGCGTTCCGGACGTCGTGCACCTCGGCGTCCGCCCTGGATAGCAAAGCCGCGATGACTCCCCGTACGCTGCTGCACGGACGCGGATCATTCAAGCGTCAATCGCAGTCATGCGCAGAAACGGATTCACCCCACGGGTTCCGGAAAGCACACTTCAGGGGCGGGCGATGGAGCAGACACACACCTCCCACAACGGGACGGCGGCGACCACTCCGGGCGCACAACGCCGGGTCCTGGTGGTCGAGGACGACGCGACGATCGTGGACGCCATCGCGACCCGCCTTCGTGCCGAGGGATTCCTGGTGCAGACGGCGGGCGACGGTCCGTCCGCCGTCGACACGGCGGAGGCCTGGCAGCCCGACCTGCTGATCCTCGACATCATGCTGCCGGGCTTCGACGGTCTGGAGGTCTGCCGGCGCGTGCAGGCCCAGCGGCCGGTGCCGGTGATGATGCTGACCGCGCGCGACGACGAGACCGACATGCTGGTCGGGCTGGGCGTCGGCGCCGACGACTACATGACCAAGCCGTTCTCCATGCGGGAACTCGCGGCACGCGTGCATGTGCTGCTGCGCCGCATGGAGCGGGCGGCCCTGGCGGCCTCCACCCCGCGCAGCGGCATCCTGCGCCTGGGGGAACTGGAGCTCGACCACGCGCAGCGCAGGGTGCGGGTGCGCGGCGAGGACGTCCATCTGACGCCCACCGAGTTCGACCTCCTGGTGTGCCTGGCGAACACGCCCCGCGCGGTGCTCTCCCGGGAGCAGCTGCTGGCCGAGGTCTGGGACTGGGCGGACGCCTCCGGCACCCGGACCGTCGACAGCCACATCAAGGCGCTGCGCCGGAAGATCGGCGCCGAGCGCATCCGTACCGTGCACGGCGTGGGCTACGCCCTGGAGACGCCGGCGCCATGAGCGACGGGCCGGCCGCACGGAGAGGCCCCGGGAATCCCGGTTCCTGGGGCGGCGTCCGCCCGTTCTCCATCAAGACCAAACTGGGTGCGCTGGTCGTCGTCTCGGTGCTGATCACCACCGGGCTGTCGATGATCGCGGTGCACACCAAGACGGAGCTGCGCTTCATCACGATCTTCTCGACGATCGCCACCCTGCTCATCACTCAGTTCGTGGCGCACTCCCTCACCGCGCCGCTGGACGACATGAACGCGGTGGCCCGGTCCATCTCGCACGGCGACTACACCCGCCGGGTGCGCGAGAACCGCCGGGACGAGCTGGGCGACCTGGCCCAGACCATCAATGTCATGGCCGACGAGCTGGAGGCCCAGGACCATCAGCGCAAGGAGCTGGTGGCCAACGTCTCGCACGAGCTGCGCACCCCCATCGCGGGTCTGCGCGCGGTGCTGGAGAACATCGTCGACGGCGTCACCGAGGCCGACCCCGAGACCATGCGCACCGCGCTGAAGCAGACCGAGCGGTTGGGGCGTCTCGTGGAGACGCTCCTCGACCTGTCCCGCCTGGACAACGGGGTCGTCCCGCTGCGGCGGCAGCGGTTCGAGGTGTGGCCGTACCTCTCCGGCGTGCTCAAGGAGGCCAACATGGTCGCCTCCGCGCGCGCGGGCATGACCACCGGTTCCGGCGGCCACACGCGCACGGACGTCCACCTGAGCCTCGACGTCTCGCCATCGGAGCTCACCGCGTACGTCGACCCGGAGCGCATCCACCAGGTCGTCGCCAACCTCATCGACAACGCGGTCAAGCACAGTCCGCCGCACGGCCGGGTGACGGTCAAGGCACGACCCGGCCCGCAGCAGGACTCGCTCCAGCTGGAGATCCTGGACGAGGGGCCCGGCATTCCGCGGACCGAGTGGCACCGCGTCTTCGAGCGGTTCAACCGCGGCAGCGTCAACCAGCCGCACGGTCCGGGCAGCGACGGGGGCACCGGTCTCGGCCTGGCGATCGCCCGCTGGGCCGTCGATCTCCACGGCGGGCGGATCGGAGTGGCCGAATCCGAGCGGGGCTGCCGAATTCTTATCACTCTTCCGGGAGTCTCTCCCTCGTCAGGTTGACGTAAGGTGCCCAGCGGAGCCGCAAGATCCATACACGTTCGCGCTGATGGGCACGTGTGATCAGGCGCAGATTCGGACACAGGCCCGTGGAGCGAGTGCGCCGGGTCGCGACCGACCCGTTCCCGATGCGCCCCGACAGCGCGGAACCACGGTTGTTTCCCGCCATTTCCCGCGCCGAAACACCCTCCGAGATGTGACTTGCACGACGTTGAACGGGCCCGGCCTGACCTTCTTGGTCAAGGAGGCGTAGCCTTAATTTCCGCTGTCCATCATCTTGTGAAGCGGAAGAGGGCGGTTGACGCCGTGTCGCCACAGTCCCCCAGTAACTCGAGCATCTCGACCGACACCGATCACGCGGGCAAGAACCCTGCCGCGGCCTTCGGTGCCAACGAATGGCTCGTCGACGAGATCTACCAGCAGTACCTCCAGGACCCGAACTCGGTCGACCGGGCCTGGTGGGACTTCTTCGCCGACTACAAGCCGGGCGCCCCCCAGGCCTCGGCTCCGGTGAGCAACGCGGCGACGGGGACCGCTGGCACGACGACGGCCGCGCCGGCCACTCCGGCCCGGCCCGCCGCCACGCCCGCGCCCGCCGCCCCGCAGCCCGCCGCCGCACCGCCGGCTGCCCAGCCGGCCGCGAAGGCCCCGGTGCCCGCTCCGGCGAAGGCCGCTCCGGCCCCCGCCAAGCCGGCCACCGCGAAGTCCCAGGCCCCCAAGGCGCAGCCCGCCGACGGGGTCAAGCCCGGCATCGAGCAGGTGACGCTGCGCGGCCCGTCCGCCGCCGTCGCGAAGAACATGGACGCCTCCCTGGAGGTGCCCACGGCCACGTCCGTGCGCGCGCTCCCGGTGAAGCTCCTGTTCGACAACCGCATCGTCATCAACAACCACCTCAAGCGTGCCCGCGGCGGGAAGATCTCCTTCACGCACCTCATCGGCTACGCGATGGTCCAGGCCATCAAGGCGATGCCGTCGATGAACTGGCACTACGCGAAGGTGGACGGCAAGCCCACCCTGGTGAAGCCGGAGCACATCAAGTTCGGCCTCGCCATCGACCTGGTCAAGCCGAACGGCGACCGCCAGCTGGTCGTCGCGGGCATCGAGAAGGCCGAGACGCTGAACTTCTTCGAGTTCTGGCAGGCCTACGAGGACATCGTCCGTCGCGCCCGCGACAACAAGCTGACGATGAACGACTTCACCGGCGTCACCGTCTCGCTGACCAACCCCGGCGGCCTGGGCACCGTCCACTCCGTGCCCCGCCTGATGCAGAACCAGTCGGTCATCCTGGGCGTCGGCTCCATGGACTACCCGGCCGAGTTCCAGGGCACCAGCCAGGACACCCTCAACAAGCTCGGCATCTCGAAGGTCATGACGCTCACGTCGACCTACGACCACCGGGTGATCCAGGGGGCCGCCTCCGGCGAGTTCCTGCGCGCCGTGGCGAACCTGCTGCTCGGCGAGAACGGCTTCTACGACGAGATCTTCGAGGCGCTGCGCATCCCCTACGAGCCGGTCCGCTGGCTCAAGGACATCGACGCGTCCCACGACGACGACGTCACCAAGGCCGCCCGCGTCTTCGAGCTGATCCACTCCTACCGGGTCCGCGGCCACGTCATGGCCGACACCGACCCGCTGGAGTACCGCCAGCGCAAGCACCCCGACCTGGACATCACCGAGCACGGGCTCACCCTGTGGGACCTGGAGCGCGAGTTCGCGGTCGGCGGTTTCTCGGGCAAGACCCTGATGAAGCTGCGCGACATCCTCGGTGTGCTCCGCGACTCGTACTGCCGCACCACCGGCATCGAGTTCATGCACATCCAGGACCCGAAGCAGCGCAAGTGGATCCAGGACCGGGTGGAGCGCTCGCACTCCAGCCTGGAGCGCGAGGAGCAGCTGCGCATCCTGCGCCGGCTGAACGCGGCGGAGGCCTTCGAGACCTTCCTGCAGACCAAGTACGTCGGCCAGAAGCGCTTCTCCCTGGAGGGCGGCGAGTCCGTCATCCCGCTGCTCGACGCCGTGCTGGACTCGGCCGCCGAGTCCCGTCTCGACGAGGTCGTCATCGGCATGGCCCACCGCGGCCGGCTGAACGTGCTGGCCAACGTCGTGGGCAAGTCGTACGCGCAGATCTTCCGCGAGTTCGAGGGCAACCTCGACCCGAAGTCGATGCACGGCTCCGGCGACGTGAAGTACCACCTGGGCGCCGAGGGCACCTTCACCGGTCTCGACGGCGATCAGATCAAGGTCGCCCTGGTCGCCAACCCCTCCCACCTGGAGGCGGTGGACCCGGTCCTGGAGGGCGTCGCGCGCGCCAAGCAGGACATCATCAACAAGGGCGGCACGGACTTCACCGTCCTGCCGGTGGCGATCCACGGCGACGCGGCCTTCGCGGGCCAGGGCGTGGTGGCCGAGACCCTGAACATGTCGCAGCTGCGCGGCTACCGCACCGGCGGCACCGTCCACGTCGTCATCAACAACCAGGTCGGCTTCACCGCCGCGCCCGAGTCCTCGCGCTCGTCGATGTACGCGACGGACGTGGCCCGCATGATCGAGGCCCCGATCTTCCACGTGAACGGCGACGACCCGGAGGCCGTGGTCCGCGTCGCGCGGCTGGCCTTCGAGTTCCGCCAGGCGTTCAACAAGGACGTGGTGATCGACCTCATCTGCTACCGCCGCCGCGGTCACAACGAGTCGGACAACCCGGCGTTCACCCAGCCGCTGATGTACGACCTGATCGACAAGAAGCGCTCGGTGCGCAAGCTGTACACCGAGTCCCTCATCGGTCGCGGCGACATCACCCTGGAAGAGGCCGAGCAGGCGCTGCAGGACTACCAGGGCCAGCTGGAGAAGGTCTTCACCGAGGTCCGCGAGGCGGCGTCCCAGCCGACGGCCGCGGAGCCCTCGGAGCCGCAGGCCCAGTTCCCGGTGGCCGTCGAGACGGCGGTCACCTCGGAGGTCGTCAAGCGGATCGCCGAGTCGCAGGTCAACATCCCCGACCACGTCACCATCCACCCGCGTCTGCTGCCGCAGCTGCAGCGCCGGGCGGCGATGGTCGAGGACGGCACGATCGACTGGGGCATGGGCGAGACCCTCGCGGTCGGCTCGCTGCTCCTGGAGGGTGTCCCCGTCCGGCTGTCCGGCCAGGACACGCAGCGTGGCACCTTCGGCCAGCGCCACGCGGTCGTCATCGACCGTGAGACGGGCGACGAGTTCACGCCGCTGCTGTACCTCTCCGAGGACCAGTCGCGGTACAACGTCTACAACTCCCTACTCTCCGAGTACGCGGCGATGGGCTTCGAGTACGGCTACTCGCTGGCCCGCCCCGACGCGCTGGTGATGTGGGAGGCGCAGTTCGGCGACTTCGTCAACGGCGCGCAGACGGTCGTGGACGAGTTCATCTCGTCGGCCGAGCAGAAGTGGGCCCAGACCTCCGGGGTGACCCTGCTCCTGCCGCACGGCTACGAGGGCCAGGGCCCGGACCACTCCTCGGCCCGCCCGGAGCGGTTCCTGCAGCTCTGCGCACAGAACAACATGACGGTCGCGATGCCGACCCTCCCGTCGAACTACTTCCACCTCCTGCGGTGGCAGGTGCACAACCCGCACCACAAGCCGCTGGTCGTCTTCACCCCGAAGTCGATGCTGCGCCTGAAGGCCGCGGCCTCGAAGGCGGAGGAGTTCACCACGGGCCAGTTCCGCCCGGTCATCGGCGACGACTCGGTCGACCCGGCCGCGGTCAAGAAGGTCGTCTTCTGCGCCGGCAAGGTCTACTACGACCTCGAGGCCGAGCGGAAGAAGCGCGGCGTGACGGACACGGCCATCCTCCGCATCGAGCGCCTGTACCCGCTGCCGGGTACCGAGCTCCAGGCGGAGATCAAGAAGTACCCGAACGCCGAGAAGTACCTGTGGGCCCAGGAGGAGCCGGCGAACCAGGGTGCCTGGCCGTTCATCGCGCTCAACCTGATCGACCACCTCGACCTGGCGGTCGGCGCCGACGTCCCGCACGGCGAGCGTCTGCGCCGCATCTCGCGCCCGCACGGCTCGTCGCCGGCCGTCGGTTCCGCGAAGCGGCACCAGGCCGAGCAGGAGCAGCTGGTGCGTGAGGTGTTCGAGGCCTGACGGGCTTCCGCCCGACGGGCTTCTGAGCGACGCCGTCACGGGTCGTACGTGACCGGGCCGCACCCCCACTCCGGGGGTGCGGCCCGGTCACGTTTTCGCGGTTCGGCGCGGTTCGGCGCACGCATATTCTTGTCCTCATGTACTTCACGGACCGTGGCATCGAGGAACTGGAGAAGCGGCGCGGCGAGGAGGAGGTCACCTTCGAGTGGCTCGCCGAGCAGTTGCGGACGTTCGTCGACCTCAACCCCGACTTCGAGGTGCCGGTGGAGCGCCTGGCGACATGGCTGGCCCGGCTGGACGACGACGAGGACGAGGAGTAGGACCGGCTGGCCGGGCCGACCTCCCGCGGGGGCAGGCACGCCCCTCGCGCGTGCCTCGCCGCGCGGGTTCAGTCGCACGGGTGGGTGAGGGCGTGGCTCGCCAGCGTGAGGGCGCCGTGGGCCAGCAGGAGCGTTCCCGCGACGACCCAGCCGCCGCTGTGGTGCCGTAGGCCCCAGACGGCCAGCGGCAGGCCCGCGGCCATCTGGGCGAGGGCCAGGGCGGGTACGGACGACGGGCCGCCCGCGCGGGAGGGCCACAGCCCGGGGGGCCCGGCGCCGATGGTGCCCTCCGGTCGGTCCGTCTCCCTCGCTTCGTCCTCCCTCCGCTGCTTCTGATCCTGGGCCCGGCCCCTGCGCTCGCGCCCGCCCGTCGCGCTCTTCTCGCCGCTCCCGCTCTTCTCGCCGCTCCCGCTCTTCTCTCCGCCCCCGTCCGCCTCGATCCGGCGGGTGTCCGGCTGGAGCCGGACGGCTTCGAGCAGTTTGTCGGCGTTCTCACCGGGGACGAGTCCCGGGGGCAGGGATACGCCCGCGCGAGTGAGGACGGCGAGTACTCCGCTCAGCCGCGCGGAGGCGTCGGCGGCGGAATCGGGCTTGGTCAGCTCTTCCAGGGCCTGCGTGTCCAGGACCGGGTCGAGGCCGAGCCGGCCCGCGAAGATGCGCATGGCCTTCTCCCTGCCGGCCGGTGTGCCGTCGGCCAGCCACACATAACCGACCGGGCGGCGGAAGCCGGCGGCGAACGTGAACCCGGCCCGCTCTCCGTCCCACCACAGGGCCAGCACCGGCCAGGAGACGCCGACGGTGAGCGCGATGGCCCAGCCGTTGACCACCCGGTCCACCGGGTCCGTGCCGGACCGCCAGGGCCCGCCCCCGGGGACGAGCACGCTCCACCCCTCGCCGGCTCGGGCGAGCAGCATGCGTTCGTGCAGCATTCGGGCGGCGGGGACGACGGGTCCGGGCTCCGCGCGGCACAGCAGCAGGACTCCCGATACGGGGCGGGCCCGGCCGGCTGCCTGGGATGATTCCGTCGGCATGGTCACACGGTAGGGCAATTCACCCGCCTCGCATGGCGACTGATCACCAGAACGAGTGTCTTGACTTTCCCCGGCCGCGATATATCGTGAATTACGTGAGACGCGATATGGCGCGTCGGGGCATGCGTGCGGCCATGTACCGCACCCCTCACCCCTCCGTATCGCCCTCCGCTGGTCAGACAGTCCGGTATCCCGGCCCAGGAGGTTCCACCATGTCCGAAAGGTCCGTCTCGGGGCCCGAGAAGCTCACTTTCGACGACCCAGTGACCGAACTCCACGTCCGCATCGTCAACGGAACGGTCAACGTGGTGGGCACGGACGAAGGTTCCGCCAGGCTGGAGGTCTCCGAGATCGAGGGACCGCCCCTGGTGGTGACCCAACGGGACGGCGTCCTCACGGTGGCCTACGAGGACCTTCCCTGGAAGGGCTTCCTCAAGTGGCTGGACCGCAAGGGCTGGCGCCGCAGCGCGGTGGTCTCCCTGGCCGTTCCGGCGCAAACGCGGGTCGAGGTGGGTGTGGTCGGCGCCGGTGCCGTCGTCTCCGGGGTCAAGGGGCCGTCCGTGGTGAAGGGCGTCACGGGCGACGCGACCCTGGTCGCCCTCTCCGGCCCGGTCCGCGCGGACACGGTGTCAGGGAACATCGAGGCCCAGTCCGTCACCGGCGACCTCCGGTTCAACTCCGTCTCCGGCGACCTCACCGTGGTCGACGGATCCGGCTCCACCGTGCGCGCGGACTCGGTCAGCGGCTCCATGATCGTGGATCTCGCTCCCGACGGTCCCACCGATATCCGGCTGGCCAGCGTCTCCGGCGAGATCGCGATCCGGCTGCCCGACCCTGCGGATGCCGAGGTCGAGGCCAACACGGCGAGCGGCGCCGTCTCCAACGCCTTCGACGGCCTGCGGGTGCACGGCCAGTGGGGCGCCCACAAGATCACCGGCCGGCTGGGCGCGGGCACCGGCAAGCTGCGGGCCACCACCGTCTCCGGCTCCATCGCTCTGCTGCGCCGCCCGCCCCGCGAGGAGGGGAGCGAGCCGTGGGACGCGCCGCCCGCCACCGAAGCCGGACCGGACACACCTGCGGACACACCCATGGACGGACCTGCGGGCCCGGGCGGCCCGGGGAGCGGGCCACGGGAGGGCTCGGGGGACGGCTCCGTCCCCGCTCCGGAGCCCGGCTCCACCGACGCCACACCAGGCGGCCCCACCGACGGCCCCACTGACAAGAAGGTGCTCTGACATGCCCCCCGTCTTCGCCCACGGACGCCTCCGCCTGTACCTGCTGAAGCTGCTGGACGAGGCCCCGCGTCACGGCTATGAGGTGATCCGTCTGCTCGAGGAGCGCTTCCAGGGGCTGTACGCGCCGTCGGCGGGCACGGTCTACCCGCGCCTGGCCAAGCTGGAGGCGGAGGGCCTGGTCACCCACACCACCGAGGGCGGCCGCAAGGTGTACTCGATCACGGACGCCGGCCGTGCCGAACTGGCCGACCGCAGCGACGAACTGATCGACCTGGAGCTGGAGATCCGGGAGTCGGTCGCCGAGCTGGCCGCCGAGATCCAGGCCGACGTCCGCGGTGCGGCGGGTGACCTGCGCCGCGAGATGCGCGCGGCCGCCGGCCAGGCCCGCAAGGGCGGCCATGACGCGGGGGCACCGGGCGAAGCCGATGCGGGGACAGGCGATTTCACGGGCCCCGGCGAGAAGGATGCCTGGCGTGCCGCAAAGGAGGAGATGCGTCGCGCCAAGCACGAGTGGAAGGAACAGGCCCGGCGCGCGAAGGACGAGAGCCGCCGCGCCCGCGACGAGGCGCAGCGTGCCCGCCGTCAGGCCAAGGAGGCCCAGGACCGGGCCGCCGCCCAGGCCCAGGAGGAGGTACAGCGCATCGCCCGGCGGGTCCAGGAGCAGGTGCAGGAACACTTCTCACGGGGCGACTGGCCGACGGGCCTGCGCGAGGGTCTGGGTGAGCTGGCCAAGGAGGTGGGCGAGTTCGGCAAGGACTTCGGTTTCGGCCGCGCCGGCACGGAGAGCGCCACCCCGGGGCCCGGACCGTCTTACTCCCAGACCCCGGAGGACTTCCCCGCCGACTGCACCCCGGCCTGGGCGCACGAGAGCGCCGCGGACTCCACCGGCGACCCCGCGCGCGACCTGGACCGCCTGCTGGACCGCTTCCGGGACGACATCCGCGACGCGACCCGCGACCACGGCATCACCCCGGACCAGCTCCGCGAAGCCCGCCACCACCTGTCCACGGCCGCAGCCCGGATCGGAGCCCTCCTGCACACTTCGAAGCCCTGACGAGGATGCCGGCAAGCCGGCCGGGACCCGACCGGACGCCGACGGGCCCCGGCAGGCCCGGTCCCGCTCGGCCCACGACCGCGCGCAACCCGGCCACCTCGACCGCCATGCAGGTGCGCACCTCGGGATGGCCCGCTGGACGACGGCCATGATGCAACCCGCGCACCGCGCGATGCCTGACCCCGGCATCCCCTGACCGGCTCCACGACGCCCGTCCGCCCGCCACCGCCCGTCCACGGCGGAGCCCACAGCGGGGCCCATGACTGAGTGTCTTGAACGGGGTTCGCCGGCCCCGGGGGGGACGGGCAGAAGCGGCCCCACCCCGCGACCGGTCGGACGACCGGGCACCCGGGCCCCCGACGGCCTCTTCTCGCCGGCCGCGCTGGTGCGCGGACCACCCACCGGCCCGCCGCTCGCCCACCCGGCGGAGCCACTCCTCACCGCTTCGGCGGGGCCGGAACTTGGCTCTGGCCCACCTTCGGCGGTAACCGTGCGTCACGTCCGGTGGGGCCCGGATCCCGCAGCTCATGGAGAGGGCGGCGGCCGCGTCCGGAGAAGGGAGTTCCGCCCGGCAGCCGCGAGCACCCCTCCGGCCTGCGTGCTCCACCGTCAGCAACCACGGCCACGATGCGTCACCATCGAAGGCGGGTCAGAGCCCGGAACTTCCCGGCGGAGACAACTGCGCCCGTGTCAGCGCCCGGCCGGGCGGCTGGGCCCCGGCCGGGCGCCCATCCCGGCCGAGTTCCGCCCTTGCCCGGCCCAAGCCCCCGGCCGTCCGGCTCCAACGGTCGCTCAGCCCGCCTTGGCCTCCCCATCGCCGTACAGGACCCTCGCCAGGGACTCGTACGTGACGCCGTGGTCCGCGAGGACTTCCGCCGGGACGCCGGAGCGGACGGTCAGGGCCAGCAGGAGATGTTCGTCGCCGATGTGGCGGTCATGGCGGTCGGTGGCGACACGCAGGGCGCCCGCCAGGGCGTCCTTGGCCTCCCGGGTGAAGGGCCGGTGCCCCGAGCGCCACCGGCCGGCGCTCCTCCCGTCGCGGGACATGGCTCCGGGGCCGTGCACGTCCTCCACCCTGGCGACGATCTCCGTGACATCGATGCCGAGCCCGGCCAGCGCGTCGGTCTCGGCCTGGGTCAGCCCGGCCCTCCGCCGCGCCTCCCCCACCGCGGCCCGCACCGAGTCCCGTCGCTCGGCGAGTCCAAGAGCGGCCAGCGCGAACGAGGCCCGGCTGCCCTCCCGGTCGATCAGGGCCAGCAGCAGATGGTCGGCACCGACATACCGCGTTCCCGCCTCCTCGGCCTGCTCGACCGCCCCCTTCACCACGGCGCGGGCATCCTTCGTGAACCGCTCGAACATCAATGCCTCCCGTACTTCTTGTGCACGGCCTGCCTGCTCACTCCGAGCTCATTGGCGATCTCCTGCCACGACCAGCCGTGATTGCGCGCGTTACGCACCTGCACGGCCTCCAACTGCTCCAGCAGCCTGCGCAGCGCGGCGACGGCCCGCAGGCCGACCCGCGGATCGCGGTCACCCGCCCGCTCGGCGAGATCGGTTGCTTCGGTCATGCTGTCAACATACGTTGACAGCAGGCCGCACGTCAACCTTGGTTGACAGACAGACGGACAGGCAGGCAGGCAGGCAGACGGACGGACGGACGGACGGACGGACGGACGGCCGGCCGGCCCGGAAACCGGACCGGCCGTGAACACCCACCGCGAGAGACGGCAGGACCAAGTGGTGTGCCGTCGCGCGACTACGGACCGGTGAGCACGATCTTTCCGAACTGTCCGCCCGCCTCCATCCGCTCGAACCCTTCCCGGGCCCGGTCCATGGGCAGCACCTCGTCGATGACGGGCCGCACACCGGCGGCGGCGCAGAAGGCGAGCAGGTCCTCCAGTTCGTCCTTGCTGCCCATCGTGGACCCGACGATCTTGAGCTCCAGGAAGAAGATCCGGGTCAGCTCGGCGTGCGAGGGCCGGTCACCGCTGGTGGCACCGGAGATCACCAGTGTGCCGCCGGGCCGCAGCGACTTCACCGAGTGGGACCAGGTTGCGGCCCCCACCGTCTCGATGACCGCGTCGACCCGCTGCGGCAGCCGCGCCCCGGGCTCCAGCGCCTCCACCGCTCCCAGTTCCAGGGCCCGCTTCCGCTTCGCCTCGTCCCGGCTGGTGGCGAAGACCCGCAGTCCCGCGGCCCTGCCCAGCACGATCGCGGCGGTGGCGACGCCCCCGCCGGCGCCCTGCACCAGTACGGAGTCGCCGGGCCGCACCCCGGCGTTGGTGAACAGCATCCGGTACGCGGTCAGCCAGGCCGTGGGCAGGCAGGCCGCCTCCTCGAAGGACAGCTCCTTCGGCTTGGGCAGGACGTTCCAGGTCGGCACGGCGACCCGCTCGGCGAACGTGCCGGGGTAGCGCTCCGTCAGGATCGACCGGGGCTCCCCGGGACCCACCCCGTGGCCGGTCTGTCCGATCACGGAGTGCAGGACGACCTCGTTGCCGTCCTCGTCGATCCCGGCGGCGTCGCAGCCGAGGATCATCGGCAGCCGGTCCTCCGGGAGGCCGACGCCCCGCAGGGACCACAGGTCATGGTGATTGAGGGAGGCGGCCTTCACGGTCACGGTGCTCCAGCCGGGACGGGCCTCGGGAGCCGGAAGCTCCCCCAGCTCCAGACCGGAAAGCGGCTGGTCACGGTCGATTCGGGCGGCGTAGACAGCGAACATGACCTTGACGATAGGTCGCCCGCCCCCCTGACGGAACAACGCGTCGCTGTGAGACACGCCTTCTTGCCACCGCGCCCCGGCACGACCCGCCCCGGCCCTCCAGCCGCCGGCCCCCGCCCGCAGGCCCTCCCCCGGAGAGGGACCCCCACAAGAGAATCGACCCCGTCCACCCAAGGACGGGGCCGACACACCTTCGCGCGCCTCAGCGGCGGGCGACGCCCTCCGCGCGGGCCGCCGCGGCGACTGCCGCGGTCACCGCCGGTGCGACCCGCTCGTCGAACGGCGACGGGATGACGTAGTCGGGGGCGAGGTCGTCCCCCACCACCGCCGCCAGCGCCTCGGCCGCCGCCAGCTTCATCCCCTCGGTGATCCGCGAGGCCCGCACCTGCAGGGCTCCGGCGAAGATGCCCGGGAACGCGAGCACGTTGTTGATCTGGTTCGGGAAGTCCGACCGCCCGGTGGCCACGACCGCCGCGTACTTGTGCGCGATCTCCGGGTGCACCTCGGGTTCGGGGTTGGCCATGGCGAAGACGAAGGCGCCCTCGGCCATCGACGCCACCGCCGGCTCCGGCACCGTACCGCCGGAGACGCCGATGAAGACGTCGGCCCCGGCCAGCGCGTCCTCCAGCGATCCGGAGAGCCCGGCCTTGTTGGTGAACCCGGCCAGCTCCCGCTTGATCGGTGTGAGGTCCTCGCGGTCCCGCGAGACGACACCCTTGCGGTCGGCCACCGCGACATCGCCGATGCCGGCCTCGACCAGCATCTTCGCGATGGCGACACCGGCCGCGCCCGCGCCCGAGATCACGGCCCGCAGCTCGCCCAGGGTCCGCCCGCTCAGCCGCGCCGCGTTCCGCAGCGCCGCCAGCGACACGATCGCGGTGCCGTGCTGGTCGTCATGGAAGACCGGGATGTCCAGCCGCTCCTGGAGCCGCTGCTCGATCTCGAAGCACCGGGGCGCCGAGATGTCCTCCAGGTTCACGCCGCCGAAGGACGGGGCGAGCCGGACCACGGTCTCGACGATCTCGTCCACGTCGGTGCAGTTCAGAGCGAGCGGAATCGCGTCCACGCCGCCGAACTGCTTGAAGAGGATCGCCTTGCCCTCCATCACCGGGAGGGAGGCCTCGGGCCCGATGTCACCAAGTCCCAGCACGGCCGTGCCGTCGGTGACGACGGCGACGACCGAGGACTTCCAGGTGTAGTCGTGGACGAGGTCCGGCTGCTCGGCGATCGCGCTGCACACTTTCGCGACGCCGGGTGTGTACGCCAGGGACAGGTCGTCCTTGTCGCGGAGCGGCACGGTGGCCTGCACAGCCATCTTGCCGCCGCGGTGCAGCGCGAATGCCGGGTCGAAGGACTCGAGGGGCTCGGCCCCGCCGTCCTGTTTCGCATGACCGGTCCGGCTTTCGCTGTCGCTGCGAGGATTGACAATCTCCGCTGCCACTTGGTTTTACCCCTTAATCGTTCATGGTTTGAGGGTTGCCGCTCCGGGTGAGGAGCGGGCGGGACCGCGCCGGGCCCGGTGGGTGGATGCGTCGGGCTCGAACACGACGGGCGCGCCGCACACGCGCCCTTGATCCCCGGATGAGGGGTGCAAAGCACCTTCTTACCGGACCGACGCCATCGGCGACGAGTCCATAACGCAAAGGTCACATGCGGGTTCCAGGACTCATCGATCAATTTCAGGACAAGGCCTGGAAAAACACCCGGCAAGCGCTCGAGCCGCAGCAAACCCGACGGCCGAGCGCCCTTTACCCCTCGAGGACCGAAGATCTTCCGGCCGCGATGGCGTAACCCAGCAGACTGCCCGGCCGTGGTGGAGCGGAGCAGTGCGGTTCGAGCGTCACCTGTTATCCGATTTTGACATGGGGAGCCCACTGAACGGCGTAGCCCGAATGGCAAGATGCGGTAATCACACAGGGTCGCAACACTCGAAGACGTGTGCTTCCGTCGACTCGCGGCACTGCCGATCCCCATCGGCCGTGGCCGACCCCATCGGCACACCACCCTTCCGCCGGAGGAACCACCATGACCGCACGTATCACCCGTCGCACCCCCGCCGCCAAGTCCCGACTGGCAGCGGTGGGCGCGATCGCGGTCGCGGGCTCCCTGCTCGTCACCGGCTGCGGTGACCAGACCAAGGACAACGGCTCGGACAGCGGCGACTCCGCGTCCAGCAGCACCGCCCCGCTGGCCGACAAGCTGCCCCAGTCGATACGCCACAAGGGCGTCATCAAGGTCGGTTCGGACATCGCGTACGCCCCGGTCGAGTTCAAGGACGACTCCGGCAACACGGTCGGTATCGACCCGGACCTCGCGAACGCCATGGGCAAGGAGCTCGGCGTGAAGTTCGAGTTCCAGAACGGCACGTTCGACACCCTCCTCGGCGGTCTCGCGTCCAAGCGCTACGACATCGCGATGTCTGCCATGACCGACACCAAGGAGCGGCAGGAGGGCATCGACTCCGACACCGGCAAGAAGGTCGGCTCCGGTGTCGACTTCGTCGACTACTTCACCGCGGGCGTCTCGCTCTACACCAACAAGGGTGACGACCAGGGCATCAAGACCTGGGACGACCTGTGCGGCAAGACCATGGCCGTCCAGCGCAACACCTTCTCCCACGACCTCGCCAAGGAGCAGGCGAAGAAGTGCGAGGAGGACGGCGAGAAGCCGCTGAAGATCGAGGACTTCGCGACCAACCCCGAGGCCGAGACCCGGATGCGTTCCAAGGGCGCGAACGTCGTCTCCGCCGACTTCCCGATCGCCGCGTACTCCGTGAAGAACTCCGGCGACGGCAAGTACTTCGAGATCGTCGGCGACCAGGTCGAGGCGGGCCCGTACGGCATCGCCGTCGCCAAGGACAACACCGAGCTGCGCGATGCCCTGCAGGCGGCCGTTCAGGCGGTCATCGACAGCGGTGAGTACAAGAAGATCGTCGAGAAGTGGGGCGTCGAGGCCGGCGCGATCACCGAGGTCAAGATCAACGGCGGCTCCTGAACCGGCCCGTTCGACGCGGCTCTGAAAGGCTCCCTTCGTGACTGCTGACGTCAACAAGACGGCCGGCCCCGACGCGACGCCCCCCGCCGGGCCGGAGGCCATCAAGGCCGTTCCGGTCCGGCACCCGGGGCGGTACGTGTCCGCGGCCGTCGCGCTCGCCCTGCTGGGCTCGGTCATCTACGCCTTCGCGCAAGGCAAGATCAACTGGGGCGCGATCCCCGAGTACTTCTTCGACGGCCGCATCATCGACGGCGTCCTGAACACCCTGCTGCTCACGGTGCTGTCGATGGTGATCGGCATCGCCGGCGGCATCCTGCTCGCCGTGATGCGCCTGTCGAAGAACCCGGTGACCTCGTCGATCGCGTGGTTCTACATCTGGTTCTTCCGCGGCACACCGGTCCTGGTCCAGCTCTTCGTCTGGTTCAACCTGGGCCTGGTGTTCGAGTACATCAACCTGGGCCCGGTCTACAAGGACTACTGGTCGTCCTTCATGACGCCGCTGCTGGCGGCACTGCTCGGCCTGGGCCTCAACGAGGCCGCCTACATGGCCGAGATCTGCCGCGCCGGCCTGCTCTCGGTCGACGAGGGGCAGACCGAGGCGTCGCACGCCCTGGGCATGAGCCACACGAAGACGCTCCGCCGGATCGTCATCCCGCAGGCCATGCGCGTCATCGTGCCGCCGACCGGCAATGAAGTGATCAACATGCTGAAGACGACCTCACTCGTCTCGGCGGTGCAGTTCTACGACCTCTTCAAGGAGGCCCAGGACATCGGTCAGAACGCGGGCTCGCCGGTGGAGATGTACTTCCTGGCCGCCGCCTGGTACCTGATCATGACCTCGATCCTGAGTGTCGGGCAGTACTACGTCGAGCGGTACTACGCCCGCGGTTCGAGCCGCTCCCTGCCTCCGACACCGCTGCAGCGCTTCAAGGCCGCGGTGCTTCCCACGCGCCGCCCGAAGGGAGTCGCGGTATGAACCAGTCCTCCCCCGCCATGGTCAAGGCCGAGGGCGTCCACAAGTCCTTCGGCCCCGTGGAGGTCCTCAAGGGCATCGACCTGGAGGTGAGGTCCAGCGAGGTGTTCTGCCTCATCGGCCCCTCCGGCTCCGGCAAGTCCACCTTCCTGAGGTGTATCAACCACCTCGAGAAGGTCAACGCGGGACGTCTGTACGTCGACGGGGAGCTGGTCGGCTACCGCCAGAAGGGCGACAAGCTGTACGAGCTCAAGGACAGCGAGGTCGCGCTGAAGCGCCGGGACATCGGCATGGTCTTCCAGCGCTTCAACCTGTTCCCGCACATGACCGCGCTGGAGAACGTCATCGAGGCGCCGGTGCAGGTGCGGGGCGTGAGCAAGGCGCAGGCCCGGGAGCGCGCGGGGCAGCTGCTGGAGCGCGTGGGCCTGGCCGACAAGGCCAGGAACTACCCCTCGCAGCTCTCCGGCGGCCAGCAGCAGCGGGTGGCGATCGCGCGGGCGCTCGCCATGGACCCGAAGCTGATGCTGTTCGACGAGCCGACCTCGGCCCTCGACCCGGAGCTGGTCGGGGACGTCCTCGACGTCATGCGCGACCTGGCCGAGTCGGGCATGACGATGGTCGTCGTCACCCACGAGATGGGCTTCGCCCGCGAGGTGGGCGACAGCCTGGTCTTCATGGACGGCGGCGTGGTGGTCGAGTCCGGCCGCCCGCGGGACGTGCTGACCGACCCGCAGCACGAGCGGACGAAGTCGTTCCTGTCCAAGGTGCTCTGACCCCGCGCGGGGCACACCGCGCGCGGGGCACAGGGGCGGCACGGAGGTCATCCGTGCCGCCCCTGCCATGCGTGCGGCCGGCCTCACTTCAGCGCGAGCAGCAGGGTGTCCGACGGCGAGCACCACACCGGGCGGGCCTCGGCGAACCCCTTCCCGCGCAGCACTCGGGCCTGCCACGCCGCGGACGGCATGTCACCGTCGGCGTGTTCGCCGTAGATCTCGAAGCGGCGGGCGGTGGGCTCGGCGAGGACGGGGTCCGCGGCCGCGGCCTTCCACCATTCGGCCCAGTCGAGGACGCCGTTCCGCTTGGCCTGATCCATACGCGCGTGACGCTGGGCCCGCTCGGCCGCGTTGATCCGGGGGGTCGTCTCGTCGATCATGTGGTCCGCGTTCATGAAGACACCGCCGTCGCGGACCAGCTCCGCGACCTGTCCGTAGAGGTCCGCGAGGGGTTCGCTGTGCAGCCAGTGGAGGGCGGTCGCGGTCAGTACGGCGTCGTAGGAGTCGTGGGGAAGCCGGGTGGGCCAGTCGGGGTCCTTGAGGTCGGCGGTGACGAAGGAGACCCGCTCGTCGCCCGCGAAGGTGCCCTCGGCGATGGTGAGCAGCGCCGGGTCCAGGTCGACGCCGGTGCTGGTGGCGTCCGGGAGCCGGGCGAGCAGCCGGGCGGTGATGGTCCCCGTGCCGCAGGCGAGGTCCAGGACGCGCGGGGAGGGGCCGGCGACGGCCTCCACCATGTCGAGCATGACCCGGAACCGCTCCTCGCGGTCGGGCATGTACCACTCCTGCTGCCGGTCCCAGCTCTCCTGCCAGGCCTGCCAGTCGACCGTGGCCGTGGCCGTACTGGTGTTCATGTCCGTCATGAAGCCCCTCCCGCATGCACGAAAAGTAATACCCTTACATCACGATCACCTGTTACTTGATCGCGGATACGACCATAGACTTCCCGCGTAAGGACTACAAGTGGAACTGGCCTATTACTCGGACTACGCCGTGCGTCTCGTCAACACCGAGGAACCGGCCCGGGGCACGGACACCCTGACCTCGGTGGAGGCGGTCCGCGACCTGTTCGGTGCCAACCAGTCCGCTGCCCGGCGGGCGACCGAGGCGGACGTGACCCGGTTCCGTTCCGTCCGGGCCCGGTTGCGCGCGGTCTTCGAGGCAGCGAACGCGGGCGACGAGACGCTCGGTGTCGACCTGCTGAACTCACTGCTGCTGGAGTTTCCGGTGAGCCCGCAGATCTCCGGACACGACTTCCGTGACGACGACGGCCGCCCGCTGTGGCACATGCACCTGGCCGACCACCCCTCCAACGCGACCGCCGGCTACGCCGCCATCGCCGCGATGGGCCTGGCCTTCCACCTCACCGAGCACGGTGTGGACCGTCTCGGCCTGTGCGAGGCGCCGCCCTGCCGCAACGCCTATCTCGACACGTCGACCAACCGCTCCCGGCGCTACTGCTCGGACCGCTGCGCCACCCGCGCCAACGTGGCCGCCTACCGCGCCCGCAAACGCCTGGAGGCCGAGCGGACGGAGAACACCGGCCGGGCCGCCGACAGTGCCCAGCCCACCACGGCCAGCGGTGACCGCTGAGCCGGTGTGCGCGGCCGGTAGCGCAGGCGGACCCGGCCGAGCACCAGCTCGTCGGGCACCACTCCGTAGTCGGTGCTGTCACCGCCCGCGTACCGGTTGTCCCCCAGCACCCACCAGCCGCCCTCGCGCCGCTCGGCGGCCCGTTTGACCACGAGCAGATCCTGCTGGAACGGGTGCCGCAGCACGATGACGCACCCCGGCCTGATCCGGGCCCCGTAGTGCACCAGGAGCCGGTCCCCGTGGTACAGCGTGGGCACCATGGACGGCCCCGTCACCTCGGCCACCCCGAAGGGCAGCGGCGCCCCCGCCTGCTCGGCATCCTGCGACAGCTCCGGCATCACCCGGCACCTCCCCGGTTCTTCCTCCACCAGTCCCAGTCTGACCCCGGACTTTTGTCCTAAGCCCCTGGGGGCACGCGCGAAATCCACTCCTCCACGGAGTAATGTCCCCTGTGAGAAGACGATCACGAGGAAGGATTGCTCCATGCTTTCCCGCCTGTTTGCCCCCAAGGTCAAGGTCAGCGCCCACTGCGACCTGCCCTGCGGCGTGTACGACCCGGCCCAGGCCCGCATCGAGGCAGAGTCGGTGAAGGCCGTCCAGGAGAAGATGGCCGGTAACGACGACCCTCACTTCCAGACCCGCGCCACGGTCATCAAGGAGCAGCGCGCCGAACTGGCGAAGCACCACGTCTCCGTCCTGTGGAGCGACTACTTCAAGCCCCCGCACTTCGAGAAGTACCCGGAGCTGCACCAGCTGGTCAACGACACCCTGAAGGCCCTGTCGGCCGCCAAGGCCTCGACCGACCCGGCCACCGGCCAGAAGGCGCTGGACTACATCGCCCAGATCGACAAGATCTTCTGGGAGACCAAGAAGGCTTGATCTTCGATCATGCTCTCTGACCTGCGATTACTTTGGTTGCAGTGTCTCCCTGTCCGCACCCGGTCCGCAGGCCGCCGAGAACGGCGTCCATGACGGTCCGGGTGCGGTCTTCTTCGCCCGGCCACAGGTGGGCGTAGATCCGCAGCGTGATGACTGCGGATGCGTGACCGAGGACCAGCTGGACCTGCTTGACGCTCGCTCCGCCGGCGATGAGCGCGGAGGCGTAGAAGTGCCGCAGGTCGTGGGTCACCATGTGCGGCAGCTCGACGGCCTTGCGCCCCTCGCGCTTGGCCGCCTCGTTCCCCTCCGCCTGGAGCGCCCTGCGGGCGCAGTTCCACTCGGTCTTCCAGCGCCGATAGTTGAGCGGCTCCCCCTCCTCCATCGTGAACAGCCAGTCCTCGGACGGGCCTGCGGCGAGGTGCGCGAGGAGTGCGTCGGTGACGACCTCTCCGACCGGGACCGTACGTCGGGACTTCGCGGTCTTCGGCGGGCCGATCTTTCCGGACTGGAGCCGCTGCCGCTCGACGCGGATGGCGCCGGCCTTGAAGTCGACGTCCGACACCTTCAGGCCGAGCAGCTCGCCGATGCGCAGCCCTGACCCGGCGAGCGTGACAACGGCCGCGCGGAGGTACGGCGGCATGACGCGCGCCATCGCCTCGACCTGCTCGACCGTGGGTGGGGCGACCTCCTCGTCCGGCATGGCCGGAAGAGTGATCCTGCGGCACGGGCTGGAGGCGATGACCTTGTCGTCCACGGCCGCCGTCATGACGCGTACGAGGACGTCGTAGACGTTCCGCACGCTGCCGGGGCCGAGCTGGTCGGACAGGTACTTGAAGAGCACCTGGATGTCGTTGCGGCGTATCGCCGCCATGGAGCGGGCTCCCAGCGCCGGTACGAGGTGGAGCCTCAGCGCGTTATCAGTGATGCGCTCGCCCGCCTCACTGGCGATGAGCGAGCCCTCCCACTTCTCGGCGTACTTCTCGAAGGTGACGCGGCCGGCGCGCGGATCCACGTACTGGCCGGTGACCAGGCTAGTCGTGACCTCGTCGAGCCAGCGCTGGGCGTCGATCTTGCGGTCG
This sequence comes from Streptomyces incanus, assembly GCF_042656345.1. NCBI lineage: Bacteria > Bacillati > Actinomycetota > Actinomycetes > Kitasatosporales > Streptomycetaceae > Streptomyces > Streptomyces incanus. The sequence continues at coordinate 127,396 of NZ_JBHSPC010000047.1, forward strand.
AAGTGGCGGGCGTGCTCCTTGCCGTCGAGGTCGCGGTAGCGGGCCCGCCATTTGCCGTTGGGGCGCTTCTGGATGTTGGCCAAGTGGTCTCTCCTTCGTGGCGGTTGTCAGTAGTGGCCGCCGTCCTCGATGTCGCTGGTGAGGGTGCGAGCGTCCCGCTCGTCGCCCATGAGGCGGAGGCACTGCTCGTGGATGGCCCGCGAGCTGTCGGGATGGGCCTTGACGTGGTCGGCGATGGCGACCACGGCGTGGTGCAGCCGGTCGCGCGCGTCTCGGGCCTCGTAGAACGCTTCGACGGCTTCCTGGACGAGGCGCCGGCTGTCGATGTCGAGCCCCTCCAGGGGCGGGGACATCAGCTCTTCCAGGGGGAGCTCGAAGACGCGGGCGAAGGCGAGGGCCTCGTCGAGGTTGATGCGCCGGCGGGGGGTGCCGTTCTCGATGCGCCAGACCGCTGTCTGGTTCATCTTGACGCCGGCTCTGGTCACCCGCTCCGCCAGCTCGGTCGTGCTCCACCCTCGGACCTCGCGCTCCAGGGCCACGCGCGCGGCCACGTTCCCCTCGCTGTAGAGCAGCGGCACCTCGCCGCCCTCGGGCCTGTCGCCTGCCATCGAACCTCCATCATCCCCGTCGCTATCCAAATTGAAACATGATCTTCCCGATTTGGCTAACCGTCGATCACGGGGTACACCTTTATGCAGATCGAATCGATGCCTAGCCGAATGGGAATGCATGCGATACCTGACCACCGCCGAGGTAGCCGAGCGCTACCGCACAGCCGAGAGCACCGTTCGCTACTGGCGCCAGATCAAGAAGGGGCCGCGCGGCATCAAGGTCGGCAAGCGGGTGCTGTACCCCGAGGCCGAACTGCTGCGCTACGAGCGCACGCTGATCGACGGCCGAGACGAGTGGGGCCTGGCCTCATGAGCCACCGGCAGGCCCGAACACGGCAACGGCCCCCGGCGCGCCAACGCCGAGGGCCGGAGATTCCCCTGCACGTCGCCCATCCCTGAACGAACGAACCGGTGAGGGGCGGGACCTTGCCCGTCCTGCCCCTCACCCGAGAGGAACGTCTATGGCGAACCCTACGTCCCCCGCCACCTCGAACGCATCCGAGGTCGTCTGGCCCACCAACGCGGTCCCCGGCCAGGGCATCACCTGGCGCAACAGGGACCGAAGCGGGGACCGAACGGAGTCACGGTCCCCTGCTGCACGCTCCACCGATGGTGCTTCGGCGGGTTTCCCGGTCGGGGACCGAGACCCCGCCAGCGCGGAACATGCGCAGGTCAGTGCCCTGGGGGCCGGGCCTGACGGTGCGGACCATGCCGGTCCCGGCGGAGGGGACGCCGGGGACCGGGCGGAGGCTTTCGGTTCGCCGGTCCCCGAACCCGGTCCCCGAATCCCGGGCGAGCGCGGCGCGCTCCGAGCCGATGGTGAGGGTCACGGTCCCCACGCATCTGCGGGGACCGTGGTCCCCGACGGCGGATCGGGGACCGGGGACCGCGCTGGTAGGGGCGGCGAGACGGCCGACGCAGGTGCCGCGCTGCTGGATGACCTGCGTGCGGCGATCGGCCGGTATGTGGTGCTGCCGAGCGACGAGGCCCTGACCGCGGTCACGCTGTGGGTGGCGGCCTCCCATATCCAGCCCGCCCTCCAGCACGCGCCACGGCTGGCGGTGGTGGGGCCGACCAAGGGGTGCGGCAAGTCCCGTGTCCTGGACGTACTCCACGAGACCGTGCACCAGCCGATGATGACGGTGAACACGTCGCCTGCGGTGGTCTTCCGCGTCATCGGCAAGAACCCGCCGACGCTGCTGGTGGACGAGGCGGACACCATCTTCGGCCCCAAGGCCGGTGACAAGGAGGACCTGCGGGGCCTGCTGAACGCCGGGCATCAGCGCAACCGGCCCGCCTGGCGGATCTCCGGGCCGGAGCACAAGCCGACGGCGTTTCCCACCTTCGCCATGGCCGCGCTGGCCGGGATCGGCGACCTGCCGGACACGATCATGGACCGGGCGGTCGTCATCCGCATGCAGAAGCGCAAGCCGGGTGAGCGGATCACCCCGTTCCGCTCCCGGTACTCGCTGCCTGAACTGCACGTGCTGCGCGACCGGCTGACCGCCTGGCTGGCCCCGCTGCGGAGCACCGCTGCGGGTTTGGTGCCGACGATGCCGGTCGAGGACCGTGCTGCCGACACGTGGGAGCCGCTGGTGATCGTCGCCGACCTGGCCGACGGGCACTGGCCCTCGCGGGCCCGTGCCGCCTGCCTGGCGATGACGCGCAACGAGGTGGTCCAGGACGAGCAGACGACCCTGAAGACGCGGCTGCTGCGCGACATCCGCCGCGTCTTCGAGCAGGAGGGCCGCAAGGAGGCGCTGCGCAGCCAGGACCTGCTTGCCGCGCTCGTCCAGGACGCGGAGGCGCCGTGGGCCGAGTACGGCACCAAGGGCCTGAACGCCTACCACCTGGCCAACCTGCTGCGCGACTTCGGCATCAGCCCGGCCAATCACCGCTTCGAAAACGGCAGGCAGGCCAAGGCATACGCTCGTAACCAGTTCCTCGACGCCTGGGCCCGTTACTGCCCCGACCCTGCCCAACCGGCCCCCGCAGCCGGCGAGGCCACGCTCGCACAGCCGCCCCACGGCAAGCTGCCCGGCCCCCCGTCCGGGACGCTGCCCATCGGCCCGCCCGGCGGGCCTGCCGGCCTCAAGCCCACGCGCTGACACCAGCTGCGTAGCAATCCGTCGCATCCGTCCCCGCGCAGGTCAGCGCGGGGACGGAGTTCCTCGCCGATACGGATCGCTCCGTACCTGCGACCACCTCCGTACCTGCTCTGACCAGCTACGGGACGGATGCAACGGGCGTGACGAAGCCCCACCCCACACGACTACCGGAGCACCACCATGCCCGAAACGAGCACCGACAACGCCCCTGTGCCTGCGTCGCGGGTTGTAGAACCCGGTGATCCAGGTAGCGATCTTCAGGCGGGC
>NZ_JBHSPC010000048.1:0-3487 GCF_042656345.1 Streptomyces incanus
CTCCGGCGGCGCCCGGATCCAGGAGGGCGTGGCCTCGCTGGGCGCCTACGGCGAGATCTTCCGCCGCAACACCCACGCCTCCGGAGTGATCCCGCAGATCAGCCTGGTCGTCGGCCCGTGCGCGGGCGGCGCGGTCTACTCCCCCGCGATCACCGACTTCACCGTCATGGTGGACCGGACCTCGCACATGTTCATCACCGGCCCGGACGTCATCAAGACGGTCACCGGCGAGGACGTCGGCTTCGAGGAGCTGGGCGGCGCCCGCACCCACAACACCGCCTCGGGCGTGGCCCACCACATGGCCGGCGACGAGAAGGACGCCATCGAGTACGTCAAGCAGCTGCTGTCGTACCTGCCGTCCAACAACCTCTCCGAGCCGCCGGCCTACCCGGAGGAGGCCGACCTGACCGTCACCGCCGAGGACCGCGAGCTGGATGCGATCGTCCCGGACAGCGCGAACCGGCCGTACAACATGCACACGGTGCTCGAGCACGTCCTGGACGACGGCGAGTTCCTGGAGACGCAGCCGCTGTTCGCGCCGAACATCGTCACCGGCTACGGCCGGGTGGAGGGCCGCCCGGTCGGCGTCGTCGCCAACCAGCCGATGCAGTTCGCCGGCTGCCTGGACATCGCCGCCAGCGAGAAGGCGGCCCGCTTCGTGCGCACCTGCGACGCCTTCAACGTGCCGGTGCTGACCTTCGTGGACGTGCCCGGCTTCCTGCCCGGCGTGGACCAGGAGCACGACGGCATCATCCGGCGCGGCGCCAAGCTGATCTTCGCGTACGCGGAGGCGACCGTCCCGCTGATCACCGTGATCACCCGCAAGGCCTTCGGCGGCGCCTACGACGTGATGGGCTCCAAGCACCTGGGCGCCGACCTCAACCTGGCCTGGCCCACCGCGCAGATCGCGGTGATGGGCGCGCAGGGCGCCGTCAACATCCTGCACCGCCGCACCATCGCCGCCGCGGAGTCCGCCGGGGCGGGAGAGGGGGCGGCCGCCCGCGCCCGACTGATCCAGGAGTACGAGGACGCGCTGCTCAACCCCTACGTGGCGGCCGAGCGCGGCTACATCGACTCGGTGATCATGCCGTCCGACACCCGCCGGCACATCGTCCGCGGGCTGCGTCAGCTGCGGACCAAGCGGGAATCCCTGCCCCCGAAGAAGCACGGCAACATCCCGCTGTGATCCCTGGGACTCCTGCCCGCCGGGCCCCGCGCACCGGGGCCCGGCCGAGCGATTGGAAGACGCCATGACGATCAAGGTCGTACGGGGCAACCCCACCCCGGAGGAACTGGCCGCCGCACTGGCGGTGGTCCGCGTGCGCGCCGCGGCGGCGTCCGCCGTGCCGTCCGGCGCGCCCACTCCCCGTGACTCCTGGTCCGACCCGTCCCGCATCGCCGGCCGGCTCCTGCCCCAGCCGGGGCCGACGGCCTGGTCGCGGACGTATTGGCCGGGAGCCTAGGGCCTCTCGTTCGGATCATGCCGGGAAGTTGAGTACGCGTACTCAGGCGGTGCCCGGGCGGGCGGCCGGACGATGGAAAGCATGCTGTGGTCCGATCCCGAGAACGAGCCGCCGAAGGAACTGCGGGACACGCAGGAGATGCTGCGACGGCTGGGCGTTCTCCTGGCGCTGGCCATGGTGCTCGCGATGATCGTGATCGGCGTGCGGTGAAACCTCCGGCCCTCGGCCGGCCCAGGCGGGGCTCCCGCCGACCCGACGAAGACCGGGCCTCCGCCGGTCCGGCGAACGCTGGGCTTCCATCGGACCGACGGACGCTGGGCTTCCGCCGGACCGACGGACGCTGGGCTTCCGCCGGACCGGTGGGATCGGTGGGCGGAGGCTTCCGGACACGCCGGTGGGCGGATCCGCCGATACGCTGATCGCATGACAGATCAGCCCCGCCGTCGGCTCGTGCTCGCCTCCCAGTCCCCCGCCCGGCTCGGGCTGCTCCGCCAGGCCGGACTCACCCCCGAGGTGATCGTCAGCGGAGTCGACGAGGACGCCGTCACCGCACCCACCCCGGCCGAACTGGCCCTCGCCCTCGCCGAGGCGAAGGCCTCCGTCGTCGCGGCGAAGCCGGAGGTCCTGGGTGCCCTGGTGATCGGCTGCGATTCGGTGCTCGAGCTGGACGGCCGGGCCCTCGGCAAGCCCGCGGACGCCGAGGAGGCCACCGCGCGCTGGAAGTCGATGCGGGGCCGCGCGGGCATCCTCCAGACCGGCCACTGCGTCTACGACACCACCGCGGACGGCAGCCGGTACGCCTCCGCCACCGCGTCCACCGTCGTCCGCTTCGGCGAGCCCTCGGACGAGGAGATCGCCGCCTACGTCGCGTCCGGCGAACCGCTCCATGTCGCGGGAGCGTTCACCCTGGACGGCCGCTCGGCCCCGTTCATCGAGGGCATCGACGGCGACCACGGGAACGTCATCGGCATCAGCCTGCCGCTGGTGCGCCGTCTGCTGGCCCGGCTGGGCGTGGGCATCACGGAGCTGTGGGCGCCGCCGGAGAGGTGACCGGGGACCCGTCGGCGCCGCCCCCGCCGCCCCCGCCCGGGGGCTCCGCGGGTCCGGTGGTGCCGGCGGGCCCGCCAGGACGGCCGTCGGGGTCGTACGTCATCAGGAGCAGCACGATGAGGGCGAGCACCACCACCATGGAGAGGAACGCGGACGCGCCGACCAGCCCCCACGCGAAGGCGCCCAGCAGCGCGTGCACCACGGCGGCGCTGATCAGCAGGGCCCGGCCCGCCCCCAAGGGCGTGCGGTCGCGCAGGGCGACCAGCAGCGCGACGAGGCCGCACAGGGCGAAATAGAGCCCGAAGACGATGCCGCCGGCCTTCGAGGACACCGACGTCATGTGCGGGTCGAGGCCGGCCAGCGACATGTCCTGCCGGTCGACGACGATCCCGAGGAACCAGCTCAGGGCGGCGACGCCGAGCCCCTCGGCGAAGAGCACGAGTGCCACGATCCACGCCACCGGTCTGCGGACCACCGGCCCCCACCCACTTTCGAGCACGACTGCGGTTACCCCGAGTACGTTCAAGGCAGCGCGAACGTTACTGACAAGTAAAGCCAGGGACAAGGGTTCCCCGAACGGCAAAGAATCGTTGGGCCATTCGTAGGGACTCGACAAAAAAACGGAGTGGGCCGCAGCACGCTCTCACAGAGACCTTGACCACACGGGAGGGCTAGGGTTTCCCGGAGGAGTCTTGCGCACCAAGGTGCGACATGGGATTTCGCGGGTCGAGCGAGCCTCGAATCACGCTCCGTGTGGGCAAGGTCACCATTGGGGACGGGTCGTAGTGCCGTGTCGGCAGTCCCTAAACTCGGCTTGTTTCAAGGAGGGAGCCTCAATCGTGCGCAAGGTGCTCATCGCCAACCGTGGCGAAATCGCTGTCCGCGTGGCCCGAGCCTGCCGGGACGCCGGCATCTCGAGCGTGGCCGTCTACGCGGACCCGGACCGGGACGCTCTGCATGTCCGCGCCGCGGAC
>NZ_JBHSPC010000049.1:0-822 GCF_042656345.1 Streptomyces incanus
GAAGACGCCATGACGATCAAGGTCGTACGGGGCAACCCCACCCCGGAGGAACTGGCCGCGCTGGTCTCGGTGCTGTCCGTCGCCCGGACACCGGCACCTCTCCCCGCAACCTCTCGCCCCACTGCCTGGGCCTCGCGCCACCTCCCGCTGCGCACAGCGCACACGTACGGCACGACCGGCTGGCTCACGCCCGTCCTGCCTGGCTGAACACCCGATCGGAGACACCATGAACGTCCTACAGCAGCGCGCGGAACACAGCGCTGCGGCCCCGGCACCACGCGCCCGTGTGGTGATCGCCAAGCCCGGACTCGACGGCCATGACCGCGGTGCCAAGGTCATCGCCCGCGCACTGCGCGACGCCGGCTATGAAGTGATCTACACCGGTCTGCACCAGACGCCCGAGCAGATCGTCGCCACCGTCATCGCCGAGGACGCCCCCCTTCTCGGCTTGTCCGTCCTCTCGGGCGCCCACCTGACGATCGTGCAGCGGGTGATCGAGCTGCTGGCTCGGGAGGAGGCGAGCGACGTCCGCCTCCTGGTCGGCGGCATCATCCCGGACGCCGATGTCCGCTCACTCGAAACCATGGGCGTGGACGCGGTGTTCACCCCCGGCGCGGACATCCGCAGCATCGTCGAGACCGTCGACGCGCTCAGCACCGACCGTACAGAAGTGCAGGAGACGACATGCTGACGAAGGTGCTCATCGCCAACCGTGGCGAAATCGCTGTCCGCGTGGCCCGAGCCTGCCGGGACGCCGGTATCTCGAGCGTGGCCGTCTACGCGGACCCGGACCGGGACGCTCTGCATGTCCGCGCCGCGGAC
>NZ_JBHSPC010000050.1:0-15034 GCF_042656345.1 Streptomyces incanus
CTGGTACGGGAGGGGCTGCTGGCCCGCACCCCGCGCGGCCGGGTCGCCACACCGGCGGCATGGGCGCACCTCGGCCTCGTCCCGCCCGGCTCCCGACCTGCCGGAAACGGACAAGGGGACCTGTTCGGGTCGTGAGAGGGACGGCATTGGCCACGCCAGGAACCCCGGTGCCATGCTGGGCGTTGTTCCCTGCGCGCGGACTCGCCTAGACTCCGCCGATGCCACGCCTTGCCGGCGGCACCACATACCCCCAACCATCAGGCCGTTCACCAGTGCGGTCGTGTGAAGGAAGTCCGACCCGTGAGTCTCCTGACCCTCCTCCCGTTCATTGTGCTCATCGGGGCCATGTTCCTGATGACCCGGTCGGCCAAGAAGAAGCAGCAGCAGGCCATCGATATGCGGAACCAGATGCAGCCGGGTTCCGGTGTCCGCACGATCGGGGGTATGTATGCCACGGTGAAGGAGGTCAGTGAGGACACGGTCCTCCTCGACGCCGGACCCGGCGTGGAACTGCTGTTCGCGAAGAACTCCATCGGTGCCGTACTGACCGACGAGGAGTACAACCACATCGTTCACGGCATCGAGCACGACCTGAAGTCCGACGCCGATGTCGTCCCCGACGACGCCTCCTCCCTCACCGAGACCGACGACTCCGCCGCCTCCGACGACGCGCCGGTCGATTTCGGCAAGAAGGACGCGGCCGACGTGCCTGCCGACACCGCCGACGCCGAGTCGGCCGATGCCGGCACCGACGCCACCGACGCCACCGACAAGGCGAAGACGGACGAGCAGGCGAAGAAGTCCGACGGCGGTTCCGAGGCGAAGTAGTCGTGACCCGGGGTGCGCGGGCCGCACGGTCCGCGCACCCCGGGGCATGCCCAGCTCGCGCGGAGTCCCGAGACCATGTCATGGCCGCCCACCCGTCGACCGGGCGCGAGGCGGCCCGAGAGGGAGTACGAGAAGGTGGCAGCACTCAAAAAGGGAACCAACGCGAGCGTCACAAGTAAACCGTGGCGCTCGCTGGCCCTGATTCTGATCGCCATGGTGGCGCTCACCGGAGGGATGTTCGCCTCCGGGCACAAGACTCCGCGTCTGGGTATCGACCTCGCCGGCGGCACCAGCATCACGCTGGCGGCCGTACCCGAGGCCGGTCAGGAATCCGCGATCAACCCGACCAATATGGCGACTGCGGTCTCCATCATGGAGCGTCGCGTCAACGGTCTCGGTGTCTCCGAGGCCGAGGTCCAGACGCAGGGCAACCGTAACATCATCGTCAATATCCCCAAGGGCACCAACTCCGAACAGGCCCGGGAACAGGTCGGCACCACCGCCAAGCTCTACTTCCGTCCGGTCGTAGCCACCGAACTCGCCGCGGGCGGTGCCGCTCCCACGCCGAGCGGCACCGGTAACACCTCAGCCGAGAGCGACAAGGCCACCGACGGCGCGAGCCAGGGGGCCACGGACAAGACCACCGACGAGGGGTCCCCGTCCGCCTCCACCAGCCCGTCGGCCGGCGCCACCACCCAGGGCCGTGCGGTCACCGAGGCCCTGAAGGCCGACCCCACCCCGTCCGCGACCCCCACCGGTTCGGCCAAGGCCACTCCCTCCCCCTCCACGACGGACGGGGCCTCCGAGGCGGACAACAAGCTCCAGGCCCAGTACGCCGCGCTCGACTGCACCAAGGCTGACGTCCGCGCCTCCGCCGGTGACGGGACCAAGGCCACCGAATCGACCGTGGCCTGCGGCCAGAACTCGCAGGGGCAGTGGCAGAAGTACATCCTCGGCCCCGCCGCCGTCGACGGCACGGACGTCGACAAGGCCAAGGCGGTCCTCAACACACAGACCGGTGCCGGCTGGACCGTCACCATGGACTTCACGGACAAGGGCAGCAAGAAGTTCGCCGACATCACCGGCAAGCTGGCGCAGAACCCGTCCCCGCAGAACCAGTTCGCCATCGTCCTGGACGGCGAGGTCGTCTCCGACCCGTACGTCAGCCAGGCCCTCACCGGCGGCAACGCGGAGATCTCCGGCAACTTCACCCAGAAGTCGTCCGAGGAACTCGCCAACATGCTGTCCTACGGTGCCCTCCCCCTGACGTTCCGCGAGGACAGCGTCACCACCGTCACCGCCGCACTCGGCGGAGACCAGCTGCACGCCGGCCTGATCGCCGGCGCGATCGGCCTCGCCATGGTCGTCCTCTACCTGCTGGTCTACTACCGCGGTCTGTCGTTCATCGCCGTCGCCTCGCTGCTGGTGTCCGCCTCTCTCACCTACGTGATCATGGCGCTGCTCGGCCCCACCATCGGCTTCGCGCTGAACCTGCCGGCCGTCTGCGGAGCCATCGTCGCCATCGGCATCACGGCGGACTCGTTCATCGTGTACTTCGAACGGGTGAGGGACGAGATCCGCGAGGGCCGCGTCCTGCGCACCGCCGTGGAGCGTGCCTGGCCGCGCGCCCGGCGCACCATCCTGGTCTCCGACTTCGTCTCCTTCCTCGCCGCCGCGGTGCTCTTCGTCGTCACCGTCGGCAAGGTCCAGGGCTTCGCGTTCACGCTCGGTCTGACCACGGTGCTCGACGTCGTGGTGGTGTTCCTGTTCACCAAGCCGCTGCTGACGCTGATGGCCCGCCGGAAGTTCTTCGCGAGCGGTCACAAGTGGTCCGGCCTGGATCCGAAGGCCCTCGGGGCGAAACCCCCGCTGCGCCGCACCCGCCGCCCCTCCGCCCCCACCCAGACGAAGGAGGCGTGAGGGATGTCGAAGCTCGGTAATCTCGGCGCCCGGCTGCACCACGGTGAGGTCGGCTACGACTTCATCAAGAACCGCAAGATCTGGTACGGCATCTCCATCCTGATCACCGTCCTGGCCATCGCCGGCCTGGCAGTGCGCGGCCTCCACATGGGCATCGAGTTCCAGGGCGGAGCGGTCTTCACCACCCCGAAGAACATGAGCGCCTCGGTCGCCCAGGCCGAGAAGTACGCGGAAGATGCCTCCGGCCACGACGCCATCGTCCAGAAGCTCGGCGACGGCAGCCTGCGCATCCAGATCGCGGCCATCGACACCAGCACCTCGGACAAGATCAAGACGGAGCTCTCCCAGGACCTGAAGCTCGACCCCGAGCGGATCAACGCGGACCTGGTCGGTCCCAGCTGGGGCGAGCAGATCGCCAACAAGGCCTGGCAGGGCCTCGGCATCTTCCTGTTCCTGGTCGTGATCTATCTGGCGATCGCCTTCGAGTGGCGCATGGCGATCGCCGCGTTCGTCGCGCTGATCCACGACATCACCATCACCGTCGGCGTGTACGCCCTCGTGGGCTTCGAGGTCACACCGGGCACGGTGATCGGTCTGCTGACCATCCTCGGCTATTCGCTCTACGACACGGTCGTGGTGTTCGACAGCCTCAAGGAACAGACCAAGGACATCACCAAGCAGTCCCGTTGGACCTACAGCGAGATCGCCAACCGCTCCATCAACGGCACCCTGGTCCGTTCCGTCAACACCACGGTGGTCGCGCTGATGCCGGTGGGGGCCCTGCTGTTCATCGGTGGCGGTGTCCTCGGCGCCGGCATGCTGAACGACATCTCGCTGTCCCTGTTCGTCGGCCTCGCCGCCGGTGCGTACTCGTCGATCTTCATCGCCACTCCGCTCGTCGCCGACCTCAAGGAGTTCGATCCTTCGATGCGGTCCCTGAAGAAGCGCGTCCTGGCCAAGCGCGCCCTGGGCACCGACGCGGGCGACGAGCCGAGGGACGTCCGGGTGCCCGACGGCGGCCACGACAATGGGCTGGACGAAGCCGCTGCCGCTGTCGTCGGCCCACGCGACCAGTCCGCGTCCCGCAGCCGCGGGCGCGGCCGACCCCCGGGAAAGCGACGATGACCGAAATCACTGATGTCTCCGCACTGCTGCTGAGCCGCATCCGGGACGTGGCGGACCACCCGGAGCCGGGTGTGCTGTTCAAGGACATCACCCCGCTCCTGGCCGACCCGGCGGCGTTCACCGCGCTCAGTGACGCCCTCGCACAGATCGCCGGCCGCACCGGCGCCACCAAGGTCGTCGGCCTGGAAGCCCGCGGCTTCATCCTCGGCGCCCCGGTCGCCGTCCGCGCGGGCCTCGGCTTCATCCCCGTGCGCAAGGCGGGCAAGCTCCCCGGAGCCACCCTCAGCCAGGCGTACGACCTGGAGTACGGCTCCGCCGAGATCGAGGTGCACGCCGAGGACCTCACCGCCGCCGACCGCGTCCTGGTGATCGACGACGTGCTCGCCACCGGCGGCACCGCCGAGGCGTCGGTCCAGCTCATCCGCAGGGCGGGCGCCGACGTCGCGGGCCTCGCCGTACTGATGGAGCTCGGCTTCCTCGGCGGCCGGGCGCGCGTGGAACCGGCCCTGGCCGGTGCCCCGCTGGAGGCGCTGCTCACGCTCTGACGAGCGCCGAGGGACACCGTCCCACCAGCGACGCAGCGCGCCGGACGGGCGTGGCGGACACCGCGCGGGCGGGCACCGGGGGAATCCGGTGCCCGCCCCGCGCGTTTCAGGGGTGAACAATCCGCACACCGGTCCGAAGGAGATCCGCAGGCACGGGATGGCTACCATGGGGGCTCCGGAACCTGATCTGGGGACCCGTGATCGCGTACGAGGAGTCCTCTTGGCAGACGAGGCCCAGCACCTGACCGCAGACAAGCCCGAGTCCGGCTCGGCTGCCGCGGCCAAGCCCGCGCCGAGCACACCCCACGCGAAGAACGACCCGCGCGGGCCGGTCCAGCACGCCCAGGCCGCCGTGGAAAAGCCCGAGCAACCGCGTCCCAAGCCGTCCCCCGCTCCCGACTCCGCTCGAGCGGGGGGAGCCCAGCGCTCCGCCCCCGCGGCCCGCCCGAACACCGGGCAGCCCACCCGCTCCGGCTCCTCCAACCGCGTCCGCGCCCGCCTGGCCCGGCTCGGGGTCCAGCGCGCCAACCCGTACAACCCGGTGCTGGAGCCGCTGCTGCGGATAGTGCGCGGCAACGACCCCAAGATCGAGAACGCCACCCTCCGCCAGATCGAGAGCGCCTACCAGGTCGCCGAGCGCTGGCACCGCGGCCAGAAGCGCAAGAGCGGCGACCCGTACATCACGCACCCGCTCGCCGTCACCACCATCCTCGCCGAGCTGGGCATGGACCCGGCCACCCTGATGGCCGGCCTGCTGCACGACACGGTGGAGGACACCGAGTACGGCCTGGAACAGCTCCGCCGCGACTTCGGCGACACCGTCGCCCTGCTGGTCGACGGCGTCACCAAGCTGGACAAGGTCAAGTTCGGCGAGGCCGCGCAGGCCGAGACCGTGCGCAAGATGGTCGTCGCCATGGCCAAGGACCCCCGGGTCCTGGTCATCAAGCTCGCCGACCGCCTGCACAACATGCGCACCATGCGCTACCTCAAGCGCGAGAAGCAGGAGAAGAAGGCGCGCGAGACCCTGGAGATCTACGCGCCGCTCGCCCACCGGCTGGGCATGAACACCATCAAGTGGGAGCTGGAGGACCTCGCCTTCGCGATCCTCTACCCCAAGATGTACGACGAGATCGTCCGGCTGGTCGCCGAACGCGCCCCCAAGCGCGACGAGTACCTGGCGATCGTCACCGACGAGGTCCAGCAGGACCTGCGCGCGGCCCGCATCAAGGCGACCGTCACCGGCCGCCCCAAGCACTACTACAGCGTCTACCAGAAGATGATCGTCCGCGGCCGGGACTTCGCGGAGATCTACGACCTGGTGGGCATCCGTGTCCTCGTGGACACCGTCCGCGACTGCTACGCGGCACTCGGCACGGTGCACGCGCGGTGGAATCCGGTCCCCGGCCGGTTCAAGGACTACATCGCGATGCCCAAGTTCAACATGTACCAGTCGCTGCACACGACGGTCATCGGCCCCGGCGGCAAGCCCGTCGAGCTGCAGATCCGCACGTTCGACATGCACCGCCGCGCCGAGTACGGCATCGCCGCGCACTGGAAGTACAAGCAGGAGGCCGTCGCCGGCGCCTCGAAGGTGCGCACCGACGTCGCCCCCGGCAAGGCGGGCAAGGACTCGGCCGCCGTCAACGACATGGCGTGGCTGCGGCAGCTCCTCGACTGGCAGAAGGAGACCGAGGACCCCGGCGAGTTCCTTGAGTCCCTGCGCTTCGACCTGTCCCGCAACGAGGTCTTCGTCTTCACCCCCAAGGGCGATGTCATCGCGCTCCCCGCGGGCGCCACCCCGGTGGACTTCGCGTACGCCGTCCACACCGAGGTCGGCCACCGCACCATAGGAGCGCGGGTCAACGGCCGGCTCGTCCCGCTCGAGTCGACCCTGGACAACGGCGATCTGGTGGAGGTCTTCACCTCCAAGGCAGCCGGCGCGGGCCCCTCCCGGGACTGGCTCGGCTTCGTCAAGTCGCCGCGCGCCCGCAACAAGATCCGCGCCTGGTTCTCCAAGGAGCGACGCGACGAGGCGATCGAGCAGGGCAAGGACGCCATCGTCCGCGCGATGCGCAAGCAGAACCTGCCGATCCAGCGCATCCTCACCGGCGACTCACTGGTCACTCTCGCGCACGAGATGCGCTACTCGGACATCTCCGCGCTGTACGCGGCGATCGGCGAGGGCCATGTCGCCGCGCAGAACATCGTCCAGAAGCTGGTGCAGGCCCTGGGCGGCGAGGAGGCGGCCACCGAGGAGATCGACGAGTCGGTGCCGCCGGCCCGCGGGCGGGGCCGCAAGCGCCGCTCCAACGCCGATCCCGGGGTCGTCGTCAAGGGCGTCGACGATGTCTGGGTCAAGCTGGCCCGCTGCTGCACCCCGGTTCCCGGCGACCCGATCATCGGCTTCGTCACCCGCGGCAGCGGCGTCTCCGTCCACCGCAGCGACTGCGTGAACGTCGACTCGCTGTCCCGTGAGCCCGAGCGCATCCTCGAGGTCGAGTGGGCGCCGACCCAGTCCTCGGTGTTCCTGGTCGCCATCCAGGTCGAGGCCCTGGACCGCTCCCGGCTGCTGTCGGACGTCACACGCGTGCTGTCCGACCAGCACGTCAACATCCTCTCCGCGGCTGTCCAGACCTCCCGCGACCGCGTCGCCACCTCCCGCTTCACCTTCGAGATGGGCGACCCGAAGCACCTCGGGCACGTCCTGAAGGCCGTACGGGGCGTGGAGGGCGTCTACGACGTGTACAGGGTGACCTCGGCCCGCAACCGGACGTAGACCGGCCACAGCGCACGGCAAGCACGGCAGAGGGGCTCCCGTACACGCGGTACGGGAGCCCCTCTGCCGTGCTTGCCGTCAGCCGCCGAACTCCTGCAGACCCTTCAGGGCCTGGTCCAGGAGCGCCTGGCGGCCCTCCAGCTCCCGCTCGAGCTTCTGGGCCCTGGCGTCGTTGCCCTGCGCCCGCGCCTGCTCGATCTGGCCCTTCAGCTTGTCCGCGGCCGCCTGGAGCTGGCCGGTCAGACCCTCGGCACGCGCGCGTGCCTCCGGGTTGGTCCGGCGCCACTCGGCCTCCTCGGCCTCCTGCATGGCCCGCTCCACGGTGTGCATCCGGCCCTCGACCTTCGGCCGGGCGTCCCGCGGCACATGGCCGATGGCCTCCCACCGCTCGTTGAGCGCGCGGAACGCGGCGCGGGCGGCCTTCAGGTCCGTGATCGGCAGGAGCTTCTCGGCCTCCCCGGCCAGCTCCTCCTTGAGCTTGAGGTTCTCCGTCTGCTCCGCGTCACGCTCGGCGAAGACCGAGCCGCGGGCGGCGAAGAAGACGTCCTGGGCACCGCGGAAGCGGTTCCACAGGTCCTCCTCGTGCTCGCGCTGGGCGCGGCCCGCGGCCTTCCACTCCGACATCAGATCCCGGTAGCGCGCCGCCGTCGCACCCCAGTCCGTCGATTTCGACAGCCCCTCGGCCTCGGCGACCAGACGTTCCTTGGTCTTGCGGGCCTCCTCGCGCTGCGCGTCCAGGTGCGCGAAGTGCTGCTTGCGCCGCTTGGAGAACGCCGACCGCGCGTGCGAGAAGCGGTGCCACAGCTCGTCGTCGGACTTGCGGTCCAGCCGCGGCAGGCCCTTCCAGGTGTCCACCAGCGCCCGCAGCCGCTCACCGGCAGCCCGCCACTGGTCCGAGCCCGCCAGCTCCTCCGCCTCGGCGACCAGCGCCTCCTTGGCGTGGCGCGCCTCGTCGGACTGCTTCGCCCGCTGCGCCCTGCGCTCCTCGCGCCGGGCGTCCACCAGCTCCACGAGCTTGTCCAGCCGCACCCGCAGGGCAGCCAGGTCACCGACCGCGTGATGGGCGTCGACCTGCTCCCGCAGGTGCCCGACCGCCGCCATGGCGTCCTTCGAGGACAGGTCGGTGGTCTTCACTCGCTTCTCGAGGAGGCCGATCTCGACAACCAGGCCCTCGTACTTGCGCTCGAAGTAGGCCAGAGCCTCCTCGGGGGAGCCCGCCTGCCAGGAACCGACGACCTGCTCTCCGTCGGCCGTACGCACGTACACGGTCCCCGTCTCGTCGACGCGGCCCCACGGGTCGCTGCTCACAGCGCCTCCTCCACATGATGCCTGCGGAGGGCTCTGCTGCCCCCGGGCATCGTCCACAGTTTTCGTCACGGCCAATCTAGGCGACCGGCGGGATGCTGTCCGCATCCCGCGCGACCGAAATTCCGCAGCTGGGCAGTCAGGATTTCGTGACCGTCGCCTTGTTGATGACGACCGTCGCGTTGGGCGCGGTATTCCCGGTCGCGGGGTCCATGGGCTGAGCACCGGCGTCCGCGATCTTCTTCAGCACCTTCATCCCCGCCTCGGACACCGTGCCGAACGGTGTGTAGTCGGGCGGCAGCTGACTGTCCTGGTAGACCAGGAAGAACTGGCTGCCTCCACTGTCGCGCCCCTGCTGCGCCTGCGCGTTGTACTGGTTGGCCATCGCGACCGTGCCTGCCGGGTACACATTGCCCTTGAGGCTCTTGTCCTTCAGATTCTCGTCGGGAATCGTGTAGCCGGGGCCGCCCGTTCCGGTGCCCTGCGGATCGCCGCACTGCAGCACGTAGATGCCCGTGTCGGTCAGCCGGTGGCACGTGCTGTGGTCGAAGTAGCCCTCACCGGCGAGGAACTCGAACGAGTTGACGGTGTGCGGGGCAGCCGACGCCTTCAGCGCCAGGTCGATCGTGCCGCAGGTCGTGTCGAGCGACATCGTGTACTTCGCCGACTTGTCGACGGAGAGCGCCGGCTCCTTCTTCCAGGTCTTCGACGCGACCTTGCCCTGGGCCGGCTTCTCGCACGGGTCGGGCGCCTTGCTCGGGGCCTCGGCGCTGGGCGTGACCTCCGCGTTCGCGTTGGACGTGTCCTCGTCCCGGTCGAACGCCCCGGCCGTGTACAGCCCGAGGCTGCCGATCAGGACCACACCGAGGGCGGACGCGATCACCGAGTTGCGGATCCGCGACTTGCGGCGCGCCTCGGTACGCCGCTGCTGCTGCCGCAAGAACTTCTCCCGGGCGAGCTGACGCCGCCGCTGCTCCTGGCTGACCACCGGGTTACTCCTCATGCCTCTCGTGTGCCGACCGAATACGCGTGCGGGCGGCGGGCCGACTGACTGCGTGTGCCCCGTACCGTATATGGGTTCGCTGAGGAAACGGCAGCGCCGGTAGGCTCTGACCGCGGGCGCCAGCCCCGCCGCAAGCCTCCCGTACCGACACAACGAAGGACGAACGTGCTCATTGCCGGGTTCCCCGCCGGGGCCTGGGGGACGAACTGTTATCTCGTCGCCCCCGCCGCCGGCGAGGAGTGCGTGATCATCGATCCCGGCCACCAGGCCGCCCCCGGAGTCGAGGAGGCGGTCCGCAAACACCGGCTGAAGCCCGTGGCCGTCGTCCTCACACACGGCCACATCGACCACGTGGCCTCGGTCGTCCCCGTGTGCGGGGCGCACGACGTACCGGCCTGGATCCACCCCGACGACCGGTACATGATGAGCGACCCCGAGAAGGGCATCGGCCGCGCCATCGGCATGCCGCTGATGGGCGAACTGACCGTGGGGGAGCCGGCCGACGTCAAGGAACTGGCCGACGGCGCGGAGCTCGACCTGGCCGGTCTGCGGCTGACGGTCGCGCACGCGCCCGGCCATACCAAGGGGTCGGTGACCTTCGGCCTGCCCGAGGCGGCGGACATCCCGCCGGTGTTCTTCTCGGGCGACCTGCTGTTCGCCGGCTCCGTCGGACGCACCGACCTGCCCGGCGGTGACACGGCCGACCTGCTCGACTCGCTGGCCCGCGTGTGCCTGCCGCTCGACGACTCGACCGTGGTGCTGTCCGGACACGGACCCCAGACGACCATCGGCCAGGAGCGCGCCACCAACCCGTATCTGCGGCAGGTGGCGGCGGACCGCCAAGGACGCGGCGCCGCAGACGCTCCCCGACGAGGAATGTGACAAGACCTTCCGTGAGCACCTTCAAGGCCCCCAAGGGCACCTACGACCTGATCCCGCCGGACAGCGCCACGTACCTCGCCGTCCGCGAGGCCATCGCCGCCCCGCTGCGGGGCTCCGGCTACGGCTACATCGAGACACCCGGCTTCGAGAACGTCGAGCTGTTCGCGCGCGGTGTCGGTGAGTCCACCGACATCGTCACCAAGGAGATGTACGCCTTCGAGACCAAGGGCGGCGACCGCCTCGCCCTGCGGCCCGAGGGCACGGCCTCCGTGCTGCGCGCGGCCCTGGAGGCCAACCTGCACAAGGCGGGCAACCTCCCGGTCAAGCTCTGGTACTCCGGCTCGTACTACCGCTACGAGCGCCCCCAGAAGGGCCGCTACCGCCACTTCTCCCAGGTCGGCGCCGAGGCGATCGGTGCCGAGGACCCGGCGCTCGACGCCGAGCTGATCATCCTGGCCGACCAGGCGTACCGCTCCCTGGGACTCAGCGCATTCCGCATCCTGCTGAACTCCCTGGGCGACAAGGAGTGCCGCCCCGTCTACCGGGCCGCGCTGCAGGACTTCCTGCGCGGACTGGACCTGGACGAGGACACCCTGCGCCGCGCGGAGATCAACCCGCTGCGCGTCCTGGACGACAAGCGCGAGGCGGTGCAGAAGCAGCTGACCGGTGCCCCGCTGCTGCGCGACTACCTGTGCGACGCCTGCAAGACGTACCACGAGGAGGTCCGCGAGCTGGTCACGGCCGCGGGCGTCGCCTTCGAGGACGACCCCAGGCTGGTGCGGGGGCTGGACTACTACACGCGCACCACCTTCGAGTTCGTCCACGACGGTCTGGGCTCCCAGTCCGCGGTGGGCGGCGGCGGCCGCTACGACGGTCTCTCGGAGATGATCGGCGGCCCCGCGCTGCCGTCCGTCGGCTGGGCGCTCGGTGTCGACCGCACGGTGCTGGCCTTGGAGGCGGAGGGTGTCACGCTCGAACTCCCGGCGACCACCAGCGTCTTCGCCGTCCCGCTCGGCGAGGAGGCCCGCCGGGTGCTGTTCGCCAAGGTCACCGAACTGCGCAAGAACGGCGTCGCCGCCGACTTCGCCTACGGCGGCAAGGGACTGAAGGCGGCGATGAAGGCGGCCAACCGCTCGGGCGCGCGCTACGCCCTGGTGCTCGGCGAGCGCGATCTCGCCGAGGGCGTCGTCCAGCTCAAGGACATGGAGTCCGGCGAGCAGACCGCGGTGGGCGTCAACGAGATCGTGGCCGAGCTGGAGGCCCGGCTCGGCTGACCCCCGCCCTTCCCCTCACGCGCATGAAGGCGCCGGTGTGCCCGAGCGGGCCCGGCGCCTTCGCCGTCGACGCGCCGTCGTCGCGTCAACATCGCGGACGCCGATTCCCTCGATCGGGGACCTAGGCTGGAGCGTATGTGCGGCCAGGGCACATACTGCGGCCGAAACCGTACGCCCGCGGGGCCTGTTCATACGCTCTTGTGGCCGGCGGACGGTGGACCCACGGTCCCGTGCGGCACAATGGCCCTGCCCGAAGCAGGTCCACACTCTCCAGTGACGGAATCGGCGTGATGAGCAAGTCGACAGTGAAGGACGTTTCCACCGAGCCCGACCCCGCGCCGGGGCCCGCAGCCGGGCCGCCGCGCGAGGGCGCCGGCCGTGCGTTCGCCCTGCTGCTGCTCATCACCGGCGCCGCCGGTGTACTCGCCGCGTGGGTCATCACGCTGGACAAGTTCAAGCTGCTCGAGGCCAAGGTCAAGGGCGAGACGTTCGTCCCCGGCTGCAGCCTCAACCCGGTGGTCTCCTGCGGCAGTGTCATGGAGAGCCACCAGGCGAGCGTCTTCGGCTTCCCCAACCCGATGCTGGGCCTCGTGACCTACGGCGTCGTCATCTGCGTGGGCATGAGTCTGCTCGCCGGAGCCCGCTTCCCGCGCTGGTACTGGCTCACCTTCAACGCGGGCACCCTCTTCGGCACCGTCTTCTGCGCCTGGCTGATGTTCCAGTCCCTGTACCGGATCAACGCCCTGTGCCTGTGGTGCTGCCTGGCCTGGGTCGCCACGATCATCATGTTCTGGTACGTCACGTCGTTCAACATCCGCAAGGGCTTCCTGCCCGCCCCCGGCTGGCTCAAGAGCTTCTTCGGCGAGTTCACCTGGGTCATGCCCGTACTGCACATCGGCATCATCGGCATGCTGATCCTGACCCGCTGGTGGGAGTTCTGGACCAGCTGACCGCCGGTATCGCACCGACCCCGGGTCACAAGGACCGCACCGACCGCGCGCCCCGCGCTGTCGGTGCGGTCCTTTAGGGTTTCGGTGTGGAGCCCGATCTGTTCACCGCCGCAGCCGAAGACCGCCAGGAGAAGGACCCGACCGGCAGCCCTCTCGCCGTCCGGATGCGCCCGCGCACCCTCGACGAGGTGGTGGGCCAACGACATCTGCTGAAGCCCGGCTCACCCTTGCGCCGGCTGGTCGGCGAGGGCTCCTCCGGCCCCGCGGGCCCGTCCTCGGTGTTTCTGTGGGGACCGCCCGGCACCGGCAAGACGACCCTGGCCCACGTCGTGTCCAAGGCCACCGACCGGCGCTTCGTCGAACTGTCGGCGATCACCGCGGGCGTCAAGGAGGTCCGCGTGGTCATCGACGGCGCCCGTCGCGCTTCCGGCGGGTACGGCAAGGAGACCGTCCTCTTCCTCGACGAGATCCACCGCTTCAGCAAGGCCCAGCAGGACTCCCTGCTCCCCGCGGTCGAGAACCGCTGGGTCACACTGATCGCCGCGACCACCGAGAACCCCTACTTCTCGGTCATCTCCCCGCTGTTGTCCCGCTCGCTCCTGCTCACCCTCGAACCCCTGACCGACGACGACATCAGGGACCTGCTGCACCGCGCGCTCGGCGACGAGCGGGGCCTGAAGGGCACCCTCAGCCTCCCCGAGGACACCGGCGACCACCTGGTGCGCATCGCCGGAGGCGACGCCCGCCGTGCCCTGACCGCCCTGGAGGCCGCGGCGGGAGCCGCGCTGGACAAGGGCGAGACGGAGATCTCCCTGGCCACGCTGGAGGAGACGGTCGACCGGGCCGCCGTGAAGTACGACCGCTCCGGCGATCAGCACTACGACGTCGCCAGCGCCCTGATCAAGTCCATCCGCGGCTCCGACGTGGACGCGGCCCTGCACTACCTGGCCCGGATGATCGAGGCCGGCGAGGACCCCCGCTTCATCGCCCGCCGCCTGATGATCTCCGCCAGCGAGGACATCGGCCTCGCCGATCCGAACGCGCTGCCCATCGCGGTCGCCGCCGCCCAGGCCGTCGCCATGATCGGCTTCCCCGAGGCCGCCCTCACCCTCAGCCACGCCACCATCGCCCTCGCCCTCGCCCCCAAGTCCAACGCGGCCACCACCGCGATCGGCGCCGCCCTCGACGACGTCCGCAAGGGACTGGCCGGGCCCGTGCCGACCCATCTGCGCGACGGGCACTACAAGGGCGCGGCCAAGCTGGGCCACGCCCAGGGGTACGTGTATCCGCACGACCTGCCCGAGGGCATCGCCCAGCAGCAGTACGCTCCCGACGCCCTCAAGGGGCGCGCGTACTACGAACCCACCCGGCACGGCGCCGAGGCGCGGTACGCCGACGCGGTGGAGTGGACCAGGAAGCACCTCGGTCGGAAGTAGCCGTGAGCACCCTGTAGAATCACCTGAAGCTGCGTCCCGCGTCCGGCCCCGCAAGGGAAACCGGCACCACCAGAGCGGGACATCCAGCCGGAGACCTGCCCCCCGGGGCAGGGAATCCAGGAGCGTCGCGCACCGTCGAACGGTGTCGCGGGCAGCCCACCACCACCCGGAGTCCCGGGACCGGCCGGTGGGCCACTCGCGTGCTGCACGTATGTGCCCAGACCAGGGGAGCGGCTGCCCGGCAGGTCCCGAGCGGACCCGCGGGGTTTCCCCAACTGCGGATGCGACCTCCTTTAACCCTGGTGAGCCGAAAACTTTGGAAAAGAGACAGAGACAGTGGCGAATCAGCCCCGCCCCAAGGTCAAGAAGTCGCGTGCCCTGGGTATCGCGCTGACCCCGAAGGCCGTCAAGTACTTCGAGGCCCGCCCCTACCCGCCGGGTGAGCACGGCCGCGGCCGCAAGCAGAACTCGGACTACAAGGTCCGTCTGCTGGAGAAGCAGCGTCTGCGCGCCCAGTACGACGTCAGCGAGCGCCAGCTCGTCCGCGCGTACGAGCGTGCGGCCAAGACGACGATCAAGACCGGTGACGCCCTCGTCATCGAGCTCGAGCGCCGTCTCGACGCCCTGGTCCTGCGTTCGGGCATCGCCCGCACGATCTACCAGGCCCGCCAGATGGTCACCCACGGCCACATCCAGGTCAACGGCAAGAAGGTCGACAAGCCCTCCTTCCGTGTCCGCCCGGACGACGTCGTGCAGGTCCGTGAGCGCAGCAAGGACAAGACGCTGTTCACGATCGCCCGCGAGGGTGGCTTCGCCCCCGACGGCGAGACCCCGCGCTACCTCCAGGTGAACCTCAAGTCCCTGGCGTTCCGCCTGGACCGTGAGCCGAACCGCAAGGAGATCCCGGTGATCTGCGACGAGCAGCTCGTCGTCGAGTACTACGCCCGCTGACCCCAGCAGGCGTGCGGTGACTCAGCCCGCCGTCTCCCC
>NZ_JBHSPC010000050.1:15079-24785 GCF_042656345.1 Streptomyces incanus
CCGCCGCCTGCCGCACGCTCCCGCCCGGCGGCGGATCGCCCACCGCAGCCCCGATCCCGCGCAGCGCCCGGCGGACCGCCTCGTCCCGGCCGAGCCGCGCCCCCAGCCGCACGCTCTCCTCGTACCGTTCGTCGCCCAGTTGTTCCCGGGCCCGCGCCTCGCACAGCTCGTGCGGCGTGTTGTAGTGGGCCGAACCGAACAGCCGCAGCCCCACCGACGGCCACATCCGGTCCGCCGCCCCCTGGAGCACCGCCGCCTCGGCCGCCTTCCCCTCCGCCACCGTGACCAGGGCGAGCAGCTCCAGCGCCAGCACCGAACCGAGCAGATCGCTGAAGCCGTGGGCGCCGTCCAGCGAGTCGGCGAGCAGTTCCCGGGCCCTGGCCAGGTCGTCCTCGCACCAGGCCGCGTACGCCAGGACGTACAGCGCGTAGGTGCGGGCCCACCGCTCGCCGTGCTCCTCGCACACCCGGCGGACGTCCTCGCACATCCGCACCGCGTCCGACAGATCTTCCTGGAAGACGCGGGCCATCGCCAGCTCGATCCGCGCCATCAGCACATTGCTGTTGAGCTCCCCGATCTCGCCGTAACGCTGCAGCGCCGAGCGCAGCAGTGCCTCCGCGCGGGGCACGTCGTCCGTGATCAGTGCCAGGCAGCCGGCGCGATGCTCCGCGTACGCCAGCGCCGTGGGGTTCGCCGCCCGCACAGCCTGACGGCGGCACTCCTGGAGCGCGGCCAGCGCGGGCACCGTGTCGCCCTGGAGGATCGCCACATAAGCGAGCACCCACAATGCCTTGAGCCGGGGCTGCTGATGACCGGAGTCGATCCGCACCGCCTGCTCCAGCCAGTGCCGACCCTCCGCCAGCCGCCCGCAGCCCACCCAGGAGAACCACAGCGAGCCCGCCAGGTGCTGTCCCAGATGCGCCTCGTCCGGGTCCGTCAGGCCCACCTCCAGGGCGCGGCGCAGATTCGGCAGATCCGCCTCGACGCGCGCGGCGATCTCGCGCTGCCGCGGCGAGAACCAGTCCAGCTCGCACCAGGTGGCGAGTCCCACGTACCAGTCCCGGTGCCGCCGCGCGAGCCGCTCCGCGTCGCCGACGCCCTCCAGCCACTCGGCGCCGTACGCGCGCAGCGTGTCCAGCATCCGGTAACGCGCCCCCGCCGGGGTCTCCTCGCGGATCGCCACCGACTGCGCGAGCAGCGCCGACAGCACGTCGAGGACGTCCCCGGCGGCCAGACCGTTCCCCCCGCACACGTACTCGGCGGCCTCGAGGTCGAAGTGCCCGGCGAACACCGAAAGCCGCGCCCACAGCAACCGCTCCTCGGACGTGCACAGTTCATGGCTCCAGCCGATCGCCGTCCGCAGCGTCCGGTGCCGGGGCAGGGCGTCCCGGCTGCCGCCGGTCAGCAGCCGGAACCGGTCGCCGAGCCGCTCCAGCACCTGCCCCGGCGACAGCGCGCCCAGCCGCCCGGCGGCCAGCTCGATCGCGAGCGGGATGCCGTCGAGACGCCGGCACAGCTCCCGCATCTGCCGCTCGTCCCCGGCGCCCACCGCATGCTGCCCCGCGCGCACCGCCAGCAGCCGGACCGCCTCGTCCTCGCCGAGCGGAGCCAGCGGTACCAGCCGCTCCCCGGCCACGGACAGCGCACGGCGTCCCACGGCGAGCACGCGCAGCCCGGGTGCCCGGCGCAGCAGATCGGCCACCAGTTCGGCACAGGCGTCCACCAGGTGCTCGAACCCGTCCAGCACCAGCAGCAGTCGGCGCTCCGTCAGATGGTCCAGCAGCGTCTCGCGCGGCAGCCGGGTGGTGTGGTCCGTCAGGCCCAGCGCCTCCACCACCACGTGGTCGACGAACTCGGTATCCCCGAGCGCCGCCAACTCCACCCGCCAGACCCCGTCCCGCGGCGCGCACCGCGCGGCGGCCCGGGCGGCCAGCCGTGACTTGCCGACCCCGCCGGGCCCGGTCACCGTCACCAGCCGCGAGGCGGTAAGGGCCCGGGACAGTTCGTCCAGTTCCGCCGCACGGCCCACGAACGCGTCCGGCTCCAGCGGCAGGTTGCCGTCCACGCCCCGCGGCGGGCCGCCGTCCGCCGACGCGCCGTCGCACCCAATGTCCCCCATGGGGCACGGAGCGTACTGAACCGTGTTCAGTCCGTACAATCACTTCCCCCGACTCCGCCCGCGGCGGGCGGTAATCCGGTACGGAGTCCCGCCGGTGGCGCGATAGGCTCGGTGCACGATTCTCTCGATGTTCAGACACGTTTCTCAGGGAGCAGGTGCGCACAGTGTCCGGTGGAGAGGTGGCCGGGATCCTGGTGGCCGTGTTCTGGGCGATCCTGGTCTCCTTCCTCGCCGTCGCACTGGCGAGGCTGGCCCAGACGCTCCGGGCGACCACCAAGCTCGTGGCGGACGTGACCGACCAGGCCGTCCCGCTGCTGGCCGACGCCTCCACCGCGGTGCGCTCCGCGCAGACCCAGATCGAGCGGGTCGACGCGATCGCCTCCGACGTCCAGGAGGTCACCTCCAACGCCTCCGCCCTGTCGACCACCGTCGCCTCCACCTTCGGCGGCCCGCTGGTCAAGGTCGCCGCGTTCGGCTACGGGGTGCGCCGGGCCGTCAGCGGCCGCAGGGAGGACGCGCCCGCCAGGACGGAGTCCGCCAGGACCGAGCCCGCGAAGGCGCCGGGCCGCACCGTGATCGTGGGCCGCACCGTCCCGGGCACGCGGCGGGCGAGGCGCACCCGGGGAAAGAAGGACTGACCCAGCGATGTTCCGCCGTACGTTCTGGTTCACCACCGGCGTTGCCGCAGGTGTGTGGGCCACCACCAAGGTCAACCGGAAGCTGAGGCAGCTGACGCCCGAGAGCCTCGCCGCGACCGCGGCGAACAAGGCGATCGAGGCCGGCGGCCGTATCAAGGACCGGGCGGTGGACTTCGCACTCGACGTCCGCGACAACATGGCCCGGCGCGAGGCCGAACTGGGCGACGCCCTCGGCCTCGACGCCCCCGTCGACCGGGAACTCCCGGTGTCCGGCCGGTACG
Source organism: Streptomyces incanus (assembly GCF_042656345.1). Classification (NCBI taxonomy): domain Bacteria; kingdom Bacillati; phylum Actinomycetota; class Actinomycetes; order Kitasatosporales; family Streptomycetaceae; genus Streptomyces; species Streptomyces incanus. The sequence continues at coordinate 18,118 of NZ_JBHSPC010000050.1, forward strand.
CCGCCATCGAGAACCGGAACAGCCCGAAGAGCAAACCACGGTACGCCGAGGGTTCGGCGTACCTGACGAACCCGTACAACCGGAATGAGGACCACTGATGGAGTCGGCCGAGATCCGCCGCCGCTGGCTGAGCTTCTTCGAGGAGCGCGGGCACACCGTCGTCCCTTCGGCGTCGCTCATCGCGGACGACCCGACTCTGCTCCTCGTCCCGGCCGGCATGGTGCCCTTCAAGCCCTACTTCCTGGGCGAGGTCAAGCCGCCCTTCGCGCGCGCCACCAGCGTCCAGAAGTGCGTCCGCACGCCGGACATCGAAGAGGTCGGCAAGACCACCCGGCACGGCACGTTCTTCCAGATGTGCGGCAACTTCTCCTTCGGCGACTACTTCAAGGAAGGCGCCGTCAAGCTCGCCTGGGAGCTGCTCACCAGCTCCCAGGACAACGGCGGCTACGGCCTCGACCCCGAGCGCCTGTGGATCACCGTCTACAAGGACGACGACGAGGCCGAGCGCATCTGGCGCGACGTCGTCGGCGTGCCCGAGGAGCGCATCCAGCGCCTGGGCATGAAGGACAACTACTGGTCCATGGGCGTCCCCGGCCCCTGCGGCCCCTGCTCCGAGATCAACTACGACCGCGGCCCCGAGTTCGGCGCCGAGGGCGGCCCCGCCGTCAACGACGAGCGGTACGTGGAGATCTGGAACCTCGTCTTCATGCAGTACGAGCGGGGCGAGGGCATCGGCAAGGACAACTTCGAGATCCTCGGGGACCTGCCGAGCCAGAACATCGACACGGGCCTCGGCCTGGAGCGGCTCGCCATGATTCTGCAGGGCGTGCAGAACCTGTACGAGATCGACACCTCCATGGCCGTCATCGACAAGGCCACCGCCCTGACCGGGGTCCGCTACGGCGACGCCCAGGACTCGGACGTCTCGCTGCGCGTGGTCACCGACCACATGCGCACCTCGGTCATGCTCATCGGCGACGGCGTCACCCCGGGCAACGAGGGCCGCGGCTACGTGCTGCGCCGCATCATGCGTCGCGCCATCCGCAACATGCGCCTCCTCGGCGCCACCGGCCCGGTCGTCAAGGACCTGGTCGACGTCGTCATCGGCATGATGGGACAGCAGTATCCCGAGCTCGTCACCGACCGCGAGCGGATCGAGAAGGTCGCCGTCGCCGAGGAGAACGCCTTCCTCAAGACGCTGAAGGCCGGCACCAACATCCTCGACACCGCCGTCACCGAGACGAAGCAGTCCGGTGGCACGGTCCTCTCCGGCGACCGGGCCTTCCTGTTGCACGACACCTGGGGCTTCCCGATCGACCTCACCCTGGAGATGGCCGCCGAGCAGGGGCTGTCCGTGGACGAGGACGGTTTCCGCCGGCTCATGAAGGAGCAGCGGGAGCGGGCCAAGGCCGACGCCCAGGCCAAGAAGACCGGCCACGCCGACCTCGGTGCCTACCGCGAGATCGCCGACCGGGCCGGTGCCACCGACTTCACCGGCTACAGCGACACCGAGGGCGAGTCCACCGTCGTGGGCATCCTGGTCGACGGCGTCTCCTCACCGGCCGCCACCGAGGGCGACGAAGTGGAGATCGTACTCGACCGCACCCCGTTCTACGCCGAGGGCGGCGGCCAGATCGGTGACACCGGGCGGATCAGGGCCGACTCCGGTGCCGTCATCGAGATCCGCGACTGCCAGAAGCCGGTCCCGGGCGTCTACGTGCACAAGGGCGTCGTCCAGGTCGGCGAGGTCACCCTCGGCGCCAAGGCCCACGCCTCCATCGACGAGCGCCGCCGCAAGGCCGTCGCCCGCGCCCACTCGGCCACCCACCTCACCCACCAGGCCCTGCGCGACGCCCTCGGCCCGACGGCCGCCCAGGCCGGTTCCGAGAACCAGCCCGGCCGCTTCCGCTTCGACTTCGGCTCGCCGTCCGCCGTTCCGACGGCCGTGATGACCGATGTCGAGCAGAAGATCAACGAGGTGCTCGCCCGCGACCTGGACGTGCGCGCCGACGTCATGGGCATCGACGAGGCCAAGAAGCAGGGCGCCATCGCCGAGTTCGGCGAGAAGTACGGTGAGCGTGTGCGCGTGGTGACCATCGGCGACTTCTCCAAGGAGCTGTGCGGCGGCACCCACGTGCACAACACCGCCCAGCTGGGTCTGGTGAAGCTGCTCGGCGAATCCTCCATCGGCTCCGGTGTGCGCCGTATCGAGGCCCTGGTCGGCGTGGACGCCTACAACTTCCTCGCCCGCGAGCACACGGTCGTCGCCCAGCTCCAGGAGCTGATCAAGGGCCGCCCGGAGGAGCTCCCGGAGAAGGTCTCCGCCATGCTCGGCAAGCTCAAGGACGCCGAGAAGGAGATCGAGAAGTTCCGCGCCGAGAAGGTCCTCCAGGCCGCCGGAGGCCTCGCCGAGTCCGCCAGGGACGTCCACGGCGTCGCCCTGGTGACCGGCCAGGTCCCGGACGGCACCACCGCCGACGACCTGCGCAAACTGGTGCTCGATGTGCGCGGCCGGATCCAGGGCGGCCGGGCCGCCGTCGTGGCCCTGTTCACCACCGTCAACGGCAAGCCCCTCACGGTCATCGCTACCAACGAGGCCGCCCGCGAGCGGGGACTCAAGGCCGGTGACCTGGTCCGCGCGGCCGCCAAGACCCTCGGCGGCGGCGGTGGCGGCAAGCCGGACGTCGCTCAGGGCGGCGGCCAGAACGCGGCCGCCATCGGCAACGCCGTGGACGCCGTCGAGCGGCTCGTGGCGGACACGGCCAAGTGAGCGGACCGGTGAACGATCCCTCGGACGGCCGAGCCATGCGCCGCGGCCGCCGGCTCGCGATCGACGTCGGGGACGCCCGGATCGGGGTCGCCTCGTGCGACCCCGACGGGATCCTCGCCACCCCGGTGGAGACCGTCCCCGGCCGGGACGTTCCGGCGGCTCACCGGCGCCTTCGTCAGCTCGTGGAGGAGTACGAGCCGATCGAGGTCGTCGTCGGCCTTCCTCGCTCCCTCAAGGGGGGCGAGGGCCCCGCCGCGGTCAAGGTCCGCGGTTTCGCGCAGGAACTGGCCCGCGGGATCGCGCCGGTGCCCGTGCGCCTCGTCGACGAACGCATGACGACGGTGACGGCGAGCCAGGGGCTGCGTGCCTCGGGCGTGAAGTCGAAGAAGGGACGCTCCGTCATCGACCAGGTCGCCGCCGTGATCATCCTCCAGCAGGCCCTTGAATCCGAACGGGTGTCAGGCAATGCACCCGGTGAGGGCGTCGAAGTGGCGAGGTGATCGCGGTACGGTAACGTTCCGCGCGATGCGGTGGCGTTCGAACAGCCGCCGCGAAAGAGAGGCGGAACGGACGCCGGCCACCCCCACAGCCGCGTGACCGCCGCCTCGCGGCTCTAGGGGATCGATGACTGAGTATGGCCGGGGTCAAGGCTCCGAACCGTGGCATCCGGACGACCCGTTGTACGGGGACGGCGGATGGACAGGGCAGCAGACCCAGCAGGGTCAGCAGCTCCCCTACGACGGCCAGGCGCAGCACCATCCGCAGCAGCAGCAGCAGCAGCAGCAGCAGCAACAGCCGCAGCAGTACGGCGGCTGGGGCACCGCCGAGCAGCAGGGCGGGTACGGACAGCAGCAGTACGCGCCGTACGACCAGCAGCAAGGTCACCAACAGTACGACCAGCAGCAGTACGGCGAGCAGCACTACGGTCAGCAGTACGCCCCCCAGCAGCAGCACTCGGACCAGCAGTACCCGGAGCAGTACCCGGAGCAGCACCGGGACCAGCAGCACCCGGACCAGCAGCACCCGGACCAGCAGCAGTACGACACGGGTGGCTGGCAGACCGGCGCCCAGGGCCACCCGCAGGATCCGTACGCGGCGGCCGACCCCGCGGACCCGTACGGGGAGCAGGGCGGGGCGTACGGCGCCCAGCAGCCCGACCCCTACGCGACCCCCGACGCCTATCCGCCGCCGGAACCCCCGGCCCGGCGCGGCGCCGAGCCCCGACGGCGGCCGGAGCAGGACGAGGAACCGGAGCCGCAGACCGGCTGGGACCCGGGTCCCGACCAGGGCGAACACGCCTTCTTCTCGGGCGACGACGAGGACGAGGGCGACGAGCCCGGCGGCCGTGGCGAGCGCCGGGGCAGGGGCGGTAAGGGCGGTAAGGGCGGCAAGGAAAAGAAGCGACGCAGTGGGGTCGCCTGCCTCGTGGTGGTGGTGGTCCTCGGCGGCGGTGTGGCCGGTGTGGGCTATGTCGGTTGGCAGTTCGTCAAGGATCGTTTCGGCAGCGCCCCGGACTTCGCGGGCGACGGGAACGGCGAGCAGGTGACCGTCACGATCCCCAAAGGCTCGACCGGATACGTCATCGGCCAGGTGCTCAAGAAAGAAGGCGTGGTCAAGAGCGTCGACGCCTTCGTCGCGGCTCAGTCCGGCAACCCGCAGGGCAAGACGATCCAGGACGGCGTTTACACGCTCCAGCGTGAGATGTCGGCTGCGAGCGCGGTCGAACTGATGCTCAGCCCGAAGAGCCGCAGCAACCTGGTCATCCCCGAGGGCAAGCGCAACGGCGAGATCTACAAGCTCATCGATCAACGCCTCAAGCTCGACAACGGGACCACCGCGAAGGTCGCCGAGAAGGACTGGAAGAAGCTCGGCCTGCCCGACTGGGCGGTGAACGACGGGGACGTCAAGGACCCGCTGGAGGGTTTCCTCTACCCGTCCAGCTATGCGGTGGGCAAGGGCGCGAAACCCGCGGACGTACTGAAGGAGATGGTGGGCCGGGCCACCGACAAGTACGAGGCGATGCAGTTCCCGGAGAAGGCCGAGAGCCTCGGTCTCGACGGGCCGTGGGAACTGGTCACGGTCGCGAGTCTGGTGCAGGCCGAGGGCAAGACCCACGACGACTTCCGCAAGATGTCCGAGGTCATCTACAACCGCCTCAAGCCCACCAACACCGAGACCTACCAACTGCTGCAGTTCGACTCGACGTACAACTACCTGCAGAAGGAAAGCAATATCCACATCAGCGAGTCCGAGATCAACAGCAACAAGGACCCGTACAACACCTACACACGCAAGGGCCTGCCGCCCGGTCCCATCGGCAACCCCGGTGACGAAGCGCTGACCGCGGCGCTGAAGCCGACGAAGGACGGCTGGATCTATTTCGTGGCCACCGACGGCGTGAGCAAGACCGAGTTCGCAAGGACGCACGACGATTTTCTGAAGCTGAAGGACAAGTTCGATGCCAGCTCGGGCAACTGACCGTCGCCGAGCCGCCGTCCTCGGCTCGCCGATCGCCCACTCCCTCTCCCCGGTGCTGCACCGTGCCGCGTACGCGGCGCTGGGGCTGGAGGGCTGGACGTACGACCGGTTCGACGTCGACGAGGCGGCGTTGCCCGGCTTCCTCGAAAAGCTCGGCCCCGAGTGGGCCGGGCTGTCGTTGACCATGCCGCTCAAGCGGGCGGTCATCCCGCTGCTCGACGAGATCAGCGGGACGGCGGGCTCCGTGGACGCGGTGAACACCGTGGTCTTCGCCGAGGACGGCCGGAGGACCGGCGACAACACCGACATCCCGGGTATGGTCGCCGCCCTGCGCGAGCACGGCATCGAGAAGGTGGAAACCGCCGCGATCCTCGGCGCCGGCGCCACCGCGTCGTCCGCGCTCGCCGCGCTGTCGCGGATCTGCGCCGGGGAGATCGTCGTCCACGTGCGCAGCGCCGCGCGCGGCGCCGAGATGCGGGAGTGGGCCGAGCGGCTGGACGTGACGGTGCGCATCGCCGACTGGGACGACGCCGAACAGGCCCTGCACGCCCCGCTGGTGGTCACCACGACCCCGGCGGGCGTCACCGACGGCCTCGCCCACGCCGTCCCGGAGCACCCCGCGGCCCTCTTCGACGTGCTCTACGATCCCTGGCCGACTGCTCTCGCGGCCCGCTGGTCGGCGTACGGCGGTGCCGTCGTCGGCGGCCTCGACCTGCTGCTGCACCAGGCGGTGCTCCAGGTCGAGCAGATGACGGGGCGCTCACCGGTTCCGCTCGCGGCGATGCGGGCCGCTGGAGGGCGTGCGCTCGCCGGCGGGTGAATACCGGTTGATTCTTCGCGCGGCGTAGGCGGGTTTATTCCAGTCCGCTTCGACCGGGAAGAGGAATAGGGTAATCCGCGTTGATCATCTTCTCTTCCGGTGCTGTTTTGCGGCGGCGAAATCGCTCTGAGTGGGAGGGGATCGAAAGGGCGCAGGCGTTTTTATTCGATCGGCATGGCGGTGGAGCCGACCGGTGCCATGGGTCTCGTTGGCGCGGCGCCGGCCGCGGCTTCGACGCCCGAAGCGGCTTGTGGTGCAGGGTGCAAGGTTCTCGAGTCCCGCACTGTGGGATTCGATCAAGAGCACCAACGATCCTGCTGGCCGGGTTTCGCTGCTTTACAACGCCTCGAACGGCTACAACTGTGTAGTGACGATGTACATCAACGGTTACGTCGGATTCGGTTCGACCGCTGAAGCCGGAATTCTCGTCGAGGGCGGTGGCTGGAAGCGTGACAGGGTGATTACAGCTATTGCGCCGGTCCCGTCTGTGCGTACGCCGCCAATAAGTGCGTGAAGTGCACCGGTGGCATCGAATATGTCGACAACGGCATTCTCTGGGGCAGCTGCACAAGCGGGTTCGGGCATTGCGGCTGACCTCGG
>NZ_JBHSPC010000050.1:24809-75835 GCF_042656345.1 Streptomyces incanus
GCCGAGGCCTCTCGCGCCCTGTCCGGCAAGCGGACCGATTCCGGCGTGTACCTCCGAACGTGGGAGGATCGGACGTGGCGGGCCGGGGCCGCGCACCCCGTCGCGCCGTAGCCGTACGCGACAGTGCGTGCGCAGGGCAGTACCGGGCGCGAGCATGGAGGAGCACCGTTGAGCAGGTTGCGCTGGCTGACCGCGGGGGAATCCCACGGTCCCGCACTCGTCGCGACGCTGGAAGGCCTTCCCGCCGGCGTGCCGGTCACCACGGACATGGTGGCGGACCATCTCGCGAGGCGGCGGCTGGGCTACGGTCGCGGCGCCCGGATGAAGTTCGAGCGTGACGAGGTCACCTTCCTCGGCGGCGTCCGGCACGGCCTCACCCTCGGCTCCCCGGTCGCGGTCATGGTGGGCAACACCGAGTGGCCGAAGTGGGAACAGGTCATGGCGGCCGACCCGGTAGACCCCGAGGTGCTGGCCGGCCTCGCCCGCAACGCCCCGCTGACCCGCCCGCGACCCGGCCACGCCGACCTCGCCGGCATGCAGAAGTACGGCTTCGACGAGGCCCGCCCGGTGCTGGAACGGGCCTCCGCGAGGGAGACCGCGGCTCGGGTGGCGCTGGGCGCCGTGGCCCGCTCGTACCTGAAGGAGACGGCCGGCATCGAGGTCGTCTCCCACGTCGTGGAGCTCGCGGCCGCCAAGGCACCCTACGGCGTGTATCCGACCCCGGCCGATGTGGAGAAGCTCGACGAGGACCCGGTGCGCTGCCTGGACGCGGACGCGTCGAAGGCGATGGTCGCGGAGATCGACCAGGCCCACAAGGACGGTGACACCCTCGGCGGAGTGGTCGAGGTGCTGGCGTACGGCGTACCGGTGGGACTCGGCTCGCATGTCCACTGGGACCGGCGTCTCGACTCCCGGCTGGCCGGCGCCCTGATGGGCATCCAGGCGATCAAGGGCGTGGAGGTCGGCGACGGCTTCGGCCTGGCTCGGGTGCCCGGCTCCCAGGCACATGACGAGATCGTCGCCACCGACGACGGCATCAGGCGCTCCTCGGGCCGCTCCGGCGGCACCGAGGGCGGTCTGACCACCGGTGAACTGCTGCGCGTACGGGCCGCGATGAAGCCGATCGCGACCGTGCCGCGGGCGCTGAAGACCGTGGACGTCGTCACCGGCGAGGAGACCGCCGCCCACCACCAGCGCTCCGACGTGTGCGCCGTGCCGGCGGCCGGCATCGTCGCCGAGGCCATGGTCGCCCTGGTCCTCGCGGACGCGGTCGCGGAGAAGTTCGGCGGCGACAGCGTCACCGAGACCCGCCGCAATGTGACGTCCTACCTCGAGAACCTGGCCATCCGGTGACTCCGCTGATCGTGCTGGTCGGCCCGATGGGCGTCGGAAAGTCCACCGTCGGGCACCTGCTGGCCGAGCGGCTGGGCGTCGGCTACCGAGACACCGACGACGACATCATCGCCGGGACGGGCCGCAGCATCGCCGAGATCTTCGTGGACGAGGGCGAGCCCGCCTTCCGCGCGATCGAGAAGCAGGCGGTGCGCACCGCGCTCGCCGAGCACGGCGGCGTCCTGGCCCTGGGCGGCGGCGCCATCCTCGACGCCGACACGCGCGCGCTGCTCGCCGGGCAGCGGGTCGTCTATCTGTCGATGGACGTCGAGGAGGCGGTCAAACGCACCGGTCTCAACGCCGCCCGGCCGCTGCTCGCGGTCAACCCGCGCAAACAGTGGCGCGAGCTGATGGAGGCCCGGCGCCATCTGTACGAGGAGGCAGCCACGGCCGTCGTGGCCACGGACGGCCGCACGCCGGAAGAGGTCACCCGCTCCGTTCTGGACGCACTGGAGATGAAGACCGTATCCCCCGGGGGACACCCCCCGGACCCCCGGCCGGAGGACGTTGTGGCAGACCAGGTGACAAGGATTCAGATCGGCGGTACCGCGGGCACCGACGCGTACGAGGTCCTGGTGGGCCGGCAGCTCCTGGGCGAACTCGGCGGGCTGATCGGGACCGCCGCCAAGCGGGTCGCGGTCGTGCACCCCGAGGCCCTGGCCGAGACCGGCGAGGCGCTCCGCGCCGATCTCGCCGGGCAGGGCTACGAGGCCATCGCCATCCAGGTGCCGAACGCGGAGGAGGCCAAGACCGCCGAGGTCGCCGCCTACTGCTGGAAGGCGCTCGGCCAGTCCGGGTTCACCCGCACCGACGTCATCGTCGGCGTGGGCGGCGGCGCCAGCACCGACCTGGCCGGGTTCGTGGCCGCCACCTGGCTGCGCGGAGTGCGCTGGATCGCGGTGCCGACCACGGTGCTGGCCATGGTCGACGCGGCCGTCGGGGGCAAGACCGGCATCAACACCGCCGAGGGCAAGAACCTCGTGGGCGCCTTCCACCCGCCCGCCGGCGTGCTGTGCGACCTCGCAGCCCTGGACTCCCTCCAGACCAACGACTACGTCTCCGGGCTGGCGGAGGTCATCAAGGCCGGCTTCATCGCCGACCCCGTGATCCTCGACCTCATCGAGGCCGATCCGCAGGCCGCCCGCACCCCGGCGGGCCCGCACACCGCCGAGCTCATCGAGCGCTCGATCCGGGTCAAGGCCGACGTCGTCTCCTCCGACCTGAAGGAGGCGGGCCGGCGGGAGATCCTCAACTACGGCCACACGCTCGGGCACGCCATCGAGAAGAACGAGCGCTACAAGTGGCGCCACGGCGCGGCGGTGTCGGTGGGCATGCACTTCGCCGCCGAACTCGGCCGGCTCGCCGGGAGGCTGGACGACGCCACCGCCGACCGGCACCGCGCCGTCCTCGAAGCGGTCGGGCTGCCCCTGCACTACCGCCACGACCAGTGGCCCAGGCTGCTGGAGAACATGAGGATCGACAAGAAGTCCCGCGGCGACCTGCTGCGCTTCATCGTCCTCGACGGCCTTGCCAAGCCCACCGTGCTGGAGGGGCCGGACCCGGCGGTGCTGCTCGCCGCGTACGGAGAAGTCGCGGAATAGCACCCGCGGACCTCGCGGAGCCTGCCCGCCGGGTATTCGGCCCGGCGGGTCAGGCACTCAGGGCCGCCTTCGGCCGTTCATCGGACAACGGTAGGGGCGGTACCCGTTCGAACAGCCGCTCCGACACCCTAGGCTGTCGGAGAGCGCGGGGACCCCCCTGCCATCAGTGCTTGTCGCCTGCGGCGAGTGAACCGAGCCCAGCAGACCGAGACGGAGTGGCACCGGATGCAGCACGCAGTGGGTTCTCCGCTGCCGCCGCCCCACCGACCGGGGCACGGACCGGCCGACGGCTGGTCACCGGCCGCACAGCACCCGGGAGCGCACCCCCCGGGAGCACACCAGGGGCCCGCCCCGGTGCCCGCGCCACCGCCGGCCCCCGGCTACCCCGGACCGACGCCGCAGCCCACGGGCGTCCCGCAGCCCCCGCATCCGCCACCGGACACCACCGGGCATGTGCCGCTGCCGCCCGGTGGCCCCGTCGCCATGCCCAGTGCCCCGCAGGCCCCCGCGGCGGCCGACCCGGCCGGCACGACCCTCGCGGTCCTGCTCATAGGCCCCGCGGGCGCCGGGAAGACCAGCGTCGCCAAGTACTGGGCGGACCACCGCCGGGTGCCGACCGCGCACATCAGCCTGGACGACGTACGAGAGTGGGTGCGGTCCGGCTTCGCCGACCCGCAGACCGGGTGGAACGACCACTCGGAAGCGCAGTACCGTCTGGCCCGCCGCACCTGCGGCTTCGCCGCACGCAACTTCCTCGCCAACGGGATCTCCTGCATCCTCGACGACGCCGTCTTCCCCGATCGCCCGGTCGTCGGCCTCGGTGGCTGGAAACGGCATGTGGGGCCTGGGCTGCTGCCGGTCGTGCTGCTGCCCGGTCTGGACATCGTCCTGGAACGCAACGCCGAGCGGTCCGGCAACCGCCGCCTCGGCGACGAGGAGGTCGCCCGCATCCACGGCCGCATGGCCGGCTGGTACGGCTCGGGCCTCCCGATCATCGACAACTCCCAGCTCGGCATACCGGAAACGGCCGACGTCCTGAACGACGTCCTCGCCAGGTCCATCGCCAGCCCTCCGTCCTGGTGAGCCACATGGTGCGGCTGGAGGACACACCAGCGGCCCTCGCCCGCCTGCCCTGGGCAGGCGCAGCGCGTTTCCGCCGACCGGATCCGCCGGACAGGCCTTGAGGGCCGCGCCCGACCCGCTGTCTCCGGCCCGCTGCTCCTTGTCACCCCGGCCGTGGGCCACGCTGCCGATACAGCCGATACAGCCGATACAGCCGATACAGCCGATACAGCCGATACAGCCGATACAGCCGATACAGCCGTTTACGAGCGGGAGCCGCGCGGAACCCGCGACGGCTCCGCGCGGCCCGTCGCGCATGCCGTGGCCCTTTCCACCGGACACGGCCGCCTCATCCTCGAGGGCCGGCACCTCGCCGCACTGCCCCGGGACGCCGCAGCGCACCACCGCGTACCGCCGCCCACTCGGACCTCTCGACCGGCGGTTTCCGGCCACCGCTCATAGGCTCGGGACATGTCTGAGGTGTACGCGCTCCGCCGGACGCGGCTGAGGGAATGCTGCAACGCGGGTGGCAGCGCGGCGGCGCTGGTCACCCGGCCCGCCAATGTGCGCTATCTCGCGGGTCCCGCCCCGGAAGGCGCCGTACTGCTGCTGGGCCCGGCCGAGGACTTCCTGGTGTGCGCCGGGCTGCCCGACGACCGTTCCGGGCAGCCCCGGCCCGACGAAGCGCTGCGGGTGCACGTCGTGCCCGGCACCGGAGGTGATCCCGCCGTCGCGGCCGCCGGGCTCGCCGCCACCGGGGGCGCCGACTCCCTCGCCGTCGAGGAGCACCACCTCACCGTGACCCGGCACCGCGCTCTCCGCTCGGTCGCCCCCGGGCTGCGCCTGGCCGACATCGGCGGCGCCGTCGAACAGCTCCGGGTGGTCAAGGACGAGGAGGAGATCTCCTGTCTGCGTATCGGCGCGGAGATCGCCGATCAGGCCCTCGGCGAGCTGCTGGAATCCATTCTCGTCGGCCGCACCGAACGCCATCTCGCGCTGGAACTGGAGCGCCGCCTGGTCGACCACGGCGCCGACGGCCCTGCCTTCGCCACTTCCGTCGCCACCGGCCCGAACGCCGGGCGGCCCGGTCACCGGCCCACCGACCGGCGGGTGGAGGAGGGCGACTTCCTCTCCGTCTGCCTCGGCGCCACCTACCGCGGGTACCGCTGCGAGATCGGCCGTACGTTCGTCATCGGCACCGCTCCCGCGGACTGGCAGATCGAGCTGTACGACCTCGTCTTCACCGCTCAGCGGGCCGGCCGGGAGTCCCTCCTGCCCGGCGCCGCCTGCCGTGACGTGGACCGCGCGGCCCGCCAGGTACTGGACAGCGCGGGGTACGCGGCGGCCCTTCCGGCGCTCACCGGACACGGAGTCGGACTCGAAATCGACGAGGACCCTCAACTGACCCCCGGGACCATGGGTAAACTGGACGCTTGTGTGCCGGTCACCGTCGAACCGGGGGTCCACCTCCCGGGCCGGGGCGGTGTCCGGATCGATGACACGCTCGTCGTGCGCCCCGAGGCGGACGGCGGACCCGAGCTACTCACCATCACGACCAAGGAACTGCTGGCGCTCTAGCTTCGCGCCGAGTGCCGGCCCCGAGTCGTCTCACGTCAGTCCAGGAGATTCCGCAACGTGGCTTCCACGAACGACCTCAAGAACGGCATGGTGCTCAAGCTCGAAGGCGGCCAGCTCTGGTCCGTCGTCGAGTTCCAGCACGTCAAGCCCGGCAAGGGCCCGGCCTTCGTGCGCACCAAGCTCAAGAACGTGCTCTCCGGCAAGACCGTCGACAAGACCTTCAACGCCGGTGTGAAGGTCGACACGGCCACCGTCGACAAGCGGGACATGCAGTTCTCCTACATGGACGGCGAATACTTCGTCTTCATGGACATGGAGACCTACGACCAGCTGCACATCGACCGCAAGGCCGTCGGCGACGCCGCCCACTTCCTCATCGAGGGCTTCGAGGCCACCGTCGCGCAGCACGAGGGCGAGGTGCTCTTCGTCGAGCTTCCGGCCGCCGTCGAGCTGACCATCGCCGAGACCGAGCCGGGCGTCCAGGGCGACCGCTCCACCGGCGGCACCAAGCCGGCCACGCTGGAGACCGGGCACCAGATCCAGGTCCCGCTCTTCATCACCACCGGTGAGAAGATCAAGGTCGACACCCGCACGAGCGACTACCTCGGCCGGGTGAACAGCTAACCGTGGCTGCCCGCAACACGGCCCGCAAGCGCGCCTTCCAGATCCTCTTCGAGGGCGACCAGCGCGGCGCCGACGTCCTGACGGTCCTCGCGGACTGGGTCCGGCACTCCCGGTCCGACACCCGGCAGCCGCCGGTGAGCGAGTACACGATGCAGCTGGTCGAGGGCTACGCGGAACACGCGGCGCGCATCGACGAGCTGATCGCCCAGTACTCGATCGGCTGGACCCTGGACCGCATGCCGGTCGTCGACCGCAACATCCTGCGTCTCGGCGCGTACGAGTTGATCTGGGTCGACGAGACCCCGGACGCCGTCGTGCTCGACGAGATGGTGCAGCTGGCGAAGGAGTTCTCCACCGACGAGTCGCCCTCGTTCGTCAACGGCCTCCTCGGCCGGTTCAAGGAGCTCAAGCCCTCGCTGCGCCGCGACGAGGGCTGATCCGGCACCGGCACTGCCGCGCAGGCACCGGACCGGCACAGACACGCCGGAGGGCCCGCAGCACGACCGCTGCGGGCCCTCCGGCGTGTCCGGGCCCCCGCCCGGACCCCTGGCCTGCTCCTCGGCTCGCAGAACGAACGCGGAACGAACGCCGCCGGGGTGGCCCGACCTCTGCAGGTCGGGCCACCCCGGCGGTACGTTTCTGCTCGGGCGGTGGTGCGATCAGCCCTCGTCGTGCGAGGCGACCGCGCGGCGCGCGTCCGGGTCCAGCACGCCCCAGCTGATCAGCTGCTCGGTGAGGACCGAGGGCGACTGGTCATAGATCACGGCGAGCGTGCGCAGGTCGTCCTGGCGGATCGAGAGCACCTTGCCGTTGTAGTCGCCGCGCTGGGACTGGATCGTCGCCGCGTACCGCTGCAACGGGCCGGCCTTCTCCGGCGGCACCGTGGCCAGCCGCTCCAGGTCGAGGACCAGCTTCGGCGGCGGCTCGGCGGCGCCGCCCGGAGTGGTACCAGGAAGCAGCTCCTGCACCGGAACGCCGTAGAAGTCCGCCAGCTCGGCAAGACGCTGTACGGTCACTGCGCGGTCGCCGCGCTCGTACGAACCCACCACGACCGCCTTCCAGCGGCCCTGGGACTTCTCCTCGACACCGTGGAGGGAAAGGCCCTGCTGGGTGCGGATCGCGCGGAGCTTGGCCCCGAGCTGTTTGGCGTATTCGCTGGACATATAGCTCCCCGGCACTGTGTCGACGCGACCGGCATGATTTCCGGGCCGCGCGGCTGGTAACTCACTGTGAGGTTACGCAGAGTTACTCTCGCCCGTCAAGCCGAACGGTCCACACCGACTCTTCCGGGTCCGGCGAAGACCGTTGCGCCAAGGGAGTGGCTGGTGGCGGCGGAAGGGGGAGTCAAGGGTGTCGCTCCCCACCTGATAGCGTGGGCCACGCAATTCCGACGTCCTTTAAGGTCCGTCCCGTGAGGCGGAGAAGGAGGTCCGTTCCCATGGACACGCAGTCCGATGCGCGGCCCGTTCTCGAAGGCCCCGACATCGCGCGGGTACTGACCCGCATCGCCCACGAGATCGTCGAGCGCGCCAAGGGCGCCGACGACGTGGTGCTCCTCGGCGTCCCGACCCGGGGCGTCTTCCTAGCCCAGCGGCTCGCCGCCAAGCTCGAGCAGGTCACCGAGCGCAAGGTCCCGGTCGGCTCCCTCGACATCACCATGTACCGCGACGACCTGCGCATGCACCCGCCGCGTGCGCTGGCCCGCACCGAGATCCCCGGCGACGGCATCGACGGCCGGCTGGTCGTCCTCGTCGACGACGTGCTCTTCTCCGGGCGCACCATCCGTGCCGCCCTCGACGCGCTGAACGACATCGGGCGCCCGCGCGCGGTGCAGCTCGCCGTCCTCGTCGACCGCGGCCACCGCGAGCTGCCCATCCGCGCCGACTACGTCGGCAAGAACCTCCCCACGTCGTTGCGGGAGACGGTCAAGGTCCTGCTCGCCGAGGAGGACGGTCGCGACACCGTGCTGCTCGGCGCCAAGCAGCCCTCCCCGTAGCGGTCCGGGCGCGCCACCCGCGTGCGCCGGCCCGGTGCACCGCCACGCCCCGGGCTGTCCGGATTCTCCCGTTCTTCCGATTGAACTGTCTTACGGAGCCTGAAAGATGCAGCGTCATCTCATCTCGGCCGCCGACCTCACCCGCGACGACGCCGTCCTGATCCTCGACACCGCCGAGGAGATGGCCCGGGTCGCCGACCGGCCGATCAAGAAACTGCCGACCCTGCGCGGCCGGACCGTCGTCAACCTCTTCTTCGAGGACTCCACCCGTACCCGGATCTCCTTCGAGGCCGCCGAGAAGCGGCTGTCCGCGGACGTGATCAACTTCACCGCCAAGGGGTCCAGCGTCTCCAAGGGCGAGTCCCTCAAGGACACCGCCCAGACCCTGGAGGCCATGGGCGTCGACGCCGTCGTCATCCGGCACGGCGCCTCCGGGGCCCCGTACCGGCTGGCCACCTCCGGCTGGATCGACGCACACGTCATCAACGCCGGCGACGGCACCCACCAGCACCCCACCCAGGCCCTGCTCGACGCCTTCACCATGCGGCGCCGGCTCGTCGGCCGGGACACCGGGATCGGCCAGGACCTCTCCGGCCGGCGCATCACGCTGGTCGGCGACGTCCTGCACAGCCGGGTCGCCCGCTCCAACGTCGACCTGCTGCACACCCTCGGCGCGGAGGTCACCCTCGTCGCCCCGCCGACGCTCCTGCCGGTCGGCGTCGAGGCCTGGCCCTGCGAGGTCTCCTACGACCTCGACCGCACCCTGCCCAAGTCCGACGCCGTCATGATGCTGCGTGTGCAGCGCGAGCGCATGAAGGCCGCGTTCTTCCCGACCGAGCGCGAGTACTCACGGCGCTACGGCCTCGACGGCGAGCGCATGCGGCGGATGCCCGAACACGCGATCGTGATGCACCCCGGCCCCATGGTCCGCGGCATGGAGATCACCGCCGAGGTGGCCGACTCCGAGCGCTGCACCGTCGTCGAGCAGGTCACCAACGGGGTCTCCATCCGGATGGCCGTCCTGTACCTGCTGCTCGGGGGCAACGAACCCGCCCTCACCCACGCCGCCCGCACCACGGAGGAGAAGTAACACGATGAGCAAGACCCTGATCCGCGGTGCGAAGGTGCTCGGCGGCGACCCGCAGGACGTGCTGATCGACGGCGGGACCGTCGCGGCCGTCGGCACCGGACTGAGCGCCGAGGGCGCCGGTCGTGCCGGAGGCGCGCAGGAGGTAACCGTTGTCGAGGCGGACGGCAAGGTGCTGCTGCCCGGCCTGGTCGATCTGCACACCCATCTGCGCGAGCCCGGCCGCGAGGACTCCGAGACCGTGCTGACCGGCACCCGCGCGGCGGCCAGCGGCGGCTACACCGCCGTGTTCGCCATGGCCAACACCTTCCCCGTCGCCGACACCGCAGGCGTCGTCGAGCAGGTCTGGCGACTCGGCAAGGAACACGGCTACTGCGACGTACGACCCGTCGGCGCCGTCACCGTCGGCCTGGAGGGCAGCACACTCGCCGAACTGGGCGCCATGCACGAGTCCGCGGCCGGCGTCACCGTCTTCTCCGACGACGGCAAGTGCGTCCACGACGCCGTGATCATGCGGCGCGCCCTGGAGTACGTGAAGGCCTTCGACGGCGTCGTCGCCCAGCACGCGCAGGAGCCCCGGCTGACCGAGGGCGCCCAGATGAACGAGGGCGTCGTCTCCGCCGAGCTGGGCCTGGGCGGCTGGCCGGCCGTCGCCGAGGAGTCGATCATCGCCCGGGACGTGCTGCTCGCCGAGCACGTGGGTTCCCGCGTCCACATCTGCCACCTGTCGACCGCGGGCAGCGTCGAGATCGTCCGCTGGGCCAAATCCCGGGGCATCGACGTCACCGCCGAGGTCACCCCGCACCACCTGCTCCTCACCGACGAACTGGTGCGGTCCTACAACCCGATCTACAAGGTCAACCCGCCGCTGCGCACCGAGCGGGACGTCATGGCGCTGCGCGAGGCGCTCGCCGACGGCACCATCGACATCGTCGCCACCGACCACGCCCCGCACCCGCACGAGGACAAGGACTGCGAGTGGGCAGCAGCGGCCATGGGCATGGTCGGCCTGGAGACCGCGTTGTCGGTGGTCCAGGAGACAATGGTGGACACGGGCCTGCTGGACTGGGCCGGTGTCGCCGACCGGATGTCCTTCACGCCCGCGCGCATCGGACGGGCCGAGGGCCACGGCCGCCCGGTCTCGGCAGGTGAGCCCGCCAACCTCATGCTCGTCGACACGGCATACCGTGGTTCCGTGGACCCCGCGGGCTTCGCCTCGCGCAGCCGCAACACCCCGTACGAGGGCCGCGAGCTGCCGGGCCGTGTCACGCACACCTGGCTCCGGGGCACGGCCACGCTCATCGACGGGAAGCTCACGTGACACCTGTACTCCTGCTGGCCGCCGAGAGGGAATCGGCGGAAGTGACCGACTGGGCGGCCCGGATCGGCTGGGTCGTCGGACTCGCCCTCTTCGTCGCGCTCGTCTACTGGTTGATGCGCGAGGGCTGGAAGTGGCGCGGCACCCTCCAGGGCGACCTGCCCGAGCTGCCCACCCGCCCGTCTCCCACCGCCACCCTCAACCGAGGCGGCGAGCCGCCGCTGCCTGGAATGCCGGAGTCGCAGGCTGCGGCGAAACTGACGATGAGCGGCCGCTACCACGGCTCCACCACCGCCGGGCAGTGGCTGGACCGCATCGTGGCGCACGGCCTGGGCACCCGCAGCCGGGTCGAGCTCACCCTGACGGACGAGGGACTGGACGTCGTACGCCCCGGCGCGAGCGATTTCTTCGTCCCCGTCGCCGCGCTGCGCGAGGTCCGGCTCGACAAGGGCATCGCCGGGAAGGTCCTCACCGAGGGTGGTCTGCTCGTCGTGACCTGGGCGCACGGCGACAAGCTGATCGACTCCGGCTTCCGCTCCGACCACGCGGCCGAGCACAACGAATGGGTCGAGACCCTGAACGACATGATCAACAAGACGGAAACGGAAGGCGCACGATGACGATCTCCACCAGGGGAGTCGCCAAGACTCCCGCCGTACTCGTCCTGGAGGACGGCCGGACCTTCCGCGGCCGCGCCTACGGGGCAGTGGGGGAGACCTTCGGTGAAGCCGTGTTCTCCACAGGCATGACCGGCTACCAGGAGACCCTCACCGACCCGTCCTACCACCGCCAGGTCGTGGTCATGACCGCCCCGCACGTCGGCAACACCGGCGTCAACGACGACGACCCCGAGTCCCGGCGGATCTGGGTCGCCGGCTACGTCGTGCGCGACCCCGCGCGCGTGCCGTCCAACTGGCGCTCCCGCCGCTCCCTGGACGAGGAACTCGCCGCCCAGGGCATCGTCGGTATCAGCGGCATCGACACCCGCGCGCTCACCCGCCACCTGCGCGAGCGGGGCGCCATGCGCGTCGGCATCTTCAGCGGCGACACCGTGCCGGACGACGCCACACTGCTGGCCCGCGTCCAGGAAGTCCCCCCGATGAAGGGCGCCGACCTCGCCGCCGAGGTCGCCACCACCGAGCCCTACGTCGTCCCGGCGGCCGGCGAGAAGAAGTTCACCGTCGCCGCGATCGACCTCGGCATCAAGGGCATGACCGCCCAGCGCATGGCCCAGCGCGGCGTCGAGGTACACGTCCTGCCCGCGAACGCCACCCTCGACGACGTCTACGCCGTCAACCCCGACGGGGTGTTCTTCTCCAACGGCCCCGGCGACCCCGCCACCGCCGACCACCCCGTCTCCGTGATGAGGGGCGTCCTGGAGCGCGGCACCCCGCTCTTCGGGATCTGCTTCGGCAACCAGATCCTCGGCCGCGCCCTCGGCTTCGGCACCTACAAGCTCAAGTACGGCCACCGAGGCATCAACCAGCCGGTCCAGGACCGTACGACCGGCAAGGTCGAGGTCACCGCGCACAACCACGGGTTCGCCGTCGACGCGCCCCTCGACAAGGTCACCGATACCCCGTTCGGCCGCGCCGAGGTGTCCCACGTCTGCCTCAACGACAACGTGGTGGAAGGGCTCCGACTGCTCGACCGGCCGGCCTTCAGCGTTCAGTACCACCCGGAAGCGGCAGCGGGCCCGCACGACGCCGCCTACCTGTTCGACCGCTTCGTTTCCCTGATGGAGGGCCAGCGTGCCTAAGCGCACCGATATCCAGTCCGTCCTGGTCATCGGCTCCGGCCCGATCGTCATCGGCCAGGCCGCCGAGTTCGACTACTCCGGCACCCAGGCATGCCGGGTCCTCAAGGCCGAGGGCCTGCGGGTGATCCTGGTCAACTCCAACCCGGCGACGATCATGACCGACCCGGAGATCGCCGACGCCACCTACGTCGAGCCCATCACCCCCGAGTTCGTCGAGAAGATCATCGCCAAGGAGCAGCCGGACGCCCTGCTGCCCACCCTGGGCGGCCAGACGGCCCTCAACACCGCGATCTCCCTCGCCGAGAACGGCGTCCTGGAGAAGTACGGCGTCGAGCTGATCGGCGCCAACGTGGAGGCCATCAACAAGGGTGAGGACCGTGAGCTCTTCAAGGGCGTCGTGCAAGAGGTCCGCAGGAAGACCGGGCACGGCGAGTCCGCCCGCTCGGTCATCTGCCACACCATGGACGAGGTCGTGGCCGGCGTCGACGAGCTCGGCGGCTACCCGGTCGTGGTCCGCCCCTCCTTCACCATGGGCGGCGCCGGCTCCGGCTTCGCGCACGACGAGGACGAACTGCGCCGCATCGCCGGACAGGGCCTCGCCCTCTCGCCGACCACCGAGGTGCTCCTGGAGGAGTCCATCCTCGGCTGGAAGGAGTACGAGCTGGAGCTGATGCGCGACAAGCACGACAACGTCGTGGTCGTCTGCTCCATCGAGAACTTCGACCCCATGGGCGTGCACACCGGCGACTCCATCACCGTCGCGCCCGCGATGACGCTGACCGACCGCGAGTACCAGACCCTGCGCGACATCGGCATCGCCGTCATCCGCGAGGTAGGGGTCGACACCGGCGGCTGCAACATCCAGTTCGCGGTGAACCCCGAGGACGGGCGCATCATCGTCATCGAGATGAACCCGCGCGTGTCACGGTCCTCGGCGCTGGCCTCCAAGGCGACCGGTTTCCCGATCGCCAAGATCGCCGCCAAGCTCGCCGTCGGTTACACCCTCGACGAGATCCCCAACGACATCACGAAGAAGACCCCGGCCTCCTTCGAACCGACCCTCGACTACGTGGTCGTCAAGGCCCCGCGGTTCGCCTTCGAGAAGTTCCCGAGCGCCGACTCCACCCTCACCACCACCATGAAGTCGGTCGGTGAGGCCATGGCCATCGGCCGCAACTTCACCGAGGCGTTCCAGAAGGCGCTGCGCTCGCTGGAGAAGAAGGGCAGCCAGTTCACGTTCACCGGCGAGCCCGGCGACAAGGCCGAGCTGCTGCGCGAAGCCGTCCGCCCGACCGACGGCCGCATCAACGCCGTCATGCGGGCCATCCGCGCGGGCGCCACCCCCCAGGAGGTCTTCGACGCGACGAAGATCGACCCCTGGTTCGTCGACCAGCTCTTCCTCATCAAGGAGATCGCCGACGACCTGGCCGCCGCGCCCGAGCTGACCGCCGACCTGCTCGCCGAGGCCAAGCGGCACGGCTTCTCCGACCAGCAGGTCGCGGAGATCCGCGGCCTGCGCGAGGACGTCGTCCGCGAGGTGCGGCACGCCCTCGGCATCCGCCCGGTCTACAAGACGGTCGACACCTGCGCCGCCGAGTTCGCCGCGAACACGCCGTACTTCTACTCCTCCTACGACGAGGAGACCGAGGTCGCCCCGCGCGAGAAGCCCGCGGTGATCATCCTGGGCTCCGGCCCGAACCGCATCGGCCAGGGCATCGAGTTCGACTACTCCTGCGTCCACGCCTCCTTCGCGCTGAGCACTGCGCCCACTCCTCCCGGCGGGTACGAGACCGTGATGGTCAACTGCAACCCGGAGACCGTCTCCACCGACTACGACACCTCCGACCGGCTGTACTTCGAGCCGCTCACCCTGGAGGACGTCCTGGAGATCGTCCACGCGGAGCAGCAGGCCGGTCCGGTCGCGGGCGTGATCGTCCAGCTCGGCGGCCAGACACCGCTGGGTCTCTCCCAGGCGCTCAAGGACAACGGCGTACCGATCGTCGGCACGCCTCCCGAGGCCATCCACGCGGCCGAGGACCGGGGCGCCTTCGGCCAGGTCCTCCAGGAGGCCGGCCTGCCGGCCCCCAAGCACGGCACCGCCACCACCTTCACCGAGGCCAGGGCCATCGCCGACGAGATCGGCTACCCGGTCCTCGTCCGCCCGTCCTACGTGCTCGGCGGCCGCGGCATGGAGATCGTCTACGACGAGGCCCGCCTCGAGTCCTACATCGCCGAATCGACCGAGATCAGCCCCTCCCGGCCGGTACTGGTCGACCGGTTCCTCGACGACGCCATCGAGATCGACGTCGACGCGCTCTACGACGGCGAGGAGCTCTACCTCGGCGGTGTCATGGAGCACATCGAGGAGGCCGGCATCCACTCCGGCGACTCGGCGTGCGCCCTGCCCCCGATCACCCTGGGCGGCTTCGACATCAAGCGGCTGCGCGCCTCCACGGAGGCCATCGCGCGCGGTGTCGGGGTGCGCGGCCTGATCAACATCCAGTTCGCGCTGTCCGGCGACGTCCTCTACGTCCTGGAGGCCAACCCGCGCGCCTCGCGCACCGTTCCCTTCACCTCGAAGGCGACCGCGGTGCCGCTGGCCAAGGCGGCCGCCCGGATCTCGCTCGGCGCGACCGTCGCCGGGCTCCGTGAGGAGGGCCTGCTCCCGGCCCGGGGCGACGGCGGCGACATCCCGCTCGACGCGCCGATCTCCGTCAAGGAGGCCGTGCTGCCATGGTCGCGCTTCCGCGACATCCACGGCCGGGGTGTCGACACGGTCCTCGGCCCGGAGATGCGCTCCACCGGCGAGGTCATGGGCATCGACTCCGCGTTCGGCACCGCGTACGCCAAGTCGCAGGCGGGCGCCTACGGGCCGCTGCCCACCAAGGGCCGCGCCTTCATCTCGGTCGCCAACCGCGACAAGCGCTCGATGATCTTCCCCGCGCGCGAGCTCGTCGCCCACGGCTTCGAACTGTTCGCCACCTCCGGCACCGCCGAGGTCCTCAAGCGCAACGGCATCAACGCCACCGTCGTGCGCAAGCAGTCCGAGGGCACCGGCCCGAACGGCGAGAAGACCATCGTCCAGTTGATCCACGACGGCGAGGTCGACCTCATCGTCAACACGCCGTACGGCACCGGCGGACGCCTCGACGGCTACGACATCCGTACGGCCGCCGTGGCCCGGTCCGTGCCGTGCCTGACGACGGTCCAGGCGCTCGCCGCCGCGGTCCAGGGCATCGACGCCCTCAACCGCGGCGAGGTCGGCGTCCGCTCGCTCCAGGAACACGCGCAACGTCTGACAGCGGCCCGCGACTGACCGTCCCGAGGGGGACACCGGAAACGGTGTCCCCCTCTTCATGAGGCTCTTCAGGCTCTTCACGAGGACACAGGCATGTACAAGTACTTCTTCCCTCTGGTGTTCCAGCGGATGGATCCGGAGCGGGCCCATCACCTCGCCTTCCGCTGGGTCCGTCTCGTCGCGCGCGTCCCCGGCCTGCGCACCTTCGTCGCCGCGGCGTTCGCGCCCCGCCACAGGGAACTGCGCACCGAGGCCCTCGGGCTGCGCCTGCACAGTCCCTTCGGGCTCGCCGCCGGATTCGACAAGAACGCCGTCGGTGTCGACGGCATGGCGATGCTCGGCTTCGACCACGTCGAGATCGGCACGGTGACCGGCGAGCCGCAGCCCGGCAACCCGAAGAAGCGGCTGTTCCGGCTGGTGGAGGACCGCGCGCTGATCAATCGCATGGGCTTCAACAACGAGGGCTCGCTGGCCGTCGCCGCCCGCCTGGCCTCCCGCACGCCCGTCTTCAGGACGGTCGTCGGCGTCAACATCGGCAAGACCAAGGCCGTGCCCGAGGCCGAGGCCGTCGGTGACTACGTGAAGTCCGCCGAGCGGCTGGCGCCGTACGCCGACTACCTGGTGGTCAACGTCTCCTCGCCGAACACTCCAGGCCTGCGCGACCTCCAGGCCGTCGACCATCTGCGCCCGCTGCTCACCGCCGTTCGCGAGGCCGCCGACCGCGCCGTCCCCGCCCGCCGGGTGCCGCTGCTGGTGAAGATCGCCCCGGACCTCGCCGACGAGGACATCGACGCGGTCGCCGACCTGGCCGTGGAGCTCGGCCTGGACGGGATCATCGCCACGAACACCACCATCGCGCGCGCGGGGCTCGGTCTGCGGTCCGACCCCGCCGTCGTCCAGGAGACCGGCGGCCTGTCCGGCGCGCCCCTGAAGGCACGCTCCCTTCAGGTGCTGCGCCGCCTGTACGCGCGCGTGGGCGACCGGATCACCCTGGTGGGTGTCGGCGGCATCGAGAACGCCGAGGACGCCTGGCAGCGCATCCTGGCCGGCGCCACGCTGGTCCAGGGCTACAGCGCGTTCATCTATGAGGGACCCTTCTGGGCCCGCACCCTCCACAAAGGGCTCGCCGCGCGCCTGCGCACCAGCCCGTACGCCACGCTCGCCGACGCGGTGGGCGCCGACGTGAGGACAACGGCATGAGTGGACCGGAACCCTTCGGCGCGCGCCTGCGCCGGGCCATGGACGCGCGCGGGCCGCTGTGCGTCGGCATCGACCCGCACGCCGCCCTGCTCGCCGAGTGGGGCCTGAACGACGACGTGGCCGGTCTGGAGCGGTTCAGCCGCACGGTCGTCGAGGCGGTCGCGGACCGGGTCGCCGTGCTCAAACCGCAGAGCGCGTTCTTCGAGCGCTTCGGCTCACGCGGCATCGCGGTGCTGGAGACGTCGGTCGCTCAGGCGCGGGCGGCCGGCGCGCTGGTCGTCATGGACGCCAAGCGCGGTGACATCGGCTCCACCATGGCCGCCTACGCCGAGTCCTTCCTGCACCCGGACTCCCCGCTGTTCTCGGACGCGCTGACCGTCTCCCCGTACCTCGGCTACGGCTCGCTGAGCCCGGCGGTGGCGCTGGCTCGCGAGAGCGGCACGGGACTGTTCGTCCTGGCCCTGACCTCCAACCCGGAGGGCGGCGAGGTGCAGCACGCGGTACGGGCCGACGGACGCAGCGTGGGCGCGACCATGCTTGGCCACCTGGCCGCCGAGAACGCGGAGGAGACGCCCCTGGGGTCCTTCGGCGCGGTCGTCGGCGCGACGCTCGGCGACCTGTCGTCGTACGATCTGGACATCAACGGTCCGCTGCTCGCGCCCGGCATCGGCGCCCAGGGAGCCACGGCGGCGGATCTCCCGGCGGTCTTCGGCCCGGCGGTGCGCAACGTCGTGCCGAGCGTCAGCCGGGGAGTGTTGCGTCACGGTGCCGACGTGGTCGCGCTGCGTGACGCCGCGGAGCGGTTCGCGGAGGAGATCAGAACGGCCGTGGCGGCGGTCTGAGTCTCCGACGAGGGACGCAGGAGCGCGCCGGGACCGCATACGATAAAAAAACCCGGTCGCTATGCCCCTAAATGTCCGCCATCATCGATCCTGACCTGGAGTTTTCCGCTGTTCTCGCTGACTCAGACGGAGTTGGCCGCTAGTCTCCGACGGAGAGTGAACGGGCAAGCGTGTTGCTCGTGGCTCCCCTGGTGTGGGGCGACTAGGTTCCTCACCGGTCCGTATCCGACAGTTCGACATCCGAGGTGACGTAGGCGTGGCTCTTCCGCCCCTTACCCCTGAACAGCGCGCAGCCGCGCTCGAAAAGGCCGCCGCGGCTCGCCGGGAGCGGGCCGAGGTCAAGAATCGACTCAAGCACTCCGGCGCCTCCCTGCATGAGGTCATCAAGCAGGGTCAGGAGAACGACGTCATCGGCAAGATGAAGGTCTCCGCCCTGCTCGAGTCCCTGCCGGGCGTGGGCAAGGTCCGCGCCAAGCAGATCATGGAGCGACTGGGCATCTCCGAGAGTCGCCGTGTGCGTGGTCTCGGCTCGAACCAGATCGCCTCCCTGGAGCGCGAGTTCGGCAGCACCGGCTCCTGAGTCCCGGGCATACCGGGATTGCTGGAATAATCGCCGCATGGCTGCAACACCCCGGGGGACGACCCCCGTACCCCCGGACGTACGTCCGCGGCTGACCGTGCTCTCCGGCCCCTCGGGGGTCGGCAAGAGCACGGTCGTCGCGCATATGCGCAAGG
Source organism: Streptomyces incanus (assembly GCF_042656345.1). Taxonomy (NCBI): domain Bacteria; kingdom Bacillati; phylum Actinomycetota; class Actinomycetes; order Kitasatosporales; family Streptomycetaceae; genus Streptomyces; species Streptomyces incanus. The sequence continues at coordinate 43,302 of NZ_JBHSPC010000050.1, forward strand.
CGCACCCCGAGGTCTGGCTCTCGGTGTCGGCGACGACCCGTAAACCGCGCCCCGGTGAGCGGGACGGGGTCCACTACTTCTTCGTCACCGACGACGAGATGGACAAGCTGATCGCCAACGGCGAACTGCTCGAGTGGGCCGAGTTCGCCGGCAACCGCTACGGCACACCGCGCGCGGCGGTGCTCGAGCACCTGGAGTCGGGCCTGCCCGTCCTCCTGGAGATCGACCTGCAGGGCGCCCGCCAGGTCCGCGAGTCCATGACCGAGGCCCAGCTGGTCTTCCTCGCCCCTCCCTCCTGGGAGGAACTGGTGCGCCGGCTCACCGGCCGGGGCACCGAGTCGCCCGAGGTGGTCGAGCGCCGGCTGGAGGCCGCGAAGGTCGAGCTGGCGGCCGAGCCGGAGTTCGATACGACCCTGGTCAACACCTCCGTCGAGGACGTGGCCCGCGAGCTGCTAGCCTTGATGAACGTCGTGTGATCGTCAGCGTTTCCCCAACGGTCATTCAGCGATCATGCAGACCGATTCTTTCCCATCCATCGGAAGGTAGAGCGTGTCCTCTTCCATCTCCACGCCCGAGGGCATCATCAACCCGCCGATCGACGAGCTTCTCGAGGCCACGGACTCGAAGTACAGCCTCGTGATCTACGCGGCCAAGCGGGCTCGCCAGATCAACGCGTACTACTCGCAACTCGGTGAGGGTCTCCTCGAGTACGTCGGTCCCCTCGTCGACACCCACGTCCACGAGAAGCCGCTCTCGATCGCCCTGCGCGAGATCAACGCGGGACTGCTGACCTCCGAGGCCATCGAAGGCCCCGTTCAGTAAGTCGCAGTTCAGCAGGTCGCACGGTGCCGAAAGTCACATCAGTGACTCTCGGTCGGCTTTTCCACAGGCCCGGCAGCACGTCTGCCGGGCCTGTGGTGCGGTCGGGGCGCGGGGCCGTTCCCGCGGTGGTGCGAGCATGAGGGGTGCGCGGTGGTCTCCGGCGCGCACGGGAGCCGATGTTCCGGGGAGAGACGGGGAGAGACGTGGACAAGCCGAAGGTCGTTCTGGGCGTCAGCGGCGGCATCGCCGCGTACAAGGCCTGTGAGCTGCTCAGGCGGCTGACGGAGTCGGGGCACGACGTCCGCGTCGTCCCCACCGGCTCCGCGCTGCACTTCGTCGGCGCCGCGACCTGGTCCGCGCTCTCCGGCCACCCGGTCTCGACCGAGGTGTGGGACGACGTCCACGAGGTGCCGCACGTCCGCATCGGACAGCACGCCGACCTGGTCGTGGTCGCCCCGGCCACCGCGGACATGCTGGCGAAGGCGGCGCACGGCCTGGCCGACGACCTCCTCACCAACACCCTGCTCACCGCCCGCTGCCCCGTGGTCTTCGCCCCCGCCATGCACACCGAGATGTGGGAGCACCCGGCCACGCAGGAAAATGTGGCGACCCTGCGGCGGCGCGGTGCCGTCGTCGTCGAACCGGCGGTGGGCCGGCTTACCGGCGTCGACAGCGGCAAGGGCCGGCTGCCCGACCCGGGCGAGATCTTCGAGGTCTGCCGTCGGGTGCTGGCCCGGGGCGTCACCGAGCCCGACCTGAGAGGCCGGCACGTCGTGGTCAGCGCCGGCGGCACCCGGGAGCCCCTCGACCCCGTCCGCTTCCTCGGCAACCGCTCCTCCGGCAAGCAGGGCTACGCGCTCGCCCGGACCGCCGCCGCGCGGGGCGCACGGGTCACCCTGATCGCCGCCAACGCCGCGCTGCCCGATCCCGCGGGGGTGGACGTCGTCTCCGTCGGGACCGCCGTACAACTGCGTGAGGAAGTGCTCCGGGCCGCCGCCGACGCCGACGCGGTGGTCATGGCCGCAGCGGTCGCCGACTTCCGCCCCGCGGCCTACGCGGCCGGGAAGATCAAGAAGCAGGACGGCCGGGAACCCGAGCCCGTCGCCCTGGTGCGCAACCCGGACATCCTCGCCGAGATCTCGGCCGATCGGGCCCGCCCCGGACAGGTGGTCGTCGGTTTCGCCGCGGAGACGGACGACGTGCTCGCCAACGGACGGGCCAAGCTGAAGCGCAAGGGCTGCGACCTGCTCGTGGTCAACGAGGTCGGCGAGCGCAAGACGTTCGGCTCCGAGGAGAACGAGGCCGTGGTGCTGGGCGCCGACGGCAGCGAGACGTCCGTGGCGCACGGCCCCAAGGAAGCCCTGGCCGACACGGTCTGGGATCTCGTGGCCGGGCGCCTGGGCTGAAGCATCCGTGACAGGGGCCGATGCTGTAAGGACCCTTAAACCTTGCCGCCAGGGCGTGGCGCCTCTGGCCAACACGCCCTGGCATGGGCAGAATGCCCGTGCCGCAGGTCACGGGGGTTCCCGAGAGGCGAGACAGGGGGACCCGTGGCGAGGCACGACCGATAAACTGTCCACGGACGGTGTGTGGTGCAGCCCCTGCCGTCCGCCAATGATCAGCCAGCAGCCGCTGCAACCACAGGGAGCGTTGTGTCCCGTCGTCTCTTCACCTCGGAGTCCGTGACCGAGGGTCACCCCGACAAGATCGCTGACCAGATCAGCGACACCATTCTCGACGCGCTGCTCCGCGAGGACCCGAACTCCCGCGTCGCCGTCGAGACCCTGATCACCACCGGCCTGGTGCATGTGGCCGGCGAGGTCACGACCAAGGCCTACGCGCCGATCGCGCAGCTGGTGCGCGAGAAGATCCTGGAGATCGGCTACGACTCCTCGAAGAAGGGCTTCGACGGCGCCTCCTGCGGCGTGTCGGTGTCCATCGGCGCCCAGTCCCCGGACATCGCCCAGGGTGTCGACACCGCGTACGAGTCCCGGGTCGAAGGCGACGAGGACGAGCTGGACCGGCAGGGGGCCGGTGACCAGGGCCTGATGTTCGGTTACGCGACGGACGAGACACCGACGCTGATGCCGCTGCCGGTCTTCCTCGCGCACCGCCTCTCCAAGCGTCTGTCCGAGGTGCGCAAGAACGGCACCATCCCCTACCTGCGCCCGGACGGAAAGACCCAGGTCACCATCGAGTACGACGGCGACAAGGCCGTCCGCCTCGACACCGTCGTGGTCTCCTCGCAGCACGCCTCCGACATCGACCTCGAGTCGCTGCTCGCCCCCGACATCCGCGAGTTCGTCGTGGAGCCGGAGCTGAGGGCGCTGCTGGACGAGGGCATCAAGCTGGACACCGAGGAGTACCGTCTGCTGGTCAACCCCACCGGCCGCTTCGAGATCGGCGGCCCGATGGGCGACGCGGGCCTCACCGGCCGCAAGATCATCATCGACACGTACGGCGGCATGGCCCGGCACGGCGGCGGTGCCTTCTCCGGCAAGGACCCGTCCAAGGTGGACCGCTCGGCGGCGTACGCGATGCGCTGGGTCGCCAAGAACGTGGTCGCGGCCGGCCTGGCCTCCCGCTGCGAGGTCCAGGTGGCGTACGCCATCGGCAAGGCCGAGCCGGTCGGTCTGTTCGTGGAGACCTTCGGTACCGCCAAGGTCGACACCGAGCGGATCGAACGGGCGATCGATAATGTGTTCGATCTCCGTCCGGCCGCCATCATCCGTGACCTGGACCTGCTCCGCCCGATCTACTCCCAGACCGCCGCCTACGGCCACTTCGGCCGTGAGCTGCCCGACTTCACCTGGGAGCGCACCGACCGCGTGGACGCGCTGCGCAAGGCGGCGGGACTGTAGTTCGCGCTCCGGCGCTTTCACCGAGGCCCGGCATCCCCCTTCGGGGATGCCGGGCCTCGGCTGTGCGCGGCTCCGGCGTACCGCTTGAGGTCGCAGCGGCCGTCGTGTGTCAGTGCCGTTTGGTAAGAATGCAGGCGTGAGCAGCGAGAACGGCGGGAGCGGACAGGCGGACGGCGGTGCGCGGGGCGCGCCGCCCGAGCAGCTCGCGCTCATCCGGGAGACCGTGCGCAAGACCGACACGCCCCGGGCCAAGCCGCGGACCTGGCGGGGCGCCGCGCTCGCCGGGCACCTGCCGGTCGCACGCGTCCTCGTCGACAAGGGCGTACTGCATCTCGACCGGTACTTCGACTACGCCGTGCCCGAGGAACTTGACGCCGACGCACAGCCGGGCGTGCGGGTGCGGGTGCGGTTCGGGGCCGGCCGGCACCGGGTGCGTGAGGGGCGCCGCGAGGGCGGCGGGCTCATCGACGGGTTCCTGGTCGAGCGGCTCGCCGAGTCCGACTACTCGGGTCCGCTGGCCGCCCTCGCCCAGGTGGTCTCGCCCGAGCCGGTCCTGAGCGAGGAGCTGCTGGGGCTGGCCCGCGCGGTCGCCGACCGGTACGCGGGCAGCCTCGCCGATGTGCTCCAGCTCGCCGTACCGCCGCGCAGCGCACGCGCCGAGCGGCGACCCTCGCCCGCCCCGGCGCCGCCGCCCCCGGCACCCGAGCCGGGTTCCTGGGCCCGGTACGAGCAGGGGCCCGCCTTCCTCCGGTCGCTGGCCGCCGGCGGCGCTCCGCGCGCCGTGTGGAACGCGCTGCCCGGACCGCTCTGGAGCGAGGAGCTGGCCCGTGCGGTCGCGGCGACGCTGGCCTCCGGCCGCGGCGCCCTCGTCGTCCTGCCGGACGGACGGACCGCCGCCCGCGTCGACGCCGCGCTCACCGAGCTCCTGGGCAAGGGGCGGCACGCGGTGCTGACCGCCGACGCCGGGCCCGAGAAGCGGTACGCGCAGTGGCTCGCCGTGCGCCGTGGGTCCGTGCGCGCCGTGATCGGCACCCGCGCGGCGATGTTCGCGCCCGTCCAGGACCTCGGGCTGGTCGCGCTCTGGGACGACGGTGACGACAGCCACAGTGAGCAGCACGCCCCGCAGCCGCACGCGCGTGAGGTGCTGCTGCTGCGGGCGGCCCAGGACAAGTGCGGTTTCCTGCTGGGCAGCTGGAGCTGCACGGTGGAGGCCGCCCAGCTGGTGGAGACCGGCTGGGCCGGGCCCCTGGTCTCCGGAAGGGACCAGGTGCGGGCCGCCGCTCCGCTGGTGCGGACCGTCGGGGACGGGGATCTCGCGCGGGACGAGGCCGCCCGCGCCGCCCGGCTGCCGTCGCTCGCCTGGCAGGCCGTCAGGGAGGGGCTGCGGCACGGGCCGGTGCTCGTGCAGGTGCCCCGGCGCGGCTATGTCCCGCGGATGGCGTGTGCGGGCTGCCGTACCCCGGCGCGGTGCCGGCACTGTGCGGGGCCGATGGAGGTCCCCGGCGCCGGCGATCTGCGGTGCGGCTGGTGCGGGCGGCGCGAGGAGGGCGGCTGGCACTGCCCGGAGTGCGGCGGGTTCCGGCTGCGGGCCCAGGTGGTGGGGGCGCGCCGGACCGCCGAGGAGCTGGGCCGGGCCTTCCCCGCAGTGCCGGTGCGCACCTCCGGGCGCGAGCATGTGCTGGACACGGTGCCGGGTGCGCCCGCGCTGGTGGTGAGCACGCCGGGGGCCGAGCCGGTCGCCGAGGGCGGGTACGCGGCGGCGCTGCTGCTGGACGGCTGGGCGATGCTGGGCCGGCCCGATCTGCGGGCCGGGGAGGACGCGCTGCGCCGCTGGATCGGCGCGGCGGCGCTGGTGCGTCCGCAGACGGAGGGCGGCACGGTCGTGGTGGTCGCCGAGCCGACCCTGCGGCCCGTGCAGGCGCTGGTGCGGTGGGACCCCGCCGGACACGCGGTACGGGAGCTGGGGGAGCGGGCCGAACTGGGCTTCCCACCGGTGTCGAGGATGGCGGCGGTCTCGGGGCCGGGAGAGGCCGTGGCCGGGTTCCTCCGCGCGGCCGGGCTCCCCGGGGAGGCAGAGGTACTGGGGCCCGTCCCGCTGTCCGTCACCCCCGTGGGCCGCCCGCGGCGCCCCGGCGGCCCGCCGCCCGGGGACCACTGGGAGCGGGCCCTGATCCGGGTCCCCCCGGGCAGGGGAGCCGCGCTGACCGCCGCCCTGAAGTCCGCCCAGGCGGCCCGCATGGCCCGCGGCGGCGACGAACCGGTATGGGTACGGATCGACCCGCCCGACATCGGCTGAGGAGTACGGGCCGGGAAACGGCTGTGGCGAGCAGGCTGGGGAGGGGCTGCCCTCCCGGGCGCGGTCGCGTCCAGGAGGACCGAGGGCGGGCGGTCAGCCGTTACGGGGGCCCGGGAAGGTGGTGGGGCCGGGGAAGGCCGTGGGGCGCGGGTCGTCGCGCAGGGACGGGCTGCCCGCCGTCGGCTGGGTCGGCATGGAACGGGCGGCGGGGACCGTCGGCACGCTGGAGACTCCCGCACCCACGTTGACCGTGCGCGCTCCCGACGGCTCGGCGGTGTGCTCCGTCTCCGTGGCCTGGTTCTGGGTGGCCGCGGCTCGGCGGGCGCCGTAACGACGGTGGACCGCCTGCTTGGTCACGCCGAGCGCGGAGCCCACCGCGTCCCACGAGAAGCCCAGCGAGCGGTCGAAGTCCACGGCCGCGGTGACCAGGGTCTCGACGCTGTCCCGCAGTTCCTGGGCGAGACGGACCGTCGGGGCGGGGGCGCGTCCGTAGACGACGAAGCCCGTGGAGGGGCCGGAGCGGCGCGGGCGGTAGACGTTGCCGAGCTGGGCGGTGAGCGTGCGCAGTGCGTCCACCTGCCGGCGGACCCGCTCGATGTCCCGCACCAGCAAGTGCAGGCTGGCGCGAGCCTGGGCGTCGTGGGTTGCGTGGTCGGCCATGAACAAGCCTCTCGAACCGGCGTTGAAAGGAATGGGCCGCGTCGGAGCGGTCCGGTGTGGTCAACTCTTTCTTGACCAACGCGGATCCGCTCCGTGGGTCACGGGCTGGGGGCGTGGTGATTCCCGCACACGCCCCTGTGGGGTGACTGCGCGCCCAGGCCCTCGTCCGGAGCCCGTTCCCGGGCCCGTTCCCCGGACCGCCCCCTCCCGCGCCCGAACCGTCGCCCGCGTGCTGCCCGTACGCCGCCCGTATGCCCTCAGCCGTCCCCCCATAGACTGGTGCGCTGCCCGCAACGTCCCCGCCCGAGAGGCCCGAATCCACCCCATGAAGCTCGTCTTCGCCGGCACCCCCGAGGTCGCCGTTCCCGCCCTGGACGCTCTTCTCGCCTCGGAGCGGCACGAGGTGGCCGCCGTCGTCACCCGGCCCGACGCGCCGGCCGGGCGGGGCCGCAGGCTGGTCGCCTCTCCGGTCGCCGAGCGGGCGCAGGAGGCCGGGATCGAGGTGCTCAGGCCCGTGAAGCCGCGGGACCCGGAGTTCCTCGAGCGGCTGCGCGAGATCGCCCCCGACTGCTGTCCCGTCGTCGCCTACGGAGCCCTGCTGCCCCGGGTCGCCCTCGACATCCCGGACCGGGGCTGGGTCAACCTGCACTTCTCGCTGCTGCCCGCCTGGCGAGGGGCGGCGCCCGTGCAGCACGCCATCATGGCGGGCGACGAGATCACCGGCGCGTCCACCTTCCTCATCGAGGAAGGGCTCGACTCGGGACCGGTCTACGGCACCGTCACCGAGGAGATCCGCCCCACCGACACCAGCGGCGACCTGCTCACCCGGCTCGCCTTCGCCGGCGCCGGACTGCTCGCCGCGACCATGGACGGCATCGAGGACGGCACCCTGGAGGCCGTACCGCAGCCCGCCGACGGGATCACCCTCGCCCCGAAGGTCTCCGTGGAGGACGCCCATGTCGACTGGAGCGCCCCGGCCCTGCGCGTCGACCGCATCGTGCGCGGCTGCACACCTGCGCCCGGTGCCTGGACCACCTTCCGGGGCGAGCGGCTCAAACTCGTCCAGGTCACGCCCGTCCCCGACCGCACGGATCTCGCGCCCGGCCGGCTGTCCGCGGGCAAGAACAACGTGTACGCCGGCACCGGCTCGCACGCCGTGGAACTGCTGTGGGTGCAGGCCCAGGGCAAGAAGCCGATGCGCGCGGCCGACTGGGCACGCGGTGCACGGATCGGCGCCGAGGAGACCGTCGGCGGCTGACGCCGCAGGACCCCTGCCCCGCGCCCCGCGCCGCCGCACCCCGGCCGGGCGCCCGGCGCCACGCGACCCCGGCCCGTTCCGACGACGTACGCTGGACCGCGCACTTCACCCCACACCCGGAGCACCTTTTCGTGAGTGACCAGCCCCGTCGTCCCCGCAAGCCCGGCAAGCCCTACCGTCGGCCCCAGAAGGACCCCGTCCGCGTCCTCGCCTTCGAGGCCCTGCGGGCCGTGGACGAGCGGGACGCCTACGCCAACCTCGTCCTGCCGCCGCTGCTGCGCAAGGCGCGCGAGGGCGGTGACTTCGACGCCCGGGACGCGGCACTCGCCACCGAGCTGGTGTACGGCACGCTGCGCCGGCAGGGCACGTACGACGCGGTCGTCGCCGCCTGTGTCGACCGGCCGCTGCGCGAGGTGGACCCGCCCGTGCTGGACGTACTGAGCCTCGGCGTGCACCAGCTGCTGGGGACCCGGATTCCGACCCATGCCGCCGTGTCCGCCTCCGTCGAGCTCGCGCGCGTGGTGCTCGGGGACGGGCGGGCCAAGTTCGTCAACGCCGTGCTGCGCAAGGTCGCGCAGCACGATCTCGACGGCTGGCTGGAGCGGGTCGCGCCACCGTACGACGAAGACCCCGAGGACCATCTCGCCGTGGTGCACTCGCATCCGCGCTGGGTCGTCTCCGCACTGTGGGACTCCCTCGGCGGCGGCCGCGCCGGCATCGAGGAACTGCTGCGGGCCGACAACGAGCGGCCCGAGGTCACACTCGTCGCCCGTCCCGGCCGGGCCACCACCGGGGAACTGCTCGAGGAGGAGGCCGCTCTGCCGGGCCGCTGGTCGCCGTACGCGGTGCGGCTGAGCGAGGGCGGCGAGCCGGGCGCGATCCCGGCCGTGGCGGACGGCAGGGCCGGCGTGCAGGACGAGGGCAGCCAGCTCGTCGCGCTCGCCCTGGCCAACGCCCCGCTGGACGGGCCCGACCGGATGTGGCTGGACGGCTGTGCCGGCCCCGGCGGCAAGGCCGCGCTGCTCGCTGCGCTCGCCGCCGAGCGCGGTGCCGTCCTGCTGGCCTCCGAGAAGCAGCCGCACCGGGCCGGTCTGGTCGCCAAGGCGCTGGCGGGGAACCCCGGGCCGTACCAGGTCGTCGCCGCCGACGGGACCCGGCCGCCGTGGCGGCCCGGCACCTTCGACCGGGTGCTGGTCGACGTGCCCTGCACCGGCCTCGGCGCCCTGCGCCGGCGCCCCGAGGCGCGCTGGCGGCGCCGGCCGGGCGACCTGGAGGGCTTCGCCCCGCTGCAGCGCGGGCTGCTGCGCACCGCCCTGGAGTCCGTACGGGTCGGCGGTGTCGTCGGCTACGCCACCTGCTCGCCGCACCTGGCGGAGACCCGGGCCGTGGTCGCCGACCTCCTCAAGCAGTTCCCGGACGCCGAACTCTTCGACGCCCGGCCGCTGCTGCCCGGCGTCCCGGAGCTGGGCGAGGGCCCCGACATCCAGCTGTGGCCGCATGTGCACGGGACCGACGCCATGTATCTGGCGCTCATCCGCCGGACCGGCTGACGCCCGCCTCTTCCGGTTCGCGCACCGCGCCGGCGCCGTCCTCGCGGGCGAGCCGGTGCGGCCGCCACATCTTGGGGCCCACGTCCAGGAACAGGGACGTGACCAGCACCGACCGCACGATGAAGGTGTTCAGCGGCACGCCGAGGGCGACCGCGAAGCCGATCTCGGCGAAGGTGACCGCAGGCAGGGTGCCGAGCGCGGCGAAGGTACCCGCCGGCACCAGGCCCGCCGAGGTGCCGCCAGGCCCCGTGACGCGCACGGTGAGCCCGTCGCCGCTCCTGCCGATCTCGTCCCGCACGGAGCCGACGGCGGGCGCGATCCGCTGCCGGCCCGTCCCGTCCATGGTGATCGGTACGAAGATCTGTGCCGCCCGCGGATCGGTCTCGCGGTCGTGGACCGGGCCCCGGGTCCCGGCACCTCGGATACCGTGATCGGACAGGCGCCTCAGCTGCGCCGCGTCCTCGGTGATCCGCTGCCGGTCGGCGGCCGTCAGGCCGCGCGCGCGTGGACGACGACCGCGGGGATCTGCTCGGGCCGGAAGCCCCGGAGATCTGCAGGACCTGGGTGGACTCCGCGGACCCCGGAAGCCAGGACGCCGCGTCGTTGGCCTGGGCGTCGGTCAGCTTCTGCGCCGGGGGCGCCGCCAGGAACAGCACCACCAGCCACAGCACGGGGACCAGCCACTTGGCGCGGCGTCCACAGACCGGACGCCCGATGCCGCGCGTCCGACGCGCACCCTGCGGTTCGCCCGGATCAGGCACCCGAGGTGCGGCAGGTACCCCGCCCGCATCCTGCGTGCCCGGTGTCCCGCGCTCCCCGGGCGTGCCGCGCTCTTTGGGCATCCCGCTTTCCCCGGGGGTGCCGCCTTTCCCCGGGGGTGCCGCGTGTCGGGCTCCTGGCCGCCTCCACAGCCGGTCGGCCCCGGATCTGGGCGACCGGAGGCCACGGGCCACCGCGCGCCCGGCAACGGACAACCCGCGGTCCGCATACGACTCGTGGACCCCGTGCGACCCGTGAGCCCCGTGCGTCCAGGACGGCGATACAGCGGATACAGCTGATACGACCGCATCCGTCCCCCACCGATGCCGCCGACCCCCGGAGAGCATGGCAGGCTTGGTGCATGGCCGCGCAGATCAACCCCAGTATTCTCTCCGCCGACTTCGCCCGCCTCGCGGACGAGGCGCAGGCGGTCGCGGGAGCCGACTGGCTCCACGTCGACGTCATGGACAACCATTTCGTCCCGAACCTCACGCTCGGTGTGCCGGTCGTGGAGTCGCTCGCCCGTGCGACGGACACCCCGCTGGACTGCCACCTGATGATCGAGGCCCCCGATCGCTGGGCACCCCAGTACGTCGAGGCGGGGGCCGGTTCCGTCACCTTCCACGTCGAAGCGGCCGCCGCGCCCGTGCGGCTGGCCCGGGAGATCCGGGCGAAGGGGGCCAGGGCCTCCATGGCGCTGCGGCCCGCGACGCCGATCGAGCCGTACGAGGATCTGCTCCCCGAGCTCGACATGCTGCTGATCATGACGGTCGAGCCGGGCTTCGGGGGCCAGGCCTTTCTCGACATCATGCTTCCGAAGATTCGCCGCACCCGCGAGTTGATCGGCAAGCACGGCCTGGACCTCTGGCTCCAGGTCGACGGCGGTGTCTCGGCGTCCACCATCGAGCAGTGCGCCGACGCCGGAGCCGACGTCTTCGTCGCGGGATCCGCCGTGTACGGGGCACAGGACCCGGCCGAGGCGGTACGTGCATTGCGCAACCAGGCCGAGACCGCCACGGGCAAGGCATCCTGGGCGTGCGACCACTGAGCCACGGGAACGTGAACGGCTCTCCAGCAGGACCGTTCGACCGCGCCGGATCTGCAAGGATGAACGGCGAATCCAGAGTGTGAACAGCAGTGAGGAGATCGCCGTGTCGGGTATGTCGGCGGCGGGCCGTTCAGCCATGCGGATGGGACCCGCTGAGCTGGTGCAGGCGGCGGCCATGGCCCGCCGCTTCTACCTAGAGGGCAAGTCGAAGATCCAGATCGCCGAGGAGTTCGGCGTCAGCCGCTTCAAGGTGGCCCGGGTCCTGGAGACCGCCCTCGAACGGGATCTCGTACGCATCGAGATCCGTGTGCCCGCCGAGCTGGACGCGGAGCGCTCCGACGCGCTGCGCGCCCGCTACGGCCTCAGGCACGCCGTCGTGGTGGAGTCCCCGGCCGAGGCCGCGGAGACACCCGACCCCGAGAACCTGGGAGAGGTGGCCGCCGACCTGCTCGGCGAACTGGTCAACGAAGGAGACGTACTGGGGCTGGCCTGGGGCCGGTCCACCATCCACATGGCGGCGGCCCTGGACCGACTGGCACCCTGCACGGTCGTGCAGCTGACGGGCGTGTACGACGCCGGGACCGCCGAGCGCGGCTCGGTGGAGGCCGTACGGCGGGCCGCGCAGGTGTCGGGCGGCGACGCCCACCCCATCTACGCGCCGATGCTGCTGCCGGACGCGGCGACCGCCGAGGCACTGCGCCACCAGACCGGTATCGCACGGGCCTTCGAGTACTTCGACAAGGTCACGGTCGCCTGTGTCTCCATCGGCTCCTGGGAGCCGGGCATCTCGACGGTGCACGACATGCTCACGGATGAGGAGCGGGAGCACTACGCCTCCCTCGGCGTCGCCGCCGAGATGTCCGCGCACCTCTTCGACGCCGACGGGCGCCGGGTCGGCCGCGACCTCGGGGAGCGGTGCATCACGGTCAAGACCGACCAGCTCCGCCGGGTCCCCGAGGTCGTCGCGATCGCCGGCGGGCAGCGCAAGGGCTCCGCGATCGACGCGGTGCTGCGCTCCGGGCTGGTCACCAGCCTGGTGACGGACACCTCGGCCGCCGATTACCTGATGGCGGCGGGACCCGCGCCGAGGTCCGCGCTCAACCGGTCCGACCCGGACGGTCCCTGACCGGGCGGGGGACGGGGGCGGGCGTGGCAGCATCGGCGTATGGTGCCACGGTTCCTCCCTCTTTCCTGGCCTGCCTCCTGGTGCTGCCGACGGGCCCGCTCCTCGCAGGCTGCTCGCCCGGCGGCACCGAGGAGCCGCCGCCGGGCCGGGCCGACGGGACGGTCACCGTCCGGGGGGCCGGCCTCCCCGAGGAAGCGCGGCGCACGCCGGACCTCATCGACGCGGGCGGGCCCTTCCCGTACGGGCGGGACGGTGCCGTCCTCGGCGACTTCGAGCGGCTGCTGCCCCGGCGCGAACGCGGCCACCGCCACGAGTGCACGGCCGGGACACCGGACTCGGCCGACCGCGGGCCCGGCGTGTCGTCACCGGACGCGGCGGCGAGAGGTGCTGCACCGATGCCCCTACCCCTCGTTCAGGACGGTACTGGGATGACGCACGAACTGGCGGGCCGGCTCGTGGTCGCGCTCGACCTCGACGGGGCCACCGACAAGGCAGACCTGATGGACCGCTGCGCCCGCGCTCTGGACCTGCCGGGGTGGTTCGGCCGCACCTGGGACGCCCTCGCGGACTCCCTCGCCGACCACACGGTCTGGCCCGAAGGCGCCGTCGAACGTGGACTGCTGATCGTCGTGGACGGCTGGCTGCCCTACGCGACGGCACGCCCCGAGGAGTGGGAGACGGCGCGGGAGGTGTTCGCCGAAGCGGTGCGGCGGACCCCGTCGCTCACCGTGGCCCTCACCCTCGGAGGTTCCTCCCAGCCGCGCTCCGGCCTGCCTGGATGATCGCACCGGAACTGGCGTTCCGGTCGTCATGGGACAATGAAGTACGTGCTCTTCCCCCTGGCTGACCTGTCCGGGGGCCACCTCTGATCGACTGGGATGTGCAGCACGTGCGTTTCCTCAACGACATCCAGCCCGCGTACGACCTGACCTACGACGACGTCTTCATGGTGCCCAACCGGTCCGCCGTCGTATCGCGTCAGGACGTGGACCTCAGCTCCCCGGACGGTACGGGCACCACCATTCCGCTGGTCGTCGCCAACATGACGGCCATCGCCGGCCGCCGCATGGCCGAGACGGTGGCCCGCCGCGGCGGGCTCGTGATCATCCCGCAGGACATCCCGATCGAGGTCGTCACCGAGGTCGTCGCCTGGGTCAAGAGCCGCCACCTGGTCCTCGACACCCCCATCGTGCTGGCCCCGCACCAGACCGTCGCCGACGCGCTCGCCCTGCTGCCCAAGCGCGCGCACAACGCGGGCGTCGTCGTCGACGACGGGCACCGGCCGATCGGCGTGGTCACCGACACCGACCTGTCCGGTGTGGACCGCTTCACGCAGCTCAACGAGGTCATGTCCCGCGACCTGCTGCTCGTCGACGCCGGCATGGACCCGCGCGAGGCCTTCAACACCCTCGACGGCGCCAACCGGCGCTACGCCCCCGCCGTGGACAAGGACGGCCGCCTCGCCGGCATCCTCACCCGCAAGGGCGCCCTGCGCGCGACCCTGTACACACCGGCCACCGACGACCGGGGACGGCTGCGCATCGCCGCGGCCGTCGGCATCAACGGCGACGTCGCGGGCAAGGCCCAGCAGCTGCTGGACGCGGGCGTCGACACGCTCGTCATCGACACGGCGCACGGGCACCAGGAGTCGATGATCAGCGCGCTCAAGCTGGTCCGCGACCTCGACCCGCAGGTCCCGATCGCCGCGGGCAACGTGGTCTCCGCCGCGGGCGTCCGCGACCTGATCGAGGCCGGCGCGGACATCGTCAAGGTCGGCGTCGGCCCCGGCGCCATGTGCACCACCCGCATGATGACCGGCGTCGGCCGGCCGCAGTTCTCCGCGGTCCTGGAGTGCGCGGCGGAGGCGAAGAAGTACGGCAAGCACGTGTGGGCCGACGGCGGTATCCGCCACCCGCGCGATGTGGCGATGGCCCTCGCGGCCGGCGCGTCCAATGTGATGATCGGCTCCTGGTTCGCCGGGACCTTCGAGTCCCCGGGCGACCTCCAGCACGACGCGAACGGCCGCCCCTACAAGGAGTCCTTCGGCATGGCCTCCGCGCGCGCCGTACGCAACCGCACCTCGGAGGAGTCGGCCTACGACCGGGCCCGCAAGGCGCTGTTCGAGGAGGGCATCTCCACCTCCCGCATGTTCCTCGACCCGACCCGGCCCGGCGTCGAGGACCTGATCGACTCGGTCATCGCGGGTGTCCGCTCCTCCTGCACCTACGCGGGTGCCGGCTCCCTGGAGGAGTTCGGGGAGAAGGCCGTCGTCGGCATCCAGAGCGCCGCCGGGTACGCCGAAGGCAAGCCGCTGCACGCCAGCTGGACCTGACCGAGGTCTCGGCCGCCCGGCTCCCGGGCGGCCTTCACGAATCCCGCCGGCCCTGCCGTCCCTGCCGATCCCGCCGATCCCGCCCCGGATCTCCCAGAAGCGAAGTGAACCGCCCGCAGTGCTGAACGATCTCGACGAACGCATCGTGCACGCCCTCGCCGAGGACGCCCGCCGCTCCTACGCGGACATCGGCAAGCTCGTCGGCCTGTCCGCGCCCGCCGTCAAGCGGCGCGTGGACCGGCTGCGCGCCACCGGCGCCATCACCGGCTTCACCGTGCGGGTGGACCCCGCCGCCCTCGGCTGGGAGACCGAGGGTTTCGTCGAGATCCACTGCCGCGGAAACACCTCCCCGGAGACCATCCAGCGGGGCCTGGAGCGCTACCAGGAGGTGGTGTCCGCCTCCACCGTCACCGGGGAGGCGGACGCGATCGCCCAGGTCTTCGCCGCCGACATGCGGCACTTCGAACGGGTCCTGGAACGGATCGCGGGGGAGCCCTTCGTCGAGCGGACCAAGTCCGTGCTGGTGCTGTCACCGCTGCTGCGACGATTCTCGTCCGGACCGCCCGCCTGACGGCCGCCCGCACTATCCTCGGTGCCATGACCTGGCGACATTGATTTACCGGTAACGCCTCCCGAGGGCCGCCCCGGATGCCGTACGTCCTCCACGTCCGGTGTCCGAACCGCCCTTACGGGAAGGCCCCATGACCTCCACGCCCACGCGTGCGCCCGACCCCCGCGTCCGACGGCTGACGACCACGCTGTACGGCTACGCGTTCCTCGAAGACTTCGTGCTGCTCTACCCGGTGTACGCGCTGCTGTTCAGCGACACCGGCCTCACCGTCTGGCAGATCTCCTCCCTGTTCGTCCTCTGGTCGGTCACCGGCGTCCTGCTGGAGGTCCCCTCCGGCGTCTGGGCCGACGCCGTCTCGCGCCGCCTGCTCCTGTGGCTCGGCCCACTGCTCACCGCCGCCGGCTTCGCCCTGTGGGTACTGCTGCCCTCGTACGGCGCCTTCGCGGCCGGCTTCGTCCTGTGGGGCGCCGGCGGAGCACTCGCCTCCGGGTCGCTGGAGGCCCTGGTCCACGACGAACTGGAGCGGCTCGGGGCGGCCGGCCGCTATGCCCGGATCATGGGCCGGGCCCGCGCGGCCGGCCTGGTGGCCGTGATGGCGGCCATGGGACTCGCCGGTCCGGTGCTCGGCTGGGGCGGCCACACCGCCGTCGGCGCCGCCAGCATCCTGGCGTGCCTGCTGACCGCGGCCGCCGCCCTCCGGTTCCCGGAACACCGGCCCCCGGCGGCGGGCCCCCACCGCTGGATCGCACCCCTGCGCGCCGGACTGGCCGAGGCGCGCGCCGACCGGTCGGTGCGCGGCGCGCTGCTGCTGGTACCGGCCGTCGGCGCGGTGTGGGGCGCCCTCGACGAGTACACACCGCTGCTGGTGCGGGACACCGGCGTCGCGGACGAGACCGTCCCCTACCTCCTGTTGCTGATCTGGGCCGGTGCCACCGCCGGGAGCCTGCTCGCCGGCGAGGGCGAACGGCTCGGTACGACCGGACTCGCGGTCCTGCTCGCCGGCGCCGGACTCGCCCTGGCCGTCGGCTCGCTCGCCGGTACGCCCGCCGGGCTGATCCTGGTCGCCCTCGCCTTCGGCGGCTTTCAGACGGCGACCGTACTGGCCGACGCGCGGCTCCAGCGGCGCGTCGGGGACACCGGGCGGGCCACCCTGACCTCGCTCGCGGGCCTGGGCACCGAGCTGGCCACGGTCGCGGTGTTCGGCGGTTATGCCCTGCTCGCCTCGCAGAGCCCGCACAGCACGGCCTTCGCCGTGTTCGCGCTGTCGTATCCGGTGACGGCGTTACTCCTGGTACTCGAGAGGCCATTGCGCTCGCCGGGAGGCATCCCGTAGGTTGTCCGCCACTCGCTACCGATGGGTAACACCCGTTGGTTTCTGCTTCGCCGCCCAGTAACCCGAGCGCCCTGGGGAGAGCCATGCGCCGGCTCATCGGCCGTCCCGCCACGGTCCGCGCCCGCATCGTCGCGCTTGCGTTCGCTCCGGCGCTCGCCCTGCTGGCGCTGTGGACCTTCACCATGGTGTCGGTCACCGGCGAACTGCGCGCACTGGTCCGGCTGCAGGGCGTGTACGAGGACTTCGGCACGCCCGTCGACACGGCGATCGGGCAGATCCAGATCGAACGGCGGTTGGCCGCGACCTACTTGGGGGCGGGCCACCGTACGTCCGCGACCCTGGAGCTCATGGAGCAGCAGCGCCGCACCGACCGTGCCGTGAACGCCATGCGCGACGCGATCCGGGACGGCGACCGCGACCGGCTCTCCGGCCCGCAACGCGAGGCCCTCGACGCCATGGTCGGCGCCGCCGAGGAACTGGAGGAGCTGCGCCAGCGGGTGCTGGCCCGCGATATCTCCTGGGACCGGGCCGTCGACGAGTACGGTGCGCTCGTGGAACCCGGATTCGACATCCAGTCCGCCCTCACCGCCCTGCAGGCAGGGCAGCTCGCGCGGGAGGCGCAGGTCGTCGTCGAACTCGTCCGGGTAAGGGAGTTCGTCTCCAGCGAGGACGCCCTCGTCGCCGGGGCGCGTGCGGCCGGCCGACTGACCGACCGGCAGTACGACACCCTCACCGCGACGATCGGGCACCGCCGGGTCTTCGAGCGGACGTACGTGGCCGACCTGCCGGCCGACTCACGGGCACTGTTCCAGGAGTTCCGGCGCGGCGAGCTGCACGGCGCGTTGACCCGGAGCGAGGACGTGCTGCTGCGGGCGGGGCCGGAGCGCGCCGACGAGGCCGTCGCGGCAGGATCCTGGCGTACGACCACCGACCGGGCCGTCAAGCGCTACATGGAGCTGTGCACCCAGGCGGCCCTCAACTCCGCCGAGCGCGGCCGGACCTTCGCCCATCAGGAGCTGATCAAGGCAGCCGTCGTCGGCGGGCTCGGGCTGGCGGCCATCGGCCTGTCCCTGTGGTGGGCGGTGCGCGGTGCCCGCCGCATCTCCCGCCGGCTGGAGGAGCTGCGGGATGCGGCCGACCTGCTGACCGCCCGCCAGCTACCCGATGTCATGGTCAGGTTGAGCGCCGGTGAGGAGGTGGACGCGGCGGCCGAGGCACCGCCGCTGGCCGACGGGGAGGCGGAGCCCGACGAGATAGGCCAGGTCGGCCGGTCCTTCAACGCCGCCCGTCTCGCCGCCGTCGAGGCCGCCGTCCGGCAGGCCACCCTGCGCCGCGGGCTGTTCGCGGTTCTCCTCACCATCGCCCGGCGCAACCAGACCCTGGTGCACCGCCAGCTGAAACTCGTCGACACGCTGGAACGGCACACGGACGACCCCGACATGCTGGAGCAGCTGTTCCGCATCGACCACCTCACCACCCGGATGCGGCGCCACGCGGAGAACCTGATCATCCTCTCCGGCGCTGCCCCGGGCCGCAGGTGGCGTCTCCCCGTGCCCATCGCCGACGTCGTCTCCTCCGCGGTGAGCGAGATCGAGGACTACACGCGCGTGGAGGTCCCGCCGATGGACCGGGTCGGCATCGCCGCGGACGCCGTCGCGGACGTCGTCCACCTCGTCGCCGAACTTCTGGAGAACGCCACGGTGTTCTCACCCCCGCACACCCGGGTGACACTGCGCACCGGCCGGGAGCGCGGCGGCTTCGTCCTGCGGATCGACGACCGGGGCCCCGGCCTTGGCTTCGGACCGCTCCACGAGGCCCACCGCACCCTCAGCCACCCCGATGACTTCGACCCCTCCCGTCACGACCGGCTCGGCCTGTACGTGGTGGGCCGGCTCGCCGCGCGGCACGCCATCGAGGTGACGCTGCACGATTCCCCGTACGGCGGGACGACGGCCGCCGTGCTGCTGCCCGGAGAGGTACTGGCGCACCTGGAGTCCGAGGTGCCCGAGGAGACGGAGGGCATGTCCTCGCTGCCGTGACCGACGACGGCGACCGGTACGACGGCGACCACCTGCACGACCGCGATCACCTGCACGACGGCGACCGGTACGAGGACGAGACCGGCTTGATGGTGCGGCCCTACGCCGTCACGCGGGGCCGGACCCGGCCCTCGGGCGGGCCCACCGTCGCCCTGCTGTCCCAGGTCGGTGCCGTGGAGTCCGGCCTGGCACAGCCCGGTGTCGACCACGCCCGCACTCGCCTGCTCGACCTGGTGCGCCGCCGGGGCCCACTGCCGGTCGTCGAGCTCGCGGCGGCCGCCGACCTGCCGCTGACCATCATCCGGGTGCTTCTCGCGGACCTGGCCGGGGCCGGCCTGGTGTGGATCGGCGCACCGCGCCGCACAGGCGGGCCGGCGACCGACCCGGAGCTCCTGCGCGAGATCGTGGCACGGCTCCGGGAGCTGTGATCCCACATCCTGCCCACCGACATGCCGACCGCGACCTCACGTCGGGCCCCGGTCGCGGACGGGGACGCCGGTGCTCCGGCCCTGGGCGCCGGGCGCGCCGGACGCGGTGGTGACGACGGAGGCGAGGGAGGTCGTCCCAGAGGGTCTCACCTGCGGTGGTGTGCCGCGTCCGCGGTTGACGGCGGCCTCTGTGCAGGTGAAAGGGAGGTCACCGCGGCCCCCGATGTCGTGCCCGCCCCCTGCGACTCCGGTCGGAGGCAAGCCCCGGTCAGGAGTGCGCAACGAATCGCCGCCGATCCCGCACCGGACGCAATGATCCGCCCACCGGTGCGCAACGGCCACTTCTTGCCTGGCCGAGCCGGCCGACCGTACCGTCTATGCGATCCCTCCCGGCGGCCCCTCCGCCCTCCTCCCTTGCCCTCCCGCGTACCGACGAGGAACACGCATGCGCATCGCCCTGCTCCAGAGCTCCGGACGGCCCGGTTCCGTCGCCGGGAACCTCAAGGCACTCGACGAGGCCGCGGGCCGGGCCGCCGCGGCCGGCGCCGGGCTGCTCGTCACACCGGAGCTGTTCCTGACCGGGTACGCGATCGGCGACGACATCGCGGTGCTCGCCGAGCCCGCCGACGGCGACGCGGCCGACGCGATCGCCCGGACCGCCACCCGGCACGGGCTCGCCGTCGCCTACAGCTACCCGGAGCGCGCGGGCGACACGGTCCACAACTCCACCCAGCTCATCTCCGCGGACGGCATCCGCCTCGCGAACTACCGCAAGACCCACCTCTTCGGCCCCTTCGAGCAGGACCACTTCGCCCCCGGCGACCAACAGGTCGTCCAGGCCGAGCTGCACGGCCTCACCGTCGGCCTGCTGACCTGCTACGACATCGAGTTCCCCGAGAACGCGCGCGCCCACGCCCTGGCCGGCACCGATCTCCTGCTGGTGCCCACCGCGCTGATGCATCCGTTCCAGTTCGTCGCCGAGTCCCTCGTGCCGGTAAGGGCGTTCGAGAACCAGATGTACATCGCGTACGTCAACCGGGTCGGCCAGGAGGGCGAGTGGGAGTTCGCGGGGCTCTCCACCCTCGCCGGACCCGACGGGGTCGCCCGTACCCGGGCGGGGCGCGGCGAGGAACTGGTTCTCGCCGAAGCGGACCCCGTGCTCCTCGCCGCCTCCCGCGAGCACAACCCGTATCTGCGGCACCGCCGCCCCGCCCTGTACGGCTCCTGCGGCTGAACCCGCCTTCCCCGCGACACCTTTCCCCCTCCCCGTAACACCTTTTGACACCATCAGCGCAAGGAGTCCGTACCCCATGACGTCCACGGTGCCCAACGCCGTCGAGCACGCCGACGAGCAGCAGCCGCCGATCACCATGTTCGGCCCGGACTTCCCGTACGCGTACGACGACTTCCTCGCTCACCCCGCGGGCCTCGGCCAGATCCCCGCGACGGAGCACGGCACCGAGGTCGCGGTGATCGGCGGCGGCCTGTCCGGCATCATCACCGCCTACGAGCTGATGAAGATGGGCCTCAAGCCCGTCGTGTACGAGGCCGACCGGATCGGTGGCCGGCTGCGCACCGTCGGATTCGAGGGCTGCGACCCCGCGCTCACCGCCGAGATGGGCGCGATGCGCTTCCCGCCGTCCTCCACGGCCCTCCAGCACTACATCGACCTGGTGGGCCTCGAGACCCGTCCGTTCCCCAACCCCCTCGCCGCGTCGACGCCTTCGACCGTCGTCGACCTCAAGGGCGAGTCCCACTACGCCGAGACCCTCGACGACCTCCCGCAGGTCTACCGGGACGTGGCCGACGCCTGGGCCCGGTGCCTGGAGGAGGGCGCGGACTTCTCCGACATGAACCGCGCCCTGCGCGAGCGCGACGTCCCGCGCATCCGCGAGATCTGGTCCGGGCTCGTCGAGAAGCTCGACGACCAGACCTTCTACGGCTTCCTCTGCGACTCCGAGGCCTTCAGGTCCTTCCGGCACCGCGAGATCTTCGGCCAGGTCGGCTTCGGCACCGGCGGCTGGGACACCGACTTCCCCAACTCCATCCTGGAGATCCTGCGCGTCGTCTACACCGAGGCCGACGACCATCACCGAGGCATCGTCGGCGGCTCGCAGCAGCTGCCGCTGCGCCTGTGGGAGCGCGAGCCGGAGAAGCTCGTCCACTGGCCGTACGGCACCTCGCTGAAGGCCCTGCACGTGGACGGCGAGCCGCGCCCGGCGGTGACGCGGCTGCGCCGCACCGCGGGCCACCGCCTCACGGTGACGGATGCGAACGGAGACGTCCGTACCTACAGGGCGGCCGTCTTCACCGCCCAGTCCTGGATGCTGCTGTCCAAGATCGCCTGCGACGACGCGCTCTTCCCGATCGACCACTGGACCGCCATCGAGCGCACCCACTACATGGAGTCCAGCAAGCTCTTCGTACCCGTCGACCGGCCCTTCTGGCTCGACAAGGACGAGGACACGGGACGGGACGTCATGTCGATGACGCTGACCGACCGCATGACCCGGGGCACCTATCTGCTGGACGACGGCCCGGACCGGCCCGCCGTCATCTGCCTGTCCTACACCTGGTGCGACGACAGCCTGAAGTGGCTGCCGCTGTCACCGAACGAGCGGATGGAGGTCATGCTGAAGTCGCTGGGCGAGATCTACCCGAAGGCCGACATCAGGAAGCACATCATCGGCAACCCGGTCACCGTCTCCTGGGAGAACGAGCCCTACTTCATGGGCGCGTTCAAGGCCAACCTGCCCGGTCACTACCGTTACCAGCGGCGCCTGTTCACGCACTTCATGCAGGACCGGCTGCCCGAGGACAAGCGGGGCGTCTTCCTCGCCGGCGACGACATCTCCTGGACGGCCGGCTGGGCCGAGGGCGCCGTCCAGACCGCGCTCAACGCCGTCTGGGGCGTCATGCACCACTTCGGGGGAGAGACCGACGCGGCCAATCCCGGGCCCGGTGACGTGTACGACGAGATCGAGCCGGTGGAACTCTCCGACGACTGAACCCGGTCGCATCATGGGCGCGGCGACCGGCCGGCCCCGGTTTCCGCTCAGTCGGGCAGCGGTGTGAGCAGCATGCGCCCGGCGAAGCCCACGGCCATGTCGAGGCGTGCGGCGAACTCCTCGGTGACGTCCGGCAGTCCGCGCAGCGCCCACAGCGCGCGGGCCGCCGTCCATGCGGCGTCCCGGGCGCGGTCCAGGCTCCACGCGCCGGCCAGATGGGTGAGGGGATCGGCGAGCTGGAGGATGTCGGGGCCGGGCATCAGGTCCTCGCGGATGCGTTCCTCCAGCGCGGTCAACAGGTCGCCCACCTGCTCGAACTCGTCCTCCAGCCGGGCGGGTTCGCAGCCGAGCGTACGGCAGGTGTCCACGACGGCGAGTGCCAGATCGTGACCGATGTGCGCATTGATGCCCGCCAGTGCGAACTGCAGCGGACGTACGCCGGGATGGTGGCGGAACTGGAACAGCGGACGCCAGCAGGCCGGCGGGCGGAGCCCCTTGGACACCGCTTCGACGGCGGCCAGATAGCGCTCGGCGAACACCACGTTCAGGGTGACCGCCGCCCGCGTGTCCACGAGCAGACCCGCGTCGATGCGCCGGTCGGCCTCCGTCGTCACCGTGAGGTAGACCCGGTTGAAGACCGCGATCCCGTCCCGGCTGGGCAGGGCGGAGTCGAGGGCGCGCATACGGGAGACGACCGTGTCTACGGGGGTGTGGACTTGTTCGCGTTGCGCCATGAGCGCAGAGTCGCACCTTTAGTGTGGTGCCCGTGGCGGCGGGCCCGAGGCTTCCCCGGAACGGGGTAACGCGTCCGTCGTGGGGGAGGGGAGCAGTACGTGTCAGGTTCGCGTGCCCAACGCCTGGCCGCTCGGCGATCCGCGCGCAGAGGCGTGGCCCGGCGCGGCGCCATGGTCGCGGCCGCCTCCGTCGTGGTCGCCGTCGGTACCGCCACCGGGATGATCTCGTCCTTCGGCGAGGACCGCGGCTCGGACGAGGCACGGCCGCCCGAGGTGACCGCGTCGCCCCGGCTGGAACCACCGCCCGCCGTGCCGTCCCCGTCGTCCGCCGGGCCCTCCCCGTCCGCCTCCCCGGAGCCCGGTCCTGAGAAGGACGAGAAGAAGGAGGGGAAGCGGGGGAAGGCGAGTGCCACGCCGTCCGCGGCCGGGAGCGTGCCGGAACAGCGGTCCGGCGCGGCGTCCCCCCGGCTCTACCGCCACTCCGAGTCCCAGGTCCTGGACTGGGTGCGGGCCAACCCCGGCGATCCGCGCCGGGCGGTCATAGAGTCCCGCATCGGCGACCGGCCCGCGGCGGTGTGGTTCGCGGACTACTCACCGGACACCGTGACCACGCGGGTGCGCGCGGTCACCTCGGGCGGTGCCGCGCGGGGGCAGGTGCCCGTCGTCGTGCCGTACGCGATACCCGACCGTGACTGCGGTGGGTACTCCCAGGGGGGAGCGCCCGATCTGGACGCCTACGACGGCTGGATCGACCGGTTCGCCGCCGGGCTGGGGTCCGGCGAGGTCGTCGTGATCCTGGAGCCGGACTCCCTCGCCCAGGTCGAATGCCTCTCCACGGGCGAGCGCACCGCACGCTTCGCCTCGCTGGCCCGCGCCGGACGGGTGCTGAAGGAGGCCAACCCCCGGGCACGCGTCTACTACGACGCCGGGCACTCCGGGTGGAACGCTCCCGCGAAACAGGCCGGCTGGCTGCGGCAGGCCGGGGCCGCGTCGGCGGCCTCCTCCGACGGCATCTTCAGCAACGTCTCCAACTTCCACGCCACCGCCGACGAGATCGCCTACGACCGGCGGGTGCTCGACGCCCTCGGCGGCCCGTCGGGCCTCGGCGCCGTGATCGACACCAGCCGCAACGGCAACGGCGCTCCGGCCGCCGGCCAGTGGTGCGACCCCGAGGGCCGCGCACTCGGCCGGGCCCCGACGCTCAGCACCGGCGAGGCCGGGATCGACGCCTACCTGTGGGTCAAGCTGCCGGGGGAATCGGACGGATGCAAGGGGGCGCCGGGCACCTTCACCCCGTCCTACGCCTACGACTTGGCGCGTTGACCACCTTCGCCGTCCGCCGCGCCGTCGCCCTTCCCACCGCTCTTGCCGCTCGCGCCGGCATCGGCGCCTTCGTCGCTCGTGTCATAGGACGAGGTGCCCTCGTCGAGCAGCGGCTCCTGCGTCTTGAGGTGGGCGGGCGCGAAGGCGCGCAGCGCGTGGTACCCGGTGATGACGACGAGCGTGCCGAGCGCGATGCCGCTGAGCGAGAAGGTGTCGGTGAACTCCATCGTGACGTTGCCGACGCCGATGATGATGCCCGCGGCGGCCGGCACCAGGTTCAGCGGATTGCGCAGGTCCACCTTGGCGTTGGTCCAGATCTGGGCGCCGAGCAGGCCGATCATGCCGTACAGGATGACGGTGATGCCGCCGAGCACACCCCCGGGGACGGCCGCCACGACCGCGCCGAACTTCGGGCAGAGGCCGAACAGCAGGGCGAAGCCCGCGGCCGCCCAGTACGCGGCGGTCGAGTAGACGCGGGTCGCCGCCATCACACCGATGTTCTCGGAATACGTGGTGTTGGGCGGGCCGCCGACGGCGGTGGACAGCATGGAGCCGACACCGTCGGCGGAGATGGCCGTGCCCAGCTTGTCGTCGAGGTTGTCGCCGGTCATCTCGCCGACGGCCTTGACGTGTCCGGCGTTCTCGGCGATCAGCGCGATGACGACCGGCAGGGCGACCAGGATCGCCGACCACTCGAAGGACGGGCCGTGCAGGGCCGGCAGGCCGATCCAGTCGGCCTGGCCGACGCCCGACAGGTCCAGGCGCCAGTGATCGGTGACCTCACCGCTCGCGTCCGCGGAGTGGATCTGCCCGAAGACCCGGTCGAGGCCCCAGGAGAGGACGTACCCGAAGACCAGCCCGAGGAAGATCGCGATGCGGGACCAGAAACCGCGCAGGCACACCACCGCCAGGCCGGTGAACAGCATCACGAACAGGGCGGTCCACTGGTCCTGCGGCCAGTAGGTGGCGGCCGTGACCGGCGCCAGGTTGAAGCCGATCAGCATCACCACCGCACCGGTGACGATCGGGGGCATCGTGGCATGGATGACCCGCGCCCCGAAGTGCCGCACCGCGAGCCCCACCAGGAACAGCGCGGCCCCGACCACGAACACCGCACCGGTGACGGTGGCGCTGGACCCGCCCTGGGCCCGGATGACCGCGGCGACGCCGACGAAGGACAGCGAGCAGCCCAGATAGCTGGGCACCCGGCCGCGCGTGGCCAGCAGGAAGATGATGGTCGCGACGCCCGACATCATGATCGCGAGATTGGGGTCCAGACCCATGAGGACCGGGGCGACGAACGACGCCCCGAACATCGCCACGACGTGCTGGGCGCCGAGTCCCGCGGTGCGGGGCCACGAGAGCCGTTCGTCGGGACGGACCACCGCGCCGGGGGCCGGGGTGCGTCCGTCGCCGTGCAGTGTCCAGCGGACGCCGAGATCCATGGGCTGTCGCTTTCGTCGTTCGTGCAGCGTGTCCGGACCATTGTGCGGGCTGATCAGGCATGCTCCGTTCGCGGGGGGAGGGCGGGGAGCGTTCGCGCAGAGCGCCCGCCCGGAGCGTCCCCGGGCGTGCCCGGTCCCGGGGAACGCGACGGTCAGGGCCGAGGGTCGGGAACCGCCGCGTCGGACCGGGCGATCTTCACCCGGTCCCCGGCGCGCAGCACGCCCGCGAAGCCGGCCAGACCGCACGACAACACCGTGACCAGGACGAACGACACCACCAGACTGGTTGCCTGGGCCAGCAGCCCGATCGCGCTCGGAGCGATCAGCCCCGAGGTGTACGTGACGGTCGCGACGCCCGCGATGGCGAGGCTCGGGTTGCTGCCGCTGCGGCCGGCCGCGGCGAAGCACAGCGGCACCACCACCGCGATGCCGAGACCCATCAGCGCGAAGCCGGCCATCGCCGTCGCGGGGTGCTGCGCGAGGACGATCAGCAGTCCGCCACAGACGGCGACGACACCGCTCGCGCGGACCGTGCGCACCGCGCCGTAGCGGTCCACCACCCGGTCCCCGGCGATCCGGGCGACCGCCATGGTGAGCGTGAAACCGGTGGTGCAGGCCGCAGCGAGACCGGCCGAGGTCTCCAGCTGGTCACGCAGATAGACCGCCGACCAGTCCAGGCTCGCGCCCTCCGCGAAGACCGCGCAGAAGCCGATCGCGCCGATCAGCAGCGCGGAGCGGGGCGGCAGCGCGAACCTCGGCGGCGGCTCCTCGTCCGCGGCGGACCGCAGATCGAGTACGTGGCCGGCCGCGGCGACGCCCACCACGGTCAGGACACCGGCCGCGAGCGTGTGGTGCAGCCGGGCGTCCGCACCGAGGTGCGCGGCGAGCGTGCCGGCCGCCGAACCGATCAGGGCGCCGGCGCTCCACATGCCGTGCAGCCCGGACATGATCGACCGGTCGAGCCGGTTCTCCACCTCCACGCCCAGGGCGTTCATCGCCACGTCGGACATGCCGGCCGTGGCGCCGTAGGCGAACAGGGCCAGGCAGAGGGTGAGCAGGTTCGGGGCGACGGAGGGCAGGACCAGCGCGAGCGTCCACAAAGCGATCAGCCCGCGCAGTGCGGCCCGGGCGCCGAAGCGGTGGCTGATGCGCCCCGCCAGCGGCATCGCGACGGACGCGCCGAGCGCGGGGAAGGCGAGCGCGAGCCCCAACTGTCCGGGGCTCACGCCGGCATGGTCCTGGATCCACGGTACGCGGGTGGCGAACGAGCCCGTGACGGCGCCGTGCACGGCGAACACCGCCCCCACGGCGTACCGCGCCCGCCGCACCTCGCGCTGCCCGTACACCTCTGCGCTCATGGTCCCGCCCCTCCCGGTCGCCTTGGGCATCCCTGACGCGTCGCGTAAACTATCAGGAACCCTGCCTGAAAGATAAGGGGATTTTCGCCAGTCCAGCCCAGTCCAGCCCAGTCCAGCCCGGTCCGGTCCTGCTGCCGTGACTTCGGCCGCCCGCCGCCGGCCGCCCGCCGATCTGGAAGGATCACGCCATGGCCGCATCCCCGAGCACTGCCCGAGCCATCAACGACCGGCTCGCCCTGCGGCTGCTCCAGCAGGAAGGCCCGCTGACGGCCGGGCAGTTGAAGCAGCTGACCGGGCTGTCCCGGCCCACCGTGGCCGACCTCGCCGAGCGGCTGACCGCGGCCGGGCTGATCACCGTGGTCGGAGAGGCCGGGGAGCAACGGCGCGGGCCGAACGCGAAGGTGTACGGGATCGTCGCCGACCGGGCGCACCTGGCCGCACTCGACGTGCGGACCGAGGGCGTCGCCGTGACCGTGTCCGACCTCGTCGGCACGGTCCTGGCCGAGGCCTCCGTGCCGATCGCTCCGGCCGCCGGGACGGGCCCGGCCGTGGAACGGGCGGTGACCCTGGTCGAGCGGACCTTGAAGGAGGCGGGGGCCGACCGGCCGCACACCATCGGCGTCGGCGCCCCCGGGCTGATCGACCCCGCGAGCGGGGAACTGCGCGACTCCAAGGGGCTGCCGGAATGGCACCGCCTGCTGGTCGCCGCGCTTCAGGAACGGCTGCCCGGGACGCGGGTCAGCCTCGAGAACGAGACCAACCTCGCCGCCCTGGCCGAGCAGCGCGACGGGGCCGCCCGCGGCCGCGACACCTTCGTCCTGCTGTGGCTCGGCCACGGCACCGGCGCGGCCGTGATCCTGGACGGCGCCCTGCGCCGGGGCGCCTCCGGCGGCACGGGTGAGATCGGCTTCCTGCCGGTCCCGGGCACGTCGGGCCTGCCGTCGGCCACGGACTGCGGCGGCGGCTTCCACTCCCTCGCATCGGCGGCGGCGGTCGCGGAACTGGCGGGGGAGTACGGGGTCGTGGCCGAGCCGGGAGGGGAACCGGCGGCGGGAGCGGTACGGGCGGCCGTCGCGCGGGCGGGGGAGGAGCCGGGCTCCGCGGACGCGGGTTTCCTCGACGCCCTCGCCGACCGCGTCGCCGTGGGGGTCGCGTCGGTGGCCGCGCTGCTGGATCCCGGGTGCGTGGTGCTCGGCGGGGAGATCGGACAGGCGGGCGGCGAGGAACTCGCCGCCCGCGTGCAGGACCGGACGGCCCGGATGTCACCGTTGCCCACCGAGGTGCGGGCGAGTGTCCTGGGCGGCGGAGCGGTGCTGCGAGGCGCCCTCCTGACAGCCCGTGACCACGCCCAGGACGAACTCTTCGGCCCGGCCGCGCAGGGGCACGCCCACTGAAACGCCCCCTCGGCGCCGCGCACGCCCCCGCGGCGCCCGCGGCGGCTCATTCACCCGGTGCGCGCTCACTTGCCCGCGCGTGCGCGCTGCGCCCGGGCCGCCAGGAACTCCTCGAAGGTGCCCTTGCCCACCGCGTGCTCCGGGGCGAGATGGCCGCCGGCACGGAAGGCGCGGTACGCCGCGCCCCGAAGGGGGACCTTGACCACCGCGCGGCGGCGGCCCGCGGCCTCCAGGTAGGAACGCGCCAGGGACTCCAACGTGCGCACCTCCGGCCCGCCCATGTCCGCGACGCGCCCCGCGGGCCCGCCCCGGGCCAGTTCCGCCAGGCGGTCCGCGACCTCGGTCACCTCGATCGGCTGGTCCTTCACATGGGCCGGCAGCAGCATCACCGGAGCCTTGCCCAGTCCCTGGAGGAGGGTGAGCACCAGGTCGTGGAACTGGGTCGTACGGAGCACGGTCCAGCCGAGCCCCGACTCCTCGATCAGCCGCTCCACCGCGAGCTTGGTCCTGTAGTAGCCGAACGGCACCTGGTCGACACCGACGATCGAGATGTAGACGACATGCCCCACCCCGGCCCGCCGCGCCGCCGCCACG
The DNA here is from genome assembly GCF_042656345.1 of Streptomyces incanus. Classification (NCBI taxonomy): domain Bacteria; kingdom Bacillati; phylum Actinomycetota; class Actinomycetes; order Kitasatosporales; family Streptomycetaceae; genus Streptomyces; species Streptomyces incanus. The sequence continues at coordinate 72,241 of NZ_JBHSPC010000050.1, forward strand.
AGGTTCTTCGCCGCCTCCTCGTCGCCGCCGCGCTGGGTGGTCGCACAGTGGACGATCGTGTCCACGCCGGTGACGGCCGCGTCCAGCGCATCGCCGCCCCGGCGCAGGTCGACGGCGTACGGCTGGGAGTGCCGGCTGAGCACCCGCACCTCCTGCGCGCCCGTCCGCGACCGCTCGATGACATGCCGGCCGAGGGTTCCCGTACCGCCGGTCACCAGGATTGTGGTCATGCCGTTCAGCTCCTCAGGTCCTGTCGTCGGACGCCGGCGCTCCTGCCGGCGCACCTTTGTCGAGTTCATCAGGAGAGAGACGGAACGTCCTCCGGGAATGTGACACGGGACCGCCGACCGGCCCGGCGAGCGGGGGCCGGCGGGCACGGTGGTGAGGCCCGGCGGCGGGCAAGGGCCGTCGTCACCGCCGCCGGGCCGGTCTCTGAGGAGGCTGAAGCAGACGGTAAGAGGACTAGACCATTCCGTCAATAGGTATGGACCAGATGCGGGGGTATCCAGGCGTGCTCCGGTGGTGCCCAAGGGTGCGAAAGGGGGCGGCGGTTGGGTGGTCGCGGGCCGCCCTCCGGGGGCCTGTCCTGCGGTGACGGCGCACGGTGTCGCTTTCTGTGAGGCAGCCCACACCCGGCGCCTGTGTGGACAGTGGGCGGGCGTGGCACACTGGCCCTGTACCAGCAGCAGCGCACTCCGGGGTCGGTGAAAGTCCGAACCGGCGGTTACAGTCCGCGACCCGGCCGCTTCCAGTGGCCGGTTGACCAGGTGAAATTCCTGGACCGACGGTTAAAGTCCGGATGGGAGGCAGTGCGCGGCGGGCGGGCATTCATGCGCGCCGCCGTACCGGTCCGTCCTCGTGGCGGGCTCCGTCCGGCGTCGCTCCCGGTGCCCTCGCCCGTACTTCTGTCGTCATCGGCAGCCCCGGAGTCCGTGCCCGAAGAGGCAGGAGGACCCGGGAAGTGTTCACCGGAATCGTCGAAGAACTGGGCGAGATCACCGCCGTCGAGACCCTTGACGACGCCTGTCGTTTCCGGTTGCGCGGCCCCGCCGTCACCGAGGGCGCGAAGCACGGCGACTCGATCGCCGTCAACGGTGTCTGCCTCACCGTCGTGGACCACGAGGACGACGAGTTCACCGCGGACGTGATGGCCGAGACCCTGAACCGTTCCAGCCTCGGTGCTCTCGCCGTCGGCTCCCGCGTCAACCTCGAACGCCCCATGGCCCTGGGCGCCCGCCTCGGCGGCCACATCGTGCAGGGGCACGTCGACGGCACCGGCCGGATCCTCGGACGCGAGCCGTCCGAGAACTGGGAGATCGTCAGGATCTCGCTCCCCGCCGAACTCTCCCGCTACGTCGTGGAGAAGGGCTCCATCACGGTCGACGGCATCAGCCTCACCGTCGTCGACGCCGGGCAGGACTTCTTCACCGTCAGCCTGATCCCCACCACCCTCGCCCTGACCACCCTCGGGCTCAAGCAGAGCGGCGACCCGGTCAACCTCGAGGTGGACGTCATCGCCAAATACGTCGAGCGGCTGATCGGCGACCGCGCGATCGGTGTTCCGGCCGTCGGCGCCCCCGTCGTGGACGCTTCGGCCGCCGGTGAGGGGGCCGCACGGTGAACTGGCTGAACTCGGAGGCCTTCACCCTCTTCGACCAGCACATCAAGTGGTCGGACATGATCGGCAACGTGATCGGTCTGGCCGCCCTGGCCCTCGGCTGGCGGCGCTCCATCTGGACCTGGCCCGCCCAATTCGTCTCGGGCGCCATCCTTTTCACGGCCTTCGCCACCGCCCACCTCTCCGGCAGCGCGGGCAAGCAGATCGTCGTCATGGTCGTCGCCGCCTGGGGATTCCGGCAGTGGAACCGCGGTCGGCAGCAGGCGCAGGACGGTTCCATCGCGGTGCGGTTCGCCACCGGCCTCGAACGCCTGCTCATGGTGGGCGCCGCGGCGGTCGGCACCCTCGCGGTGGGCGGACTGTTCACGCTGTACCCGTCCCTGTCCTGGGACCCCTGGCCGGACGCGTACATCTTCGTCGGCACCATCGTCGCCATGTACGCCCAGGCCCGCGGCATGGTCGAGTTCTGGTTCGCCTGGCTGCTGGTCGACCTCGTCGGTGTACCGCTGAACTTCGCCAACGGCTTCGCCTTCTCCGGCTTCGTCTACGTCATCTACGGCGCACTGGTCCTGTGGGGACTGCGCGACTGGTGGCTGCGCTCCCGCGAGGACGCGCGCCCCGCCCTGGAAGGAGCGCAGGCATGAGCGCGGCACCGATCCTTTACAGCACCGAGGAGTTCGAGGACCCCATGCTCGACCCGGTCGAACAGGCCATCGCCGACATCGCGGCCGGCCGCCCCGTCGTGGTCGTCGACGACGAGGACCGCGAGAACGAGGGCGACCTCGTCGTCGCCGCCGAGAAGGCGACCCCCGAGATCGTCGCCTTCATGATGAGCGAATGCCGCGGACTCATCTGCGCCCCCATGGAGAGCGACGAACTGGACCGGCTCCGCCTCCCGCAGATGGTCGAGGACAACACCGAGTCGATGAAGACGGCGTTCACCGTCTCCGTCGACGCCTCCGCCGCCCACGGCGTGAGCACCGGCATCTCGGCCGCCGACCGGGCCACCACGCTCCAACTCCTCGCGAGCGGCACCGCCGAGCCCGCCGACCTCGTCCGCCCCGGCCACATCTTCCCGCTGCGCGCCCGCTCCGGCGGCGTACTCGAACGCGACGGCCACACCGAGGCCGCCGTCGACCTCGCCCGCCTCGCGGGACTGCGCCCGGCCGGAGCCATCGTCGAGATCGCCGGCGAGGACGGCCGGATGCTGCGCCTGCCCGAACTGATCCCGTTCGCCCGCAAGCACGGCCTGACGATCATCTCCATCGAGGATCTGATCACCTACCGCCGCACCTCCGAGCCCACCGTCCGCCGCGAGGCCGAGGTGCGGCTGCCCACCTCCCACGGCGTGTTCACCGCCTACGGCTACCGCTCCACCATCGACGGCGTCGAACATGTCGCCCTCGTCCACGGAGACATCGGCGACGGCCGGGACGTCCTCGTGCGGGTCCACTCCGAATGCCTCACCGGCGACATCTTCGGCTCCCAGCGCTGCGACTGCGGCCCCCAGTTGGACGCCTCCCTGGACCGCATCCAGACGGAGGGGCGGGGCGTCGTCGTCTACCTGCGCGGACACGAGGGGCGCGGCATCGGCCTGATGTCCAAGCTGCGCGCCTACGAACTCCAGGAACGCGGACGCGACACCCTCGACGCCAACCTCGAGCTCGGCCTGCCCGCCGACGCCCGCGACTACGCCGCCGGCGCGCAGATACTCGCCGACCTCGGGGTGCGCGGAGTCCGCCTGCTGACCAACAACCCCGACAAGTCCCAGGCACTCGTCCGGTACGGCATCGAGGTCACCGGCCGCGAGCCGATGCCCGTCACCGCCGGCGAGCACAACATCCGCTACCTGCGCACCAAGCGCGACCGGATGGGCCACGACCTGCCCTGGCTGGACACGCCGACCGTGCCGGCCTGCGGCAACCAGTGACAGCGCCCGCCCGGGGCGACCACCCACCACGGCCGCCGCAGGCAGGA
>NZ_JBHSPC010000050.1:75865-136272 GCF_042656345.1 Streptomyces incanus
CGAGGAGATTACGTGAGCGGCAAGGGTGCACCGGAACTGTCCGTACGCAACGTGGGGGACCTCCGCGTCGCCGTCGTCGCGGCACAGTGGCACGAGAAGGTGATGGACGGACTGGTCGACGGCGCCCTGCGCGCCCTGCACGACCTCGGCATCGACGAGCCGACCCTGCTGCGGGTCCCCGGCAGCTGGGAACTCCCGGTCGTCGCCAAGGTCCTCGCCGGACGCGGGTACGACGCGGTCGTCGCCCTCGGCGTCGTCATCCGGGGCGGCACGCCCCACTTCGAGTATGTGTGCCAGGGCGTCACCCAGGGACTCACCCAGGTCAGCACCGACACCGGCGTGCCCGTCGGCTTCGGCCTGCTCACCTGCGACACCGAGGAACAGGCGCTGGACCGCGCCGGACTGCCCGGCTCCACCGAGGACAAGGGGCACGAGGCGGTCACGGCGGCGGTGGCGACCGCGGCCACGCTGCGTTCGGTATCCGAACCCTGGCGGTGAGCAGTCCCCGACACCGCGTAAGGTGAGGACCACCATGTCCAAGAAGACGTTCGAGGAGCTCTTCACCGAGCTCCAGCACAAGGCCGCGCACGGCGACCCCGCCACCTCCCGCACCGCCGAACTGGTGGAAAAGGGCGTCCATGCCATCGGCAAGAAGGTCGTCGAGGAGGCTGCCGAGGTCTGGATGGCCGCCGAGCACGAGGGCAGGGAAGCGGCCGCCGAGGAGATCTCACAGCTGCTCTACCACGTCCAGGTGATGATGGTCGCCCGAGGCATCTCCCTCGACGACGTCTACGCCCATCTGTGAGCGCGGACAGCCCCTCCCACCCCTGATACGACAACACCGCAAAGGAAGCCGACCTCATGCTGCGTATCGCACTCCCCAACAAGGGTTCACTGGCAGGCCCTGCGGCGGAGATGCTGCATGAGGCCGGCTACCAGCAGCGTCGGGAGTCGAAGGAACTGAGGATCGTCGACCCGGTCAACGAGGTCGAGTTCTTCTACCTCCGTCCCCGCGACATCGCCATCTACGTCTCGTCCGGCCGCCTCGACATCGGCATCACCGGCCGCGACCTCCTGATCGACTCAGGCGCCGAGGCCGAGGAGATCCTGCCCCTCGGCTTCGCCCGCTCCACCTTCCGCTTCGCCGCCAAGCCCAGCGCCGCCAAGAGCGTCGCGGACCTGAACGGCAGCACGGTCGCCACCTCCTACGAGGGCATCGTCGCGCGGCACCTCGCCGACCAGGGCATCGACGCCTCCGTGGTCCACCTCGACGGTGCCGTCGAGACCGCCATCGAACTCGGCGTCGCCGAGGTCATCGCGGACGTGGTCGAGACCGGCACCTCCCTGCGCAACGCGGGCCTGGAGGTCATCGGCGAACCGATCATGATCTCCGAGGCCATCGTCATCCGCCGCACCGGGGCCGGGGCCGACGACACCGTCGAGTCCAAGGTGGGTCAGTTCCTGCGGCGCCTCCAGGGCGTCCTCGTCGCCCGCACCTACGTGATGATGGACTACGACTGCCGGGTCGAGCAGCTGGAGAAGGCCGTCGCGCTGACCCCCGGCCTGGAGTCCCCGACCGTGTCCCCGCTGCACAACGAGGGCTGGGTCGCCGTCCGCGCCATGGTTCCCTCCAAGGAGGCCCAGCGGATCATGGACGACCTCTACGACCTCGGCGCCCGCGCCATCCTCACCACGGCCATCCACGCCTGCCGTCTCTGACCCGGACCGATCCCGGAGCCGCACCATGCCGGACGCCACCCCCGACATCTCCCCGGATGCCACCCCGGGCACCCCGTCGGACCAACTGCCCGCTCTGCCCGTCACCTTCCGGCCGGGCCGGACCCGCGCGGTGCTGCTCTTCGCGGCCGTCGCACTCTTCGCGGCCCTCTCCCTGATCGCGCTGCTGCTGGAGCAGCTCACCCCGGGCGAGCGCCTCAGCTTCGTGTTCACCGCCGCCCTCCTGGCCGGAGTCCCGGTCCTGCTGGCGCGGCCGAGGGTCGACGCCGACGAGACGGGCGTCACCGTCGTCAACATCGTGACCCGGCGCCGGCTGGAGTGGGCCCAGATCCTTCAGGTGAACCTCCGTCCGGGTGACCCCTGGGTCTTCCTCGACCTCAGCGACGGCACCAGCCTGCCGGTGCTCGGCATCCAGCCGGGCATCGCCCGGGAGCGCGCCATCGCCGATGCGCGGGCCCTGCGGGCGCTCGCCGTGGCACGGACCACGACCACCGGCCCCGGGACCTCCCAAGGCTGATCCGGGAACACCTCGGGGACACGTCGGGGACACGTCGGGGTCGTCCACCCTGCCGCGGTCGCCCCTGTCTTGATTAATCTGTTGGGCACAGGCGCGACGACCGCGCCCTCGCCCCTGCCGCCCCGCCCGGTGCCCCAGGGGTTCCAGCTACCCGAGGAGTGACCCTCTCCGGCGATGGACGGATCGTCCTGCAGTACCTGCGCCGCCCCCTGTCGACAGAGCGCGAACCCGCTCCCCGAGGTCCGCGACCGTACACAAGCGGCGGCATCATGACCACCCCCCTGCTGCTCCTCACAGCCGCGTTCCTGCTGATTCTCGCCAACGGGTTCTTCGTGGCCGCCGAGTTCGGCCTGGTCACCGTCGAGAGGCCGGATGCCGAACAGGCCGCCGCCGGCGGCGACCGGCGCGCCCACCAGGTCGTCGAGTCACTCAAGGAGCTGTCCTTCCAGCTCTCCGGCACCCAGCTCGGTATCACCCTCACCTCCCTGGTCGTCGGCATGCTCGCCGAACCCGCACTCGCCGAACTGCTGCACGGTCCCATCACCGGCATCGGCGTCCCCACCGGCGCGGTCTCCACCGTCGCCGTGGTCATCGGCATGCTGCTGGCCTCCGCCGTGCAGATGGTCATCGGCGAACTCGTGCCCAAGAACTGGGCGGTGTCCCGCCCCCTGCAGGTCGCGCGGTTCGTCGCCGGCCCGCAGCGGGCCCTCGCCCGCGTGTTCCGCCCGGTCATCGCCGGGCTCAACGCCGTGGCCAACCGGCTCGTGCGCGCCCTGGGCATCGAGCCCACCGCGGAACTGGCCTCTGCCCGCAGCCCCGGCGAACTCGTCTCGCTGGCCCGGCACTCCGCGCGGGCCGGCGCCCTGGAACAGGACACCGCGGACCTCTTCGTACGGACCCTGTCCCTGGCCGGGCTGACCGCGCAGCACGTCATGACCCCGCGCGTGAAGGTCAGCGCCCTGCAGGACTCCGCGACCGCCGAGGACGTGGTGAACCTGACCCGGGCCACCGGCCTGTCCCGCTTCCCCGTCTACCGGGAGCGGATCGACGAGGTCGTCGGCATGGTCCACCTCAAGGACGCCCTCGCGGTGCCCCCGCCCGACCGGCTGCGCACCCCCGTCGGCGGCATCGCCCGCCCCGCGCTGCTCGTCCCCGAATCCCTGCCCGTACGGCCGCTGCTGGCGCGGCTGCGCAGCGGGCAGCCCATCGCGGTCGTGGTCGACGAGTACGGCGGCACGGCCGGTGTCGTCACTCTGGAGGACATCGTCGAGGAGCTGGTCGGCGAGGTCCTCGACGAACACGACGACCTGCTCGGCGAGGCGCCCGAGCCCGTCCCCGCTCCGCCGGAGGACGGCAGTCCCGCCTGGGACGTGGACGGCAGCGTTCGCGTCGACGTTCTGCTCCGCACAGGTCTCGACGTGCCCGACGGGCCCTACGAGACCGTCGCCGGCCTGGTCGCCGATCTGCTCGGCCGGATCCCGGCCGTCGGCGACCACGCGGAACTGCCCGGCTGGCGGCTTTCGGTGCGCCGCGTCGGACACAACCGTGCCGAGCACGTCCGCCTGGTCCGAGCAACCGAGGCGGCTCCGCCGCTCGTGGAGGCAGCCGGATGAGCCTGCTGCCACTCCTGTTCGCCGCGCTGCTCGTCCTCGCCAACGGCTTCTTCGTGGGCGCCGAGTTCGCGCTGGTCTCCGTACGCCGCAGCCAGATCGAACCGCTCGGCACCGCACGAGCCCGCCAGGTCCTGTACGGGCTCGAGCACCTGCCGCAGATGATGGCGGCGGCCCAGTTCGGCATCACCGTCTGCTCGCTGACCCTCGGCGCGGTCGCCGAACCGACGGTCGCCCGCCTGCTGGAGCCGGTCTTCGGACGGATGCATCTGCCGCACGGCATGATTCATCCGCTCGGATACGTCATCGCGCTCGCCGTCGTGGTCTTCTTCCACCTCGTCATCGGCGAGATGGTTCCGAAGAACCTCGCGATGGCGGCCCCGGAGAAGGTTGCGTTGTGGCTGAGCCCCGGACTGGTCTGGTTCGCCCGCCTGTGCAGACCCGTCACGGTGGCCCTCGGCGCCTGCGCCCAGGCCGTCCTGCGGGCCTTCCGCGTCGAGCCGAAGGACGAGATCGAGGCCGTCTTCACCAGCGAGCAGCTCAACCGGCTCGTCGAGAACGCCGGTCAGGCGGGCCTCCTCGACCCCGAGGAGGCAGAGCGCCTGGAGGACGCCCTGGAACTGGGCTCTCGTCCGGTGACGGACGTACTGCTGCCCCGCGAGTCACTGGTGACGGTCGGTCCCGAGGTCACCCCGGCCCGGATCGTGGAACTCACCGCCCGCACCGGGTACTCCCGGTTCCCGGTCGCCGCACCCGATGGCGCCTTCATGGGCTACCTGCACGTCAAGGACATACTCGACCTGGAGGAGCCCGACCGGGCGGTGCCGCAGCAGCTCTGGCGGCGCATGCCGACCCTCGGGCCCGAGGTCCCGCTCGACGACGCCCTCACCGTGATGCGCCGCGCCGCCACCCACCTCGCCCAGGTGGCCGACGCGTCCGGCCGGGTACGGGGCCTGGTGGCCCTGGAGGACGTCCTGGAACTGCTGGTGGGCGAGGTCCGGGACCCGGCGCACCGCGAGAGACCGGGCACGCGGGCGAACGGCGCGACGCGGCCCGGCACCGGATCGCGGCCGGGCCCCGGAACGCGTCCCGACACCGGATCACCGCCGGACAGCGGAGCGCAGTCCGGCACGGGGGCGGCTGTCAGGGGGACCGAACCCAGGAGCGGCGCCCGGAAGGGAACGCTCACCGGCTGACATCAGGAGCGCGCTACCCCGGGAGCAAGCACCGGAGTGCGTACCGGCGTATATGCCGGCGGGTGTGCCGGGCAGGAACCGTGGGGGACCCGTCGGTGTCACGCCGCCGGAGGGTCCTGCGGCCCCCGCCCGGACAACACCTCTCCGTACGCCTGCATCAGATCCGGCAGCCGCAGCGTCGCCAGGTCCTCCCGGGTCAGCGTGCCCGGATACGCCGGATACGCCGACAGCCGCAGATCCCGGTACGCGCAGCTCTTCTCGTACAAGGTCCGCAGGAAGCGCCCGTTGCCCAGCTCGTCGATCCACCCCTGGTCCACCACGTGCCCGGCGATGGACCGCAGTTCGTCCAGCGCCTCCTCGTCCCACAGGTCGCCGTTCTCGGCGGCCAGTACCTCGCCGATCGCGGTGAGTTCGAGGGGCCGGTAGGAGGGGAAATCGACGCGGGTGGTGAAACGTGAGGACAGACCAGGGTTGGCACCCAGGAGGCGGTCCATGCCCTCCGGGTAGCCGGCCAGTATGACCACCAGATGGTCGCGGTTGTCCTCGGCCCGCTTCAGCAGTACCTGGAGCGCCTCGTCGCCGTACGCGTCGCCCTTGCCGTAGCCGGAGTTGGAGAGTGCGTAGGCCTCGTCGACGAAGAGGACCCCGCCGAGCGCGGAGTCGATCAGTTCGTTGGCCTTCACCGCCGTCTGTCCCAGGTACTCGCCGACCAGATCGGCCCGCTGGGCCTCCACGAGATGATCGCCGCCGAGCAGCCCGAGGGCGTAGAAGACCCGGCCCAGGATGCGGGCCACCGTGGTCTTGCCGGTACCGGACGGCCCGGAGAAGACGAAGTGCCGTTTCGGCGGCTGCACCGGCAGCCCCTGCCCGGCCCGCAGCCGCGCCATGTTCAGCTGCGCCGACAACGCCTTGACCTGGCGCTTCACCGGTTCCAGGCCGACCATGCGCTCCAGCTCGGCGAGCGCTTCCTCCAGTAAGGCGGGATCGGTGGGGCCGGTCGGCAGTGGCGTCACCGGGTCACCCGTCCGCGCGCGCACCGAAGGGCCCGTGACCGGCGGCAGGGGCGCGGGCGGCGGATCCGGCTCGGACAGCATCAGATCGCGGCCCTCGGTGTCGAACAGCGGGTCGAGGGTGTCCGGCCCGTCCAGCAGATCCGCGCCCGCACCGCCGAGCCCGACCGCGCCGAGGTCGACACCGTCGTCGTAGCCGTCCCCCTCGGAGATGGCGGCGAGCCGGGCCGACGTGTCCATGAACGCGGGGTCGACCCGGTGCACGGCCCGGTACAGGGGGAGCGCTGCGGCACTGCGGCCGGTACCCTCGTGGGCGCGCGCCAGCCAGTAGCGCAGCTCCTTGCGCTGCGGCTGCTCGCTGCGGCAGCGCATCAGGGCCGCCGACAGCAGCGGTTCGGCCTGCCCGTACATCTCCAGACGCACCCGGGCCATCCCGCCGAACAGACCCGTCTCGATCCCGAGCAGCGGATCACCGTGCAGTGAGTCGGTGTGCCGGACCAACTGCTCCCAGTCCTTGACCAGATAGGCGCGGCAGGCGTGCAGGAAGCGGACCTGCGGGTCGGTGTCCACCGGAGGGAGCCCGGCAAGGGCGCGGTCCAGCTCGGGGACATGGCGGCCGTCCAGCCAGTGGGAGGCGTGCGCGAGCAGCAGATCGCGCGGGCTCTCCAGCACCGGCTGTACCCACCAGCCGAGCCAGTACCAGGAGTTGAGGGTGCGGCGGTGCCGGGCGCGCTGTTCGCCGAAACGGTCCCGGTGCCGGAACATCCGCAGCAGCGAGGCCGTCGTGTCGACGCGCAGCGCGTGCAGCCCGAGCCAGCCGTCCGCCATCCCCGGGTCGATCCGCACCGCGGCCCGGAACTCCTCCTCGGCCTGTGGATAGGCGCCCATCGTGTAGGCGTCCACGCCCCGCAGCCAGGCGAGGTCGGCAGGGGCCTGCGGGCCCTGCGTGCCGAAGTCCATCACGTCCCCCACAAACCGTGCCCCGTCGGTATGCCTTACCGGCCCTCGCCCGCCGGCTGCCCTGGGGCGAACCGCTGTGCCGCGGACCGGAGTTGCACGGTGCGCGAAGCAGCGTCCGTAGGTCGCACCGAAGGCATCGTACCTGCGGCGCCGCGACCTCCGTAGGGGGCCGTACCCGCAGCGGGACGACAGGGGGAAGGAGAGCGTCCGCACCCACTGTGACCGAGGGTGATCGTCATATGCCGCTCGGCGTCCGAAAGGGGTGAAGAAGGCAGAACGAAGCCCCCGATCACGGGGGAACAACCGGGGGCTTCGCGTCTGCGGGCGGCTCCGAACGGCCGCACGTTGAGAACGTAAGACCTGTACGGCCCCCGGTCAAGCGGAGTCGGAGCACTCCGGCGACTTGCACGGAGAGGGCCTTCACAAGTTCAACACACTGCGGATGGCCCGTCACCGTGTGTGAGGGGCTGGTTCGGATCAGCGGCTCCGGCAGGCCCGGGAAGCACCTCATATCCCTTCCCGCGCTCCCGAACCAACTCGTCGGCGAAGGGGCGTGACGGGTCGTCGGCGAAGTGCCGCTGCTCCGCCCCGACCCAACCGTCCCAGAAGTCCCGCTGCTCCTCCCCGTCCCGCGCCCGCCCCCGCGACCAGGAGGCCTCCGCGGGCAGATCCATCCACAGCAGCAGCGCCAGATACGGCCGCAGTGCCCGCCGCCCCGCGCCGACGCCCTCGACGACGACCACCGGGGCGGGCGGCAGCGGGCGCGGCGGCCCGAAGGCGCGGGCCCGCCAGTCATAGGGGGTGTAGGACGCCTGCTCGCCGCGGCCGAGCGGACCGATCACCTGGTTCAGCAGCCGCCCGGTCCAGCCGAACAGCTCCTCATGGCTGGCGATGTCGTCGAGCCGCAGCACGGGGGCGCCGTCCAGCGCGTCGGCCAGCCGCCCGGCGAACGTGGACTTCCCGGAGCCGGCGTGCCCGTCGACAGCGACCAGCCGGACCGGACCGCAGGAGGGGGCGAGCCGGCGAATGCGGGAGACGAGATCGTGCATGACTGGTTCCGGGGTGAGGGGAGTCGGGACGGGGAGAGACGGTGACGGAGTCTCACTCTAGGACCTGCCGCCCTCCCGGAACGATCCGCACAGCCGAACCGCCGACTGCCGCCGCGCATGTCATTGGTCGAGTCCGATGACGGTCGGCGCGGCACGGTTCGGGGTGCTGGCGGGGCCCGCCCCTGTGCGTCCATAGTGGGCGGGCCCCGCTCCACCCGGTGGACGCGGACCGTCCGGCCCGCGTCCACCGGGTGGAGCGACTCCGAGTCCGACTCCGACACCTGGGGGTCCTTCACCCATGAACAGAGCCGAACAGCCGTCCCGCAGAACCCTCCTGGCGGCGGTCGCCGCCGCAGCCGTCGCGTCGAGCGCGGGCCCGGGGTCCGCCCACGCCGCGACCGGCCGGTCCGCCGGCTCGGCGGGCGGCTCCGCGGACCCCGAAGCGGCCGCGGCCCGCAACGTCGACAACCGGGCCTGGACCTCGTACGGCGACTGGCGCGCCGGCAGCGCCGAGGGCACCCGCGCCGTCGCGGGCGTCCGCCCCGGCCTGGTGATCGCGAAGGCGGCCGGCACCACCGACTACATCGATCCGCACACCGGCCGCACTGCCGCATGGGAGCACGCGACCTGGACCTCGCCCGTCCACCGGCTCGCCGTGCCGGCGACGGAGGCCATCGTCTCCTGGAACGCGCGCACCCCCGATGGCACCTGGATCCAGGCCGAGTTGCAGGGCACGTACACGGACGGCACCGACACACCCTGGTACGTGATGGGCCGCTGGGCGGCCGGTGACCAGGACATCCGGCGCACCTCGGTCGACGACCAGCGCGACGGCCGCAGCACGGTGTGGACCGACACCCTCGCCGTCGACGACGCGGCCTCGGGCCTGCGCCTGCTCTCGTACCGGCTGCGGCTGACCCTCCACCGCCGTCCCGGTACCTCGCTCACCCCAACCGTGTGGCGGCTCGGTGCGATGGGTTCCGACGTCCCCGACCGCTTCACCGTCCCGGCGTCCACGCCCGGCCCGGCCCGTGAGCTGATCGTCCCGCGCTACTCGCAGGAGATCCACAAGGGCCAGTACCCGGAGTACGACAACGGCGGCGAGGCCTGGTGCAGTCCGACCTCCTCGCAGATGATCGTCGAGTACTGGGGCGGACGGCTCACCGAGGAGCAACTGGCCTGGGTCGACCCGTCCTACGCCGACCCGCAGGTGTGCCACGCGGCCCGCCACACCTATGACCACCAGTACGCGGGTTGCGGCAACTGGCCGTTCAACGCGGCCTACGCGGCCACTTTCGAGGGCCTCCAGGGCGTCGTCACCCGGCTCGGCTCGCTGACCGACCTGGAGACACTGATCGCGGCGGGCATCCCGACCATCACGTCCCAGTCCTTCCGCGAGGAGGAACTGACCGGAGCGGGGTACGGCACCGCCGGGCACCTCATGACCGTGATCGGCTTCACTCCCGACGGCGACGTCATCGCCAACGACCCCGCCTCCCCGGACAACGCGTCGGTCCGCCGCGTCTACCGGCGCCGCGAATGGGAGAACATCTGGCTGCGGACGAAGCGATACGACGCAAACGGGCAGGTCAGAGGGGGGACAGGCGGAGTCTGTTACATCTTCTGGCCCGTCAACTCAACACCACGTCAGCAGCGCGTTCTGCGGTCACTCGGACTGGCCTGACCATGTGAGGCCCCATGGCCGCCTCGACGACCGCAGGCTGGACGGCGGCATCGCCCCGGCCCGGCTGCTCGCCCGCTCCCGGGCGGTGATCCCGGTGCCGGGGCCGGCCGCCCGGTTCCCATCCAGGACTCGGCTCAGGCTGCGGAGCTCAAGCTGGGCGCGGAGGAGCCGGGGCAGCTCGGGACCGCTCTGCCGGGCTGAATGCCCGCGCCTTTGGGCATGGCCGGACGGTGTACCGGCACCCAGGAGCCGTACGACTCGGCACCTGGGCTGAACCGGTCCGTGCGGCGGGCTCCGTCCGGTCGTCCGACGGCCGTCGGAGGGCCCGCCGCACCGTACCGGCGCGTACCGTGTGACCAAGTTCTCGGCGGCAAAAGCCGCTCACGGTGGCAAGGTGGACAGCGCCGTGGGGGAGTCCACGGCCCCCGAGACCAGCGAGAAGCCATGACCGCGAACGCAGCCACCGTCACCGCCCCTGCCGCCGTCCCCGGTGCCCGCACCGGGGGCCCTCGGGAGGACGGCCCGAAGATCCTCGAGCACGTCATGGGATGGACCCTCGTCGTGGTCGTCGCGATGTTCGTGACGCAGCTCGGACTCCTCTGACCTTCGGGCCGCTCCGGTCTTCGGACTGCTTCGGCCTCCGGACCGCTCCGACCTGCCGCGAGGGCCGACCTGCCATACTGCGGATGTCCCGTCCTCCGCAGGAAGCCAGGTCAGGATTGAATATCAGTCAGCAATCTGCCGTGCGCCCCGGAGCGCGCGGCACCGAGCGTTCGCTGGCACGTCGTGCCGAACTCATCGCCATCGGCCGGAAACTGTTCGCCGACACGTCGTACGACGCGCTCTCCATGGACGACATCGCGCGTCAGGCGCATGTTGCCAAGGGGCTGATCTACTACTACTTCCACTCCAAGCGGGGCTACTACCTCGCCATCATCCGGGACTCGGTCGACGGCCTGGTCGCCTTCGCCGCGGGTGGTGTCGAGCTGCCGCCCGCCCAGCGGGTGCACCGCACCGTCGACAGCTATCTGCGCTACGCCGAGCACAACCAGGCCGCGTACCGCACGATCGTCAGCGGCGGCGTCGGCTTCGACGCCGAGGTGCACGCCGTCCGGGACGGGGTGCGCGAGGCGATCGTCGCGACCATCGCCGAAGGCGCTTACGGGACCGTCGACATCACGCCCGTGGCGCGGATGGGCCTGTTGTCCTGGGTCTGCAGCGTCGAGGGCGCCACCCTCGACTGGATCGACCGCCCCGGGCTGCCCCGCGAGACCATGTGCGAGCTGCTGGTGAAGACGCTCGGCGGAGCCATGCGCGCCATCGAGGAACTGGACCCCGCGCACCCGGCCCCGGAGCCCGCCCGGCGCGACGCCTGACCACGGGCGCCGCGCCGGGGGTGGAGGTCCCCCCGTGGGACCTCCACCCCGGCGCACCCGCCCGTGGTCACCTGATCGCGCCGATCGGTTCACCGTTCACGGTGTCGCCGCTCAGCTCCCGGAAGAACGTGCCGGCGAGACCTTGCTGGTCCTTGTAGTCCATTTTGGTCGCGACGGTGGCCGGGGTGTCGTAGCTCCACCAGTCGTTGCCGCACTTGGCGTCGGCGGTACCGCCGACGGTGCCGGCCGCCGGGCACTTTTCCTTGAGTACCTTGTAGTCGTCGATGCCCGGCTCGTACGTACCCGTCGCCGGACCGGTCGCGGTGCCACCGGGCTCGGACTGCGTGACGCCCGTCCAGCCGCGGCCGTAGAAGCCGATGCCGAGCAGCAGCTTGGAGGCCGGGATGCCGAGGCCCTTGAGCTTCGCGAGGGTCGCCGCGGTGTGCGTGTCGGCCTTCGGGATGCCGTCGTAGGTGGTCAGCGGTGAGTGCGGGGCGGCGGGGCCGGCGGTGTCCCAGGCGCCGGAGAAGTCGTACGTCATCGGGTTGTACCAGTCGACGTATCCGGCGGCGCCGGCGTAGTCCGCCGCGTCGGTCCTGCCGCCGGCCGTGGCGTCGGCGGTGATCGCCGAGGTGAGACCAGGTTGCCGGAGCCGAACCTGGCGCGCAGCGCGGACATCGGCTCCGTGAAGGACTCCCGGCCACTGGTGTCACAGGAGGCGCCGCAGGCGTTCGGGTACTCCCAGTCGATGTCGATGCCGTCGAAGACGTCGGCCCACTTCGGGTTCTCGACCAGGTCGTAGCAGGACTGGGCGAACGCGGCCGGGTCCTTCGCGGCCTCGCCGAAGCCGCCGGACCAGGTCCGGCCGCCGAACGATTACAGCACCTTCAGATCGGGGTGCTTCTGCTTCAGCTCGAGCAGCTGGTTGAAGGTGCCGCGCAGCGGCTGGTCCCAGGTGCCGGCCACGCCGTCGGCGGACTCGGCGGCTGTGGAGGCCCGCTCGGTGGCCGCGTAGTCGTCGCCCCTCGCGCATGTGCCGCCGGTGACGTTGCCGAAGGCGTGGTTGATGTGCGTGAGCTTGTTCGCGGAGCCCGAGGTCTCGATGTCCTTGACGTGGTACACGCGGTCGTAGGTGCCCTATTCGGTGAAGTACCCGATGACCTTGGAACCTGCGGCGGCCTCCTGAGCCGGGGTCGCCGCGGAGGTCGAGGTGCCCGCACCGGCGAGCAGTCCGGCGCCGAGCGCGGCGGCGCAGGCGGCGGACACGAGCGCCCGCAGAGGGCGGTGGGGGGGATCGCATCCGGTGTGTCTCCTCGTGGGGAGGGGAAACATGAGTCGCTTGGCATGAACGCGGTGAATCGGTGGAGCGAAACAGTAGGAGGACTAGACCAGTGTGGTCAATGGTGCGGACCAGTTTCAGCATCCGGGAAATTCTTTGAGTAAGCGGTCGTTAACAAGTGACGTGCCCTGCTCGATCGGGCATACTCACAGCTCACAGCGGCTGGCCGGCTGCCTCCGAGACCCGGAGGCCGATCCCTTGGCCAGGCGCCGGAACGACCCCGGCGGAGCCGCCCCCAACCCGAGGTGCAGAGCCGCCGACGTGCCCGAACAGGGAGGAGAGCGTCGCCATGTCCGACCACGCCCCGCAGCCGGTGGACCGGCAACTGCCCACGGACGAGGCGCGGGACCTGATCTCGCTCGTCCGCGACATCACGCAGCGCGAGATCGCACCGAAGGCGGCAGAGGAGGAGGGCGAGGCCCGCTTCCCGCGCGAGGCCTTCACCCTGCTCTCCGAAGCCGGACTGCTCGGCCTGCCCTACGACTCCGTGTACGGCGGCGGGGACCAGCCGTACGAGGTCTACCTCCAGGTCCTCGAGGAGCTTGCCGCGGCCCGTCTGACCGTCGGCCTCGGGGTCAGCGTGCACACCCTCGCCTGCTACGCGCTCGCCGCCCACGGCACCGAGGAGCAGCAGGCCGAGTACCTGCCGGCGATGCTCGGCGGGGGCCTGCTCGGCGCCTACTGCCTCTCCGAGCCGTCCTCCGGGTCGGACGCGGCCTCACTGCGCACCAAGGCGGTGCGTGAAGGCGGGGGAGACTGGGCGCTCACCGGCACCAAGGCGTGGATCACGCACGGCGGCATCGCGGACTTCTACACCGTCATGGCCCGCACCGGCGAGGAGGGCCCGCGCGGAATCACCGCGTTCATGGTCCCCGGCGACGCCGAAGGGCTGAGCGCGGCCGCACCGGAGAAGAAGATGGGTATGAAGGGCTCGCCCACCGCGCAGGTCCACTTCGACGGCGTACGGGTCTCCGACGACCGGCGGATCGGCGAGGAGGGGCAGGGCTTCGCGATCGCCCTGTCTGCGCTGGACGGCGGACGGCTCGGCATCGCGGCCTGCGCGATCGGCCTGGCGCAGGCCGCGCTCGACGAGGCGCTCGGTTACGCCTCCGCGCGACGGCAGTTCGGGCGGCCGATCGCCGATTTCCAGGGGCTGCGGTTCATGCTCGCGGACATGGCCACACAGATCGAGGCCGGGCGCGCGCTGTATCTCGCGGCGGCCCGACTACGGGACACCGGGCGGCCGTTCGCCAAGCAGGCGGCCATGGCGAAGCTGCACTGCACCGACACGGCGATGCGGGTCACCACCGACGCCGTCCAGATCCTCGGCGGCTACGGCTACACCGTGGACTTCCCGGCCGAGCGCTATATGCGCGAGGCCAAGGTCCTGCAGATCGTCGAGGGAACGAACCAGATCCAGCGCATGGTCATCGCCCGCCATCTCGCGGGGCCGCAGACGAGCTGAACCGACCGAGTCCCCGCCAGGGCGCCGCGAGCCGGGCCCACTCCGGGTCGTGCCGTCCGGGCAGGGCGCGGCCCTTGTCGGCCCAGACCCGCATCAGTTCCCGGTAGATCGGCGGATCCGGCAGCTGGGGTGGTGGCAGCGGCGCCGCGGGTGCGGTCAGCGCCGCGACCGCGGTGCGGACCATGGGCTGCGGTGCGGGCTGAGGTTCGGGTGGCGGGACGAGGGCAAGTCGTTGACGCCCGGTCGTCGAGCGCGTGGGGGTCGTCATACCTGGGCAACGCGGGAGCGACCGGGCAGGTCACCGACCGCCCGAATAGTGTGTGCGTTCGCGGCCGACCGGATGGGTGGCCGGACGGAAGGATGGCCGGACGGCCCGGCTTCCGGCGGCGCACCGCGTAGTGCCGGTCGCGGTGCGCGCGGCGGGCGTGACGCACGTGCCGGTACGCCGGGTGCCTTCGGTGGGCGTCCGTGGGCCGTTCGGCGCCGGACGGGGCGGCCAAGGGTGGGCAGGGGCGGCTCAGGCCGCGTGGCGCCGCATGGCGGGGACCCTCATCGGGCGCGAAGCCGGACCCCCGACGTGCGAGAACGGCTGGGTGCGCCAGTCGAGCCCCTGAGGGAGCGTCAGCAGCAGGGCGGTGTCCTGCTCCTGGGGTACGGCGGACTCGTCCGCCGGCCGGGCGTCGTCGGCGCTGCGGCCCGTACCGGCGCAGACCGTCAGCCCGAACGGGTTCCACGGCGTGGCGCACAGCGCGTGCTCCGGCAGGACCTCCTCGTCCGCGAGCAGGGCGATTGGCTGCGCGCAGTCCGGGCACACGACCCGGTACATCTCGAAGGTGTCGTACGCGTCGAGTTCGTCGTCGAGCGCGTCGGGATCGACGTACTCCGGGACGAGTTCGACGACCGGCTGCTGCCGCTTGGGCGTGCTGCGGCCAGGACGCTTAAGACTCTGCATGGGTTCTCCCCCTCGGGCTGGGCCGTGAAGGCGCTGCGGCCTCGACCACAGCAAGCACTTCCCGTCCTCCGTCGGGGGTAATCACGAGGACATCACGGAGACCGTTCGAAAGGTGTGGTGTTCGTCACATGCCGACCATAGGTGCCCCCGCGACGGCTTTGTCCCCCGCCCCGCCCGGCCCGGGACGGGCACCCGGCACATCACGAACCGGCCATGGCCTGGACAGTTCAGGTATCCGACGGGATCAACGGCACTGTAGGTTCTTGCGCCATGGAGGAGCTGGACCGACAGATCGTGCAGCTGCTCGTCAAGGACGGGCGGATGAGCTACACAGACCTGGGCAAGGCCACGGGCCTGTCCACGTCGGCCGTGCACCAGCGGGTGCGCAGACTGGAACAGCGTGGCGTCATCCGCGGCTATGCCGCAGTTGTCGACCCGGATGCCGTCGGCCTGCCCATGACCGCCTTCATCTCGGTCAAGCCGTTCGACCCCAGCGCCCCCGACGACATCGCGGACCGCCTCGCCGGCGTACCCGAGATCGAGGCCTGCCACAGCGTCGCGGGCGACGAGAACTACATCCTCAAGGTGCGCGTGGCCACCCCGCACCAACTGGAGGAACTGCTCGCGCGGGTGCGCTCGCTGGCGGGTGTCTCCACCCGGACGACCGTGGTCCTGTCCACGCCGTACGAGGCCCGGCCGCCGCGCGTCTGAAACCGTCACCCGCGCGGGAGCGTCGGCGTGCGCGGGCCTATAGGGCGCACCCAGGACGTGAGCAGCGGCCCTGGGTGCGGGCCGGGTCCTCCGAGGGGCGAGACTGTGGGCCATGAGTGAACGCACCGCCCCACCGCACACAGAACCGTCGCGCACCGTCCTGCTCCGCCGCGGAGAGGTCCACAGTCCCGCCGACCCCTTCGCCACCGCGATGGTCGTCGAGGGCGGTCAGGTCGCCTGGGTCGGTTCCGAGGGTGCCGCCGACTCCTTCACGGACGGGGTGGACGAGGTGATCGACCTCGACGGGGCGCTGGTCACCCCGGCGTTCACCGACGCTCATGTGCACACCACGGCCACCGGACTGGCGCTCACCGGCCTCGATCTGTCCGAGGCGCCTTCCCTGGAGGCCGCATTGGCCCGGGTGCGGGAGTTCGCCGTCGCCCGACCGGCCGACAGGGTCCTGCTCGGCCACGGCTGGGACGCCGCCCGCTGGCCCGGCGGTCGTCCACCGACCCGCGCCGAACTCGACGCGGCCACCGGCGGGCGCCCCCTGTACCTCAGCCGGATCGACGTCCACTCCTCGGTGGTCAGCACCGCGCTGCTCGACCTCGTCGCCCGCGAGGCCGCCGGCGAGATCACCCGCGAGGACGGGCCTCTCACCGGCGACGCCCATCACGCCGTACGCGCCGCCGCCCTGGGCGCCGTCACGCCCGCCCAGCGCACCGAGGCCCAGCGCGCCGCGCTGGCGCACGCCGCCTCGCTCGGCATCGGCACCGTCCACGAGTGCGGCGGCCCGGAGATCTCCTCCGAGGACGACTTCACCGGCCTGCTGCGGCTCGCCGCCGAGGGCCCCGGCCCGCGTGTCGTCGGCTACTGGGCCGAGCGGAACGTCGCCAAGGCGCGCGACCTGGGCGCGGCCGGCGCCGCGGGCGACCTGTTCGCCGACGGCGCCCTCGGCTCGCACACCGCGTGCCTGCACGCCCCGTACGCCGACGCCGGCCACACCGGCACCGCCCACCTGGACGCCGCCGCGATCGCCGCCCACGTCGTCGACTGCACCGAGGCGGGCCTCCAGGCGGGCTTCCACGCCATCGGCGACGCCGCCGTCGCCGCGGTGACCGGGGGAATGCGCGCCGCCGCCGAGAAGGTCGGGCTCGACCGCATCCGCGCCGCCCGGCACCGCGTCGAGCATGCCGAGATGCTCACCCCCTCGACCATCGCCGCCTTCGCGGAACTCGGCCTGACCGCCTCCGTCCAGCCCGCCTTCGACGCCCTCTGGGGCGGTGAGGACGGCATGTACGCCCGGCGCCTGGGCACGGAGCGGGCCCGCACCCTGAACCCCTTCGCGGCCCTGCTGCGCGCCGGTGTCCCGCTCGCCTTCGGCTCCGACAGTCCGGTCACCCCTCTCGACCCGTGGGGCACCGTCCGGGCTGCAGCCTTCCACCGCACGCCGGAGCACCGGGTCTCCGTGCGCGCCGCGTTCACCGCGCACACACGCGGCGGCTGGCGGGCGATCGGGCGCGACGACGCGGGCGTCCTGGTGCCGGGCGCGCCCGCCGACTACGCCGTCTGGCACACCGGTGCTCTCGTGGTGCAGGCACCCGACGACCGGGTGGCACGCTGGTCCACCGACCCCCGCTCCGGCACCCCCGGCCTGCCGGACCTGACCCCGGGCGGTGACCTGCCCGTCTGCCGGCGAACGGTGGTCGGCGGACGTACGGTCTTCGTACGGCCGGGCGAGTGACCTACGTCGGCCGCCCGGTGACGATCATGCGGTGTGCCCCCGTCGTGCGACCTGCGTATCCTCCCGCTGACCAGGCATGAGAACCACATTGCGCAGGTCGAGCGGTTGTTGACGGACAGTGGCGGGGGGCCGGCAGGTTCGGCCGGGGCCACCGATGCCCGAGCGGGGAACTTCCGCTCACTCGCGGCGGCGCCCGCCGCCGGGTCAGGGACGGTGCGCCGCACGGTCCCTCGCCACTGGGAGCCGGCTCGGCGTCGGCGCGGCGCCGAAGGAACGTTCCGGTGGCCGGGAAGACGTGACCCCGAGGCCCGGTCGCTCGGTGGACAACGGCTTCAGGTCGACTCGCAGCCGGCGGGTCCCAGGTCGGCCCGAAGGGCGCCGGGCCCCTCCGCCGTACACGGAATGGCACGTTGCTGCCCGATCCTCACAAGACCCTCGGGAACCAACAGCGCCATATGAACGTCCTTTCACGTCGTCGCAGGTTGTTGTGACCACTATGGTGGGACCCTGCACAGGAGATGAAGGGGCTGCAGTGAACGACGGCGACGGGACCCGCGCGGCGGAGGCCCAGGGGAGGACTTTCGGCCCGCTCGGCAAGGCTTTGGTGATCATTCCGACCTACAACGAGGCGGAGAACATCAAGGCGATCGTCGGCCGGGTACGCAAGGCCGTTCCCGAGGCGGACGTTCTCGTGGCCGACGACAACAGCCCCGACGGCACCGGCGCGCTCGCCGACGAAATGGCCGCCGAGGACGACCAGGTCCAGGTGTTGCACCGCAAGGGCAAGGAGGGCCTGGGCGCCGCCTACCTCGCGGGCTTCCACTGGGGCGCGGAGCACGGCTACGGCGTACTGGTCGAGATGGACGCCGACGGCTCCCACCAGCCCGAGGAACTGCCCCGTCTGCTCACCGCGCTCAAGGGCGCCGACCTGGTGCTCGGTTCACGCTGGGTGCCCGGTGGCCGGGTGGTCAACTGGCCCAAGTCCCGTGAGTACATCTCGCGCGGCGGCAGCCTCTACTCGCGCGTGGCGCTCGATCTGCCGCTGCGCGACATCACCGGCGGCTTCCGCGCGTTCCGGCGCGAGACCCTGGAGGGGCTCGGCCTGGACGAGGTGGCCTCCCAGGGCTACTGCTTCCAGGTCGATCTCGCCCGTCGCGCGGTCAAGGCCGGCTACCACGTCGTCGAGGTGCCCATCACCTTCGTCGAGCGGGAACTCGGCGATTCGAAGATGAGCCGCGACATCCTCGTCGAGGCGCTGTGGCGGGTCACGGCGTGGGGCGTGAGGGAGAGGGTCGGCAAGGTCCTCGGACGCGAGGACGACAAGCAGGCCGGGCAGCCGCCGAGCGAGTGGGCGGAGCAGGCTGCCGGGCCGCCGGAGGCCGAGCGGTCCGGACATACGGAGCAGGTCAAGCCGTAGGACCGGTCTGTCCGTTCGGACTGTCCCGGCGTCGCGCGTTTCTGAGGGCCCGCTGTTCCGGAGGACCCGCTTATCCCGTACTGAGCCGGCATTCGGCACACTGGGAGTATGACGACTGGCGCTCAGACCCCGAACCCCGCCCGGCCCCGGCGTTCCAGGCTGCGTACCTTCCTGCCGCTCGGCGTCGCCGCGTGGCTGGTGCTGGAGATCTGGCTGCTCACGGTCGTCGCCGGGGCGTCGAACGGGCTGGTGGTCTTTCTGGTGCTGCTGGCCGGTCTGGTTCTCGGCTCGGTGGTCGTCAAGCGGGCCGGCCGGCGCGCCTTCAAGAGCCTCACCGAGACGCTGCAACAGCAGCAGAACGGCATGCTGACCGAGCCGCGGCCGAACAGCGAGGGCAACGGCCTGATGATGCTGGGCGGACTGCTGCTGATCATCCCCGGCCTGGTCTCCGACGCGGTCGGTCTGCTCCTGCTCGTGCCCCCGGTCCAGAAGGCCGTGAGCCGCTACGCCGAGCGCACCCTCGAGCACAAGCTCCGCGAGGCCGCCCGGGGCTCCCTGGGCGATGTCTTCCAGCAGGCGCGTATCCACCGGCCCGACGGCAAGGTCGTCCAGGGCGAGGTGATCCGGGACGAGCCAGGGGCCACGCCGGACGACTTCCCGCAGGGGCCCCGCCCGCCGCTCTCCCGCTGAGAGTCACTGAGAGCCGCCGAGGATCGAGAGCCGCAGGGGCACCGGGCGCCGACAGACCGGCCGGACGCACAGAGGACCGCGGGCGCCGTACCTATAGGTACGGCGCCCGCGGTCCTCTGTGCTGCTGTGCTGAGTTCTCCCGCCCGGATCCTTCGCCGGGATCAAGCCGACTTTCGGCTGTCCCGGGGATGAACCGCAATGTTCATCGCACCGGAGCGCAGAACGGCGAGACGCTCCTCGAGAACCTCTTCGAGTTCCTCTCGGGTACGTCGCTCCATCAGCATGTCCCAATGCGTACGCGCGGGCTTGGCCTTCTTTTCCTCGGGGCCGTCGCCGTCAACCAGGAGTGCCTGGGTACCGCAGACCTTGCACTCCCACTCCGGCGGGATCTCCGCCTCGACCGAGAAGGGCATCTCGAAGCGGTGCCCCTTCTCGCATGCGTACTCCACGGCCTGGCGCGGGGCCAGGTCGATGCCGCGGTCCGTCTCGTAGCTGGTCACCACGAGGCGCGTGCCGCGAAGAGCTCGCTCACTCATGAATCGTGCCTCCCGGGCTTGTCGCCCACAGGACAGGTGTCGCTGTCGTCGTCATCCGGTCAACGTCCGGTCGGCGGTAAAGATTCCCGTTCCGGGCCATGTGTCGCCGTCGTAGCCGCAGCCTTCTCAACCAGTGCAGTACCCACCGGCGCCCGGTTTGTCACACCTGATGACAGGTATGACACAGCGTTTCGGCATATTTGACGCGCAGTAACGGTACCCCTGGCAGGCCAAACGCGTACACTACCGCCCTTTCGTGCCGAGCGCTAAATCCTCTCCGGAACGGGATTCCCCGCTTCGGCGATGGCCCGGCGCACGGGCACCCGCGCGAGCAGCGCGAAACCGAGTACGAAGAAGGCCACCAGCGAGATGATCGCGTCCCGGTAGCTTCCCGTGAGCTGGTAGGTCAGCCCGAACAGCAGCGGCCCGAGCCAGCTCATCCCGCGGTCGCTCAGCTCGTACGCCGAGAAGTACTCGGCCTCCTTGCCGGGCGGCACGAGGTGGGAGAACAACGACCGGGACAGCGCTTGGCTGCCGCCGAGGACCAGGCCGATCCCCGCGGCCAGGACGAAGAACCACACCGGCTCCCCGGCGGGCAGGAAGTATCCGGCGGCCAGTGTCACCGTCCAGGCGACCAGCGAGCCGAGGATCGTGCGCTTCGCCCCGTGGATCCGGGCCAGCCGGCCCAGCGCCAGCGCGCCCGCCACCGCCAGCACCTGGACCAGCAGCACGGCCACGATGAGAGTGGACTGCCCGAGCCCCAGCTCCTTCGAGCCGTAGACCGAGGCCTGCGAGATCACCGTCTGGATACCGTCGTTGTAGACCAGGTACGCCAGGAGGAAGGCGAGCGTCAGCGGGTGCCGGCGCATGTCGCGGAGGGTCGCCGCGAGCTGCCGGAAGCCGGTCGGGGCGCCCGCCCCCCGCGCGGGGGCGCGGCGGTCGCGCAGCCGCCGCAGCGGCACCAGGGTGAAGGCCCCCCACCACAGGCCCGCCGACGCCAGACAGATCCGAACCGCCATGCCCTCGGAGAGCCCGAAACTGTCATGCGCGGTGTAGAGGATCAGATTGGCGACGAGGACCAGGGCGCCCGCCGCGTAGCCGAAGGCCCAGCCCCGAGAGGAGACCGCGTCCCGTTCCTGGGGTGTCGCGATCTGTGGCAGGTAGGAGTTGTAGAGCATCATCGCCACGGACTGCGCCGCGTTCGCCACGACCAGCAGCGCGCCGCCCAGCAGATAGCGCTCCCCGTCGAGGAGGAACATGCACGCCGTCGCGGCGGCCCCGGTGTAGGCGGCGGCCGCGAGCAGCGGCTTCTTGCGGCCGGTGCGGTCGGCGGCGGCGCCCACCAGCGGCATCGCGAGCACCGCCAGGATCACCGACAGGGAGACCGCGTAGGCGAAGAAGGACCCCGCGCGCACCGGAATGCCGAACGGGTGCACGAACCCGTCCGTGTCCGCAGCGGCCTCGGCGACCGATGTCAGGTAGGGGCCGAGGAACACGGTGAGCACGCTCGTGGAGTACACGGAGCATGCCCAGTCGTAGACGTACCAGCCGCGCTGCTCGTACCGCCGGCCGGCCTCCTCGTTTGCCGCCGGCGGTCGCACGGTGTCGTTGTCCACCCGTGCCCTCGCTTCCCCGTGAACGCGCTCGGTGACCGGACAGGGTGTCAGACCCAGATGCCGCGGTCCTCCATGACCTTGCGCAGTGTGTCGATGTGATCGGTCATGATGCCATCCACCCCCAGGTCCAGGAGCCGGTGCATCCGCTCGGGCTCGTTGACCGTCCACACGTGCACCTGGAGCCCGCGCGCATGGGCGGTGCGCACGAAGCGGCGGTCCACCACCGGGACGCCGGACCGGGCCTCCGGTACCTGGGCGGCGACGGCCGACCGGCGCACCGTCACCGGTATCCCCCACGAGCGCAGCCGGAGGTTCAGCACCCCCCTGGTGCCGTACGACGTCGCGAGGCGGGGCCCGGCCAGCCGCTGGGCGCGCACCACGCGGGCCTCGGAGAACGAGCCGAGGCAGACCCGGTCCCAGGCGTCCGTCCGCTCGATCAGGTCCAGGAAGGGCAGGAGGGCCGGCTCGGCCTTGACGTCGACGTTCCACCGCACCTCGGGGAAGGCGGTGAGCAGCTCCTCGAACAGGGGCACCGGCTCCCGGCCCGCCACACGCGCCTGCTCCACGTCCCGCCACGGCAGGTCGGCGATCAGGCCCGCTCCGTCCGTCACCCGGTCCAGGGTCGCGTCGTGGAACGCGACGAGCCGGCCGTCGCGGGTGACATGGACATCGGTCTCGATGTAGCGGTAGCCCGCCTCGACGGCGCACCGGAACTGGCGCGCGGTGTTCTCCAGGCCCTCCGCCGCCCCACCGCGGTGGGCGAAGGCGATCGGGCCGGGATGGTCGAGGTAGGGGTGGCGTATCCGTGGAGTCACGGACGCAGTATCGCCCCGTGCGGTTGACCCGTGGCAACGACCGTGCTGCCGTCGGATGCCCGGGGAACGGCGAACACCCGCAGGAACAGCTGGGCGAGCGGGCCGATCGTCACCGCGTACAGCAGGGTCGCCACGCCCACGGTGCCGCCGAGGACGAAGCCCGTGGCGACCACCGTGACCTCGATCAGTGTGCGCACCAGCCGGATCGATACCCCCGTGCGCCGGTGCAGGCCCGTCATCAGCCCGTCGCGCGGACCGGGCCCGAAGCGCGCCGCGATGTACAACCCCGTCGCCGCTCCGTTCAGAACGATGCCGGCCGCCGTCATCGCCACTCGGACGACCGTGCCGTGCGCCTCGGGCACCACGGCCAGGGTCGCGTCCATGGCCGCCCCGATCACCAGGACGTTGGAGACGGTTCCCAGCCCCGGGCGCTGGCGCAGCGGGATCCAGAGCAGCAGCACGGCCGCACCCAGGACGGTCAGCACCACGCCCATCGACAGGCCCGTGCGCTCGGACAGGCCCTGGTGCAGCACGTTCCACGGCTCCAGGCCGAGCCCGGACCTGACCAGCAGCGCCGAGCTCGCGCCGTACAGCGCCAGTCCGGCGTACAGCTGGAGCAGCCGCCGTGCGAGATGTCCGTTCCGGGGCGGGTGGCTGGACAAGGTGTCCCCCTGTGGTGGAAGTGGACCGATGCATGACACCCTGTGGCGTGGATGGAGATCTCATCCATGGCCAATTCGGGGAAGGTGGACTGATTCGGATGGCGCAATGGACCTCAGCGGTGGGCGCAGCGCAGCTCGCCCGGCTGCTCAACTCCCAGCAGGACCGCCCGGCCGGCCCCGGCACCCGCCGTCCGCCCGCCTACCGGGCCCTCGCCGACGGCATCCGGCTCCTGGTGCTCGAAGGGCGCGTCCCCGTGGCCGCCAGGCTGCCCGCCGAGCGGGAACTGGCCCTGGCCCTGTCCGTCAGCCGCACCACCGTGGCGGCCGCCTACGAGGCGCTGCGCGGAGAGGGTTACCTGGAGTCACGGCGCGGTGCCGGCAGCTGGACCGCCGTCCCGGCCGGAAACCCGGTCCCCGCGCGGGGGCTGGAACCGCTGCCCCCCGAGGCCCTCGGTTCGATGATCGACCTCGGCTGCGCCGCGCTGCCCGCGCCCGAGCCTTGGCTCACCCGCGCCGTGCGGGGCGCTCTGGAGGAACTGCCGCCCTACGCACACACCCACGGCGACTACCCGGCCGGACTGCCCGCGCTGCGCGCGACCATCGCCGACCGGTACACCGCGCGGGGCATCCCGACCATGCCCGAGCAGATCATGGTGACGACCGGGGCGATGGGCGCCATCGACGCCATCTGCCACCTCTTCGGCGGACGGGGCGAGCGCATCGCCGTCGAGTCGCCGTCCTACGCCAACATCCTCCAGCTGATGCGGGAGGCCGGGGCCCGGCTGATCCCCGTGGCCATGGCGGAGGGGCTGGCCGGCTGGGACATGGACCGCTGGCGCCATGTGCTCCGCGAGGCGGCACCGCGCATCGCGTACGTCGTCGCCGACTTCCACAACCCGACCGGCGCGCTGGCCGACGAGGACCAGCGCCGCCGGCTCGTGGACGCGGCGCGCTCGGCGGGCACGGTGCTGGTCGCCGACGAGACGATGAGCGAGCTCTGGCTCGACCCGGACGTGGAGATGCCGCGCCCCGTGTGCTCCTTCGACCCGGCGGGGTCCACGGTGATCACGGTCGGCTCGGCGAGCAAGGCATTCTGGGCCGGTCTGCGCATCGGCTGGGTGCGTGCGGCCCCCGACGTGATCCGCAGCCTCGTCGCCGCGCGCGCGTACGCCGATCTGGGCACGCCCGTTCTGGAACAGCTGGCGGTGAACTGGCTGTTCGGCACGGACGGCTGGGAGCGGGCCGTGGAGATACGGCGCGCACAGGCCCGGGAGAACCGGGACGCGCTGGTCGGGGCGGTGCGCCGGGAGCTGCCTGACTGGGAGTTCGAGGTTCCGCGGGGCGGGCTCACCCTGTGGGTGCGCACCGGAGGGCTATCGGGATCGCGGATCGCCGAGGCCGGAGAACGGGTCGGGGTACGGGCGCCGTCGGGGCCCCGCTTCGGGGTCGACGGGGCGTTCGAGGGGTATGTGCGGCTGCCCTTCACCGTGGGCGGCGCGGTGGCCGAGGAGGCGGCGGTACGGCTGGCCGCGGCGGCACGGATGGTCGAGAACGGCGGGACGTCGGGGGTGGAGATGCCGCGCATCTTCGTGGCGTAGCGGACGGAGCGGCGCCTGGACCCGGCGCGGCGCGGGTGTGCCCGCTGGTGCGCGGCGGGCCGTCAGGAGGATTCGGCGGCGGCCGCCTCCGCGGGAACCGGCTCCCGAGGGGCCTTGTCCGCGTCCGCCGCATACGCGTCTGTGACGGTCCGGTCCATGGCAGCCAGGTCCACGGGCTTCTCCATGGGGTGCTTGCCCATGTACACCGCGTCCGCCGGAGCTCTGCGCACGGGGTCGGGTTCCGGGGCCGTCCGCCCCGGCTCCGCCTGCGTCGGCTCCGTCTGTGCGTCGTCCTGAGCGGAGCGGGCCGGGAGCAGGTCCAGTACCGCCTGCCGGTGGTGGGCACTGGTCGTGTCGTCGTACGGGTTCGGTGTGACCGGGACCTGGAGGCGGTGCACCGGACCCGTGCCCAGGCGGGCGTAGCCGCGTCCCGCGGGGACGTGATCGAGGGGTGTGGTGTGCGGGGGAGCGCCCAGGACGGCCGTCACCTGTTCCGGAGTCGCGGGCCCGAGGACGACACGCGCGCGTGCGTGCTGCCGTACCGCGTCGTTGAGGGTCTCCAGGCTGTCGAGCTGATCGGCGACGACGACCGTGACGTTCACCGGGCGGCCGTGCCGCAGCGGGAACTGGAGCAGCGACTGGGGGTCCTCCCGGCCGTCGGCGGCGGCGAGGTGCGTGAACGCGCTCGGGCGGTCCAGCAGGATCCACAGCGGCCGCTTGGTGTCCTCGGGTGGCGGATCGCCCGCCTGGTGGGCACGGTTGGCGGCGATCAGTCGGCGCTCCGTCTCGTGCGCGGCCCACTGGAGACTCTCCAGTACCCCCGCCAGGCCGCACTCGACGGCGAGCACGCCGTCCCGGCCGGTCAGGCACGCGTACTCACCGGTGCCGCCACCGTCGACGATCACCACGTCACCGTGACGCAGCGCCTGGAGTGCGACGGAGCGCAGCAGGGTGGAAGTGCCGCTGCCGGGCTGCCCGGCCGCCAGCAGATGAGGTTCGGTGGAGCGGATGCCGGTGCGCCAGACGACCGGGGGAACGTCGCGCTGCTCCTCGCCGTGGGTGAGCGGCAGGGTCCGGCGCACCTGCGTGGGGTCGGTGAAACCCAGGACCGTCTCACCGGGAGACGTGACGAAGCACTGGGCGGCGATGTCGGCGGGCAGCGGGGCGAGGACCTGGACCGTGAGCTGGTTGCCCTCCTCGTCCCAGGCGAAGTGGTATTCGCGACCGCGCCCCGACTTGGCGGCCAGCAGATGCTCGATCCGCGCGCGGGACTCCGCCTCGCCGTCGGTGTAGTACGCGGGGTAGGCGATCACCAGGTGCGTGATGCGGCTGGTGCCGTCGAACTCGTACGCCGGGAAGGCCTTTTCCCACGAGCCACCGTGGGTGTACAGGGGGTCGGGGTCACCGGCCGAGGAGAAGTACGGCACCAAGGCGTCGTACAGCGACTTCAGGCGCTGGGTCTGCGACTCGTCGGGGCCCTCGGGTGAGGTCGGGGCGTGGTCCCGGCCCTGCCAGGCCGCTGCCGCCATCAGGGTGATGACGGCGAGCAGCGGACCGTACGGGAGCAGCAGCACGACCAGGACCACCGACGCCACCAGGAAGAGCAGCGCGCCGCGCCGGTCCTTGGGGGTGTCGACCAGCCTGCGCCGCCCGGCCGAGGCCAGTCGGAGCAGTCCGCGCACGATCGTGATCAGCGGGTGGAGGACGTCGGTGGCGCTGTCGGCCGCCGTCCGGGCCAGCTCCCGGCTCCGGGCGAGGTGAGCGCCGCGGTTGCTCAGGATGCGGGGGAGGGGGCGCCGGGCCACTGCTGCCTCCAGGGCGTGGGATACGGGTGGGCGGGGGCTTGGGCGACTTGCGTCAGAACTTGATGCCGCCGAGGAGGCCGGCCAGGCTCTCGCCGCCGGCCTTGATGCTCGGCGCGATGGCCGTACTGGCCAGATAGAAGCCGAACAGCAACGCCACCACGGCGTGCAACGGCTTCAGGCCGTCCTTGCGGCAGAAGATGAAGAGGACGATGCCGAGCAGGACGACGCCTGAGATCGAGAGGATCATGCGAGTTCTCCTGGTTCACGGGGGGACAGTCACCATGAGTACTTCCAGGATCACAGAATGTATCCATACGATAAAAGGTGCAAGTGGGTGAAGATCGGTTGATTTCGCCCGGTCGGCGGGCTGTTCCCGGCCTGAACGACGTGGGCGGTTGCGCACGGCCGAGTCTGCCGTGATCTTTACCTCGGGCACGTCGGCCCATGTGCCGCGCGAGCCAGTACCCTGGCGATTCACCTGTACGGCTCTGCACCGCTCGCAGACGTACGCCCTGTTTCCGATATGCGGAATGATCCGTGGTGAGAGGCGGTCCGGCCGATATGACTGAAGCCCCCGACCCCGAGGTCGTGGAGCTGGCGACCAAGATCTTCGACATGGCCCGGAGCGGCCGGACCGAGGAGCTCGTGGCCTACGTCGACGCGGGCGTGCCGGCCAACCTCACCAACGACCGTGGCGACTCGCTCGTGATGCTCGCCGCCTACCACGGCCACGCCGACGCGGTCCGTGCGTTGCTGGAGCGCGGCGCCGACGTCGACCGGATCAACGACCGGGGACAGACCCCGCTCGCGGGAGCCGCCTTCAAGGGCGACACCGAAGTGGTCAGGGCCCTCCTGCAGGGCGGTGCCGATCCGGTCGCCGGCACTCCCTCGGCCGTCGACACGGCCCGGATGTTCGGCCGCGCGGAGCTGCTCGAGCTGTTCGGCACGCGCTGAAGCGCACCGGCGAAACGTGTTGAACGGCACTGAACCGCACAGACGTGCACGCTCCGACCGGCGAAGACACGGGAACGGCAGCGGAAACACACAGTAAACGGGGGAGGCGGTACGAGGCCGCCGGAATTCGGTCGCGGCAGATGTGACCGCCGGGTCATCATGACGACGTGATTCACGGACGCGATGGCTGGGCAGATGTTGCCGCACCGCGCGGGCCGTGATGCGGCTCGCATGGGCCACCGACGAGAGGCAGAGGAAGATGGTCTACAGCAAGCAGGAAACGGCGGGCGCCCCGACGTGTTGGCACGCGGCCAGGTAATGCAGGTCCCCGGTTGCGTCGACGCTTGATGTGAGGCTGTTTCCCATGTTCGATCCGGTCATAGCGCCCAGCGGTACGCTGCTCGGCCTGCTCCAACGGGGTCGCGGCGACGGCACGCTGCACGCGCTCACCGCCCCGCGCTCCGAAACGCTCGAGGCGCTGAACCACTGCGTGCTCCACGACCCGCGCCACGACTGGCAGGTGGAGAACCGCTCCCTCTACTACGCCCGCCTCTACCTCGACCTGCGCGGCGAACTGGACGCCATCGAGGCCCACCTCTTCGATGTCGAGGACGTCCTCGACACCGACGAGTCACGCACCGGCCTCGGCCTCGCCGTGCTCGGACATCTGGCCTCCTACGGCAGGCGGGACGCACTCGCCCTGTTGCGCAGGTACGCCGCCCAGGGCACCAACTGGGCCTGGGCCCTGGACGAGCTGGCCCTCCGGGACGACGACGCGGGCCTGCGCGCCCTCGCCGTCCCCGTGCTCGCGCGGTTCGCCACCGACCCCGAGGGTGAGGCCGAACTGGCCGCCACCGTCCGCGACGCCTTCGAACCGCGCCCCTGGCGCCTGTGGGCCGACGATCCGCGCGAATCCGTCGCCACGCGCGTGCGGGCCGCCCAGGAGGCCGGCTGCTTCGACCGCTGGCAGCGGCAGATGCGCCCCACCGGGCCCCGCCCCGGGTGGAGCGTGCAGGCCGTGTTCGCATGGGCCCAGCAAGGAATCGAGCGCGGCGCCGCCCTGTATGTCCCGGCCGCCCGCTGCCTCACCGCCGTGGCCGGCCCCGAGGACCGGCCCGAGATCGTCCGTGCCGCCGAGGACGGCACGGAGGGCGCTCGCTGCACCGCCCTGCGCTACCTCGCCGACGGCAACGATCCGGACGCCCTCCTCCTGATCGAGCGCGCCGTGGCCACCGGGCCGGCGCCCGTCGTGGAGGCCGCCGTCGACGCCTTCGAACGGATGCGGAGCCTCGCCGCCGTCGACCGCGCGCGCCGCTGGGCCTGCCGGCCCGACGCCCTGGGCGCCGCCGCCGGCCGCGTCCTCGCCTGCCGGGGCGGCGCACAGGACCGCGACCTGGTTCTTGCCGCCCTGCGCGAGGCGGTGCGAGGTGAGGGGCCCGACGCGCCGACCCTGTGGACCCTCGTCGACGGCGCCGGACGCCTGGGCATCGCCTGCGCCGCTCCTGTACTCCGCCACATCTACCGCGAGACCGCCTCCTCCCACCTGCGCGGCCGGGCCGCCCGCGCCCTCGCCGCCACCGATCCCTCCTACGGCAGCGGCTTCGCCGTCGAGTGCCTCTGGGACTGCGAGGAGTCCACCCGCGAGATCGCCGCGCGGCACGCCGAGACCGGCGACACCCGGGTCGTCGAGCGCCTGCGCAGGCTCGCCGCCGACCCGGCGGAGGAAGCCGAGGTGCAGACCGCCGTACGCAGCCGGATCGGCCCCGGGGAGACCGTCGTGTGACCGCCCGGGCGCGCGCAGCGTGAACAAGGGATGACCCGAGGGCCAGGCGCGCGTGGATGGCGTTCGGCCTGCGTGGGTGTGCGATGCAACGCTCATGGGACGTTCCCCCACCGGAAAGATCCACGTTGACGTGGCCACGTCCGGCGCGGCGAGAACATCCGTATGCGAGTCGTCATCGTGACCGAATCCTTTCCCCCCGATGTGAACGGCGTGGCTCACTGCGCGCTCCAGACCGCCCGGCACCTCGTCGACCGCGGTCACGCCCCTGTCGTTGTCGCCCCCGCCACCGCGGGCGACGAGCCGGACGACCAGGCTCCGTGCCCCGTCGTCCGGGTCCCCTCCCTTCCGCTCCCGGGCTACCCGCAGGTCCGCGTCGCTCTCCCCAGCCGACGCGTCACCGCGGCGATCGCCGAGCACCGGGCCGACCTCGTCCACCTGGCCAGCCCCTTCGTGCTCGGGGTGCGTGGCATGGCGGCGGCCTCGCGCCTCGGACTGCCCGCCGTCGCCGTCTACCAGACCGACCTCGCCGGGTACGCCCGCACGTACATGGGCGCCGGAGAGGCCGCGGCCTGGCGCCGCATCAGGTCCGTGCACTCGGCCGCCGACCTCACCCTCGCCCCGTCCGGCGCCGCGCAGAAAGACCTCCAGGCGCACGGCGTCCCCCGGGTCAAGCTGTGGCCGCGCGGCGTGGACACCGTCCGCTTCCGGCCCGGCCTGCGCGACGAGGCGCTGCGCCGGGAACTCGCCCCGAACGGCGAGCTGATCGTCGGCTACGTCGGCCGGCTCGCCCCCGAGAAGCAGGTCGAGCTGCTGGCCGGGGCGAGCGCCCTGCCCGGAGTACGGGTGCTCGTCGTGGGCGACGGACCGAGCAGGCCGAACCTGGAACAGGCCATGCCCGGCGCGGTCTTCCTGGGGCGCCGCACCGGCGGCGAACTCGCCCGCATCTTCGCCTCGCTGGACGTCTTCGCCCACACGGGCCCCTTCGAGACCTTCTGCCAGACCGTGCAGGAGGCCATGGCGAGCGGCATACCCGTGGTCGCGCCCGCCGTGGGCGGCCCGCTGGACCTGGTCGTCCACGGGCGCACCGGATTCCTGGTGCCGCCGCGCGACGCCGCCGCCGTACGGGACGCGGTCCGGTCCCTGGCCGCCGACCCCGGACTGCGGGCCTCCTACGGGGCGGCGGGACGCGCGAGGGTCGAGAGACGTACCTGGGCCGCCGTCGGGGATCAGCTGATCGGCCACTACGCGGACGTGCTGACCGGGCGCCGGACGGCGGTGGCGGCATGAAAGGGACCGCGGGAACGTGCGCTCCGCCGACCGGTGCCCCGTCTGCCGGATCCCCGTCTGCCGCAGCCCCGGCGGTCCGCACGCCGCCGGCGCGGGCGGACGGTGCCCAGGGGGCCGAAGGCCCGCTGCGGATCGTACGGCTCGCGAACTTCGTCGCACCGGCCTCCGGCGGACTGCGCACCGCGCTGCGGGAACTCGGCAAGGGCTACCGGGCGGCGGGGCACGAGTCCGTGCTCGTCGTCCCCGGTGACCGGGCGAGCGACCGGGAGACCGAGCAAGGGCGTGTGATCACCCTGCCGGGGCCGCTGCTGCCCGGCACCGGCGGCTACCGCGTCCTCACCGGCAAGCGGCGGCTGACCGCCCTGCTCGAGGAACTGGCTCCCGACCGGCTCGAGGTGTCCGACCGTACGACCCTGCGCTGGACCGGGAGATGGGCGCGGCGGGCCCGGGTGCCGGCGGTCATGGTCTCCCACGAGACCGCCGACGGCGTGCTGCGCACCTGGGGGATGCCAGAGGGGGCCGCGCGGCGCACCGCCGACGCCCTCAACATCCGTACCGCCCACACGTACGCGCGCGTGGTGTGCACCACCGAGTTCGCCGAGCGGGAGTTCGCCCGGATCGGGGCCCGCAACGTGGTACGGGCACCACTCGGCGTCGACCTGACGGAGCGGCATCCCGCGCTGTACGACCCCTCGGTGCGGGCCCGCTACGCGCGCGCGGCGGAGACACTGCTGGTGACCTGCACCCGGCTGTCCGTGGAGAAGCGGCCCGGTACGGCGCTGGACGCGCTCGAGGCGCTGCGGCGACGCGGACGGCAGGCGGTGCTGGTGGTGGCCGGGGACGGGCCGCTGCGGACGCGGCTCGAACATCGCGCGCGGGAACGCGGACTGCCCGTCGTCTTCCTGGGCCACGTCCTCGACCGGACGTTCCTCGGGGCCCTCCAGGCTTCCGCCGACGTGTGTCTGGCGCCGGGACCCGCGGAGACCTTCGGGCTCGCCGCACTGGAGGCGATGGCCTGCGGCACGCCCGTGGTGGCGAGCACCTCGTCCGCGCTGCCGGAGGTGATCGGCTCCTCCGGGGCAACGGCAGGAGACCGGGGCGAGTCGTTCGCGGACGCCGTCGAACTCCTGCTGGGACGGCCGGAGACGGAGCGACGCGAGGGAGCACGCGCGCGTGCGGAATGCTTCGGGTGGGCGGCGGCGGTGGCGGCATTCCTCGACGCCCACGAGGCCCCGCGGCAGGCAGCCGTACGGGACGACCCGCGGGAGAGCGCGGGGGAAGGCGCCCGGGAGGGCACGCGGGAGGACATGGCGCCGGACCGGCACGCGCCCGCGGTGCTGCCGGGAGGTCCGCTGTGAGACCCGTGTGCTTCGTGGCCCTCGGGGACTCGCTGACCGAGGGCGTGGGGGATCGCCCCGACGGCGGATGGCGGGGCTGGGCCGCGCTCCTCGCCGGGTCACTCGGCGAGGATTCCGTGCGGTTCACCAACCTCGCGAGGAGCGGGGCGCAGACGCGCGACGTGCTCGAAGCACAGCTGCCCGTGGCATTGGACCTGGGACCCGACCTGGTCTCGGTCGTCGTCGGGGTCAACGACACCCTGCGCCAGAGTTTCGACATCCACGCCGTGGCCAGACGGCTGGATCGGGTGTACGCGGCCTGCACCGCCCAGGGTGCCGTGCTGCTCACCGCGTGCCTGCCCGACCCCGGCGGCGTCATGGGCCTGCCCGGGGTACTGGCCAGGCCGCTGGCCCGGCGGCAGCGTGCGGTCAACACCGTCGTCCATGCGCTGTCCGACCGGTACGGCGCGGTGCACCTGCACGCCGGCGAGGGCGACTGGGTCACCGACCGCGCGATGTGGAGCGTGGACCGGATGCATCCCGGCGAGCGGGGGCACCGTCAACTGGCCGTGAGGTTCCACGCGCTGCTGGTGGAACGCGGCCTCGCGACCGGACCGGCGCCCTCGCCCGAGCCACAGTCCGCAGCGCCCGCCCTGGGGGCGAGCCTGTGGTGGATGGCCACTGCCGGCACCGGATGGGTGGCCCGCCGGTGCACCGACCTGCTGCCCCAGCTTCTCGTGCTCGCCGCCGACGAACTGAGGCACCGCGCGCGGGGCACGAGCATCCGGCTCGACCTGCGGACCTCCGCATCGGTGTCGGCGGCACTGGCCGCGCTGTCGGCGGGGGAGCAACGGCCGGGCACCTCCAAAGGGTTCAGTGGCGCCCTACCGCGGTGAAGCGGAGGACGTCGAGGACACCCACCGGGCCCACCGCCTCCTCGAGTGCGCCGTCGCACGAGGGCTCCCGGAGCCGCCCCACCGGCTCGACGCGTTCTCCGAGGCGGCACGGAAGGCGCGCGGTGCGGCGCGCGAAAGCGACGGAACGGAGTGGGCACGGCCGGCATCCACTTCCACCGGGAACCGGTGGCGCCGGCCGGCGGCGACCGCATGAACGGGCTGATGCGCGGCGTGTTCGCCGAACCGAGGCTCGCTTTCCCTGTGGTGGACGAACCCCGCCGGCTCCATGAACCGCACATAGCGAGTAATGCAGAGACTCTTCGGGCTCTGCGGTCCGGGGAGCGGAAGCAGGCGGAGGCGCTGCCGACGGGGTACCTCGACGACTCGCTCGAGTGCGTGGCGGAGGCGCACCGGCGCAGGCTGAGGAAGGAGGAACAGGGTGTGTGACAACCGCGACACCGTGACGCATCTGCGTCGTTTGGGTTGTTGTCAGACCGAGGACCTAGTCTGTGCACCGTGACTTCACCAGTATCGACGGACAGTGCTCCGCCCCAGCTCAGCGCGGGGCCGCGGCCCGCGCCGGGCCCGGCGGCCGACGAGGGGCTGGCCCGGCGGCTGCGCGCGCTCGCCTGCACCGCGCCGTTGCACGACCTCGACGCGCGCAAGGCCAACCTGGCCGGCGAGTACTCGGTGTACGGCATGGCGGAGATCGCCCTGTCGGCCATCGACCTGGTGACGCTGAACATGGACTTCGACACGGGCGCCGACCACGACCAGATAGTGGCCCGGCTCATCCCGCGCATCGCCGCCCAGGCCCCGCACCGGCCCGCCGGTGAGCACGAGCGGGTGGCCCGCTGGGTCCTGGAGAACCTGATCAACGTGGGCAGCGTCGACCGCGGCTTCCGCGCGGTGTACGGCGTGTTCGGCGCGGACGGCGCCTACGTCCGCCGCGACTACGACTTCAAGCTGATCGAGGAGGTACCCGGCCCCGGCGGCACCGTCTACCTCCGCACCACGGACGAGGCGGTCAACGTCCTGGTCGGCGCCCTGGACACCGACGTCACCAGCGCCCAGATAGCCGCCGAGGTCAAGCTCGAGGTGCTCATCAGCCGGGGCAGGCTCGCCGACGCCCAGCTCGCCGCCGAGCAGGCCCGCTACCGGACCGTGCAGTACTCCGAATCCCTGCGCCGCGCCCTGGACGCCACCCGGCGCAATGTGCGCGCGGTGGACTGGCTCACTGCCATCCCGGACATGATCACCGAGGCCCTGGACCACGTCGCGGACCGGTATCGCCACGAGAACGCGATCCTCACCAACATCCGCAGGGCCCGCGACGAGTCGGAGGAGCCGGAGCACAAGCGCAGGGCCGCCGAGCTGGTGGACATCGTCAAGGACTGCATCCGCAGGCACACCCAGCTGCAGTCCCGGCTGCTGGAGGCCGGCCCGCTGTTCCGCGCCGAACAGGACCGGCAGGCCTTCGCCACCCCCGCGCCCTCCTCGGGCACGGACCTCTACGGGCACCTCTTGGCGCCGTTGCTCCCGCTTCCTCTGGAGCAGGCGGTCCGGGTCACCGACACCTTCTTCGCCCGCGGCACCGGACTGCGTACGCCGGTGTCCGTCCGGATCACCGATCTCGTCGACATCCTGCTGACCCCGCCGGTGGAGCGGGAGCACCTGGGCGCCGAGATGCCTGACCCCGACCTGATCGCCACACCGGACGACAGCCGCTTCACCGAGGAGCAGTTGGCAGCCGCGACCACGCTGCTGGAACTGCCGGCCGACGCGCCCCGCCGGCTGTCCGGACTGCTCGCGGAGGCACGCCGTCAGGACCCCGAGCTGCCGTACCTGGTGGCACTGCTGGCGGTCCA
Source organism: Streptomyces incanus (assembly GCF_042656345.1). NCBI lineage: Bacteria > Bacillati > Actinomycetota > Actinomycetes > Kitasatosporales > Streptomycetaceae > Streptomyces > Streptomyces incanus. The sequence continues at coordinate 110,480 of NZ_JBHSPC010000050.1, forward strand.
TGCGGCCAGCCCCCCGGTGGGCACCGCCTACCGCCAGGGCGAGCGGCGGCTGCTCTTCGCGGTGGACGACGGCGCCGAGCTGGACGACCCCGAGTTCGGCGGCGCCGACCTCATCGTCGGCACGGCCCTGCTGGACGCGGCGGGGATGGCGGCGGACCGGGCGGAGGCGGCGTGATGAGCCTTTCGCCGGGGACCCGGGAGCCGGCCGCGGCCGGCGGCCCCGGGGCAGCCGCCCGCACTGCCCATACGGTCCGCGCCGCCCGCGCCGCCCGTGGCGTCGTCACCGCCCTCCCCGCTGTCTCTGCCGCCCCCGTCATTGTCCCGTGCGAGGAGGGACCGTGTCCCTGACCGAGTATGCCGAGTGGAGCGAGGCGGAGCCCGCCGTCGCACCGGTGAGCGGCGCCGTCACCCCCGCCGACGCCGCCGACGCGGCGCGGCTCGTCGCTTTCGGCCTCCAGCCCAAGCTCCAGCCGGCCCGCGACCAGGAGTACGCGGACCTGCTGCGCCGTTACCGCGAGGACCCGCCGTTCGCGCGGCTCGCCGACGCCGTGGCCACAGGCCTCGGGCTGATCGTCCTGGAGGTGTCCCCGCGTGCCGGAATGGCCGTGACCGCCGCCGAGGACTCGGTGTTCGCCGTCCGTATGGGTGACTACGCGCGGCGTACTTCCGCCGACGGCGGAGACAGGTTCCTGCACGGGCTCGCGCACCTCGCCGTCGCCGTCATGGCGTTCCCGCGCCCCGAGGACCTCGCCGACGACGGCTACATCGGGCGGGTCACCGTCAACGGCGTCGACGCCTTCGTGCGCCAGACCTGCCACCGGCTCGAGGAGCGGGCCGCGGAACAGGGCGAGAACACCGACCCGGCCAGCGACGCCCCAGGGCTGGAGACGGCCTGGCGGATCTGGGCGAGACGCAGCGCGACCGGCGCCACCAAGGACGCCCGCAGGCTCGCGGGCTCGACCACCGGCATCGTCGCCAAGGCCGTCACCTTTCTCACCGACTCCGGCTTCCTGCAACGCACCGGCGACGACAACGGCGGCACCTACCGCACAACGGCCCGCTACCAGCTCCAGGTGCGCGACCTGGCCGGCAGCGCGGCCCTGGCCGAACTGCTGGAGCTGGGGGTCGTCCCGGTCACCGACGGCACTCCGACCCTGCTGCCCGCGGACAGCGGAGAGGACCTGGACCTGGTGGCCGACGCCGGTCTGCCCTTCCACTCCACCTGAGCCGCCCCAGCACTGCTGCCCCACGACTACTGTCCGAACCCGCTGTCCCCTCCGCGCCCCCTCCCCGTTCCCTCTCTGTCCCGAACCACCCCGACCTGCCGAAGACTTCGAGAGTCCGCCATGTACGAGCTGTCCCGGGTCCGCCTCTACTCCATCGGGCCCGCCGGTGCGCGCTACGCCGACACCGTGCTTGACCTGCGCGGCGTCGGCGAGACCGTGCCGCAACCCGCGCCGACGCAGGCGGAGTTCTTCGCGGAGGAACCCGTCGGCCCGCCCCGTCGGCCCGCGCCCGCCGGAGTGCTCTTCCTGGAGAACGGCGGCGGCAAGTCCGTCCTGCTGAAACTGATCTTCTCCGTGATGCTCCCGGGCCACCGCAACACCCTCGGTGGCGCCAGCTCCGGCGTGCTGCGCAAGTTCCTGCTGGCCGACGACTGCGGCCACGTGGCCCTGGAGTGGCAGCATGTGCTGACCGGCGAGTGCGTCGTCGTCGGCAAGGTCAGCGAATGGCGTGGGCGCCAGGTTTCCAACGACCCGAGGAAGTTCGCCGAGGCGTGGTACTCGCTGCGACCCGGTCCGGGGCTCAGCCTGGACAACCTTCCCGTCGCCGAGGCCACCGTCGTACGGCCCCCTGCCGACGGCCAGTCGGGCGCCCGGGGCCGCCGCCGCACCATGAAGGGCTTCCGGGACGCGCTCACGGAGGCGGGCAAGACGTATCCGCATCTGGAGGTGCACTGGGAGGAGACCCACGAGCGCTGGACCGAGCACCTCGGCGACCTGGGACTCGACCCCGAACTCTTCCGCTACCAGCGGGAGATGAACGCCGACGAGGGCGAGGCCGCCGGCCTCTTCGCGGTCAAGAAGGACTCCGACTTCACCGACCTGCTGCTGCGTGCCGTCACCGACACCCGTGACACCGACGGACTCGCCGACCTGGTCGGCGGCTTCGGCAACAAGCTGGGCCGCCGCGCCGAGCTGATCGCCGAGCGGGACTTCACCGCCGGGTCCGTCGAACTGCTCGGCCGGATCGTCGAAGCCACCGGCGCCCGTACCCGGGCACGGGAGATCCACACCGCGGCCGAGCGCCGCACCCGCACCCTGGCCCGCAGGCTCTCCGCGCGCGGCCGCCAGGAACGTGTCCGCGCCGCCGACCTCGCCCACCGGGTCACCGCCGCCGCCGACGCCGTCACCCGGGCCGGGACGGCCCGCGAGCACAGCGTGCTGATCTCCGCGGAGATCGCCTACCGGCACGCCTCCCTGGCGCTGGCGGCGGCCGAGAAGTCCGCCGCCGCCCAGAAGCGCGAACTCGCCGACGCCCGCACCCTGTACGCGGCCTGGCAGGCCGCGGAGGCGGCGTTGCGCCACCGCGCCGCCGCCGACAGGGTCGCCAGGGTCTCCGCCGCGATCCAGGAGGCCGAGCGGGACGCGGCGCCCGCGCTCGCCGCCCGCGCCGAGGCCGCCGTCGACCTCGTACGCGCCCTGCACACGGCCGCGCAGAACGCCGAGAACCTCGCCAACGAGGAGGAGGAGCGGTCCGCCGCCCTCCAGGAGGTCAGCGACACCGCCCACCGCGACGCCACCGCCGCCGCCACCGAGACACAGCGCGCCCGCAGCGAGATCGGCCACCTCAGGCAGCGGCTCGCCGAGGTCGAGCAGGAGACCACGGAAGCCGTCCGGGCCGGCTGGCTCGACGACAGCGCCCCCGACGCCGACCCGGCCCGCGCCGCGCTCGCGGCCAGCGATGCGGAGAAGACCGCGGTCACCGCCTGGGACGCGGCCCGTGAGACGTCCCACCGGGCGACCGAGCACGCGCGCGAAGCCGCCGCCGCCGAGGCCCGTGCGGAACTCACCGCTGCCCGCGCGGCGGACGCGGCCACGGCGGCCGGACGCGCCCACGAGGGCGAGCTGCGCATCGCACAGGCCCTCGCCGCGGAGGAACGACCGGCCGAGCTCCTCGGTCTGCCCGGAACGAAGTTCCGCCCCTCCGTTCCACGGCCCCGCCCCGACACGGACGCCGAACCGGGCGGTGGCCCCGCCGCCGAAGGCGTCCTCACCGCCACGGAACTGGACCGTTTCGCCGACGACCTGCGCGAACTGCTCGAGGAGGCGGTCTCCTCCGCCGAACGCCAGCTGTTCGAACTGCGCACCGCCGCCGCCGATGACGCCCGCATCCTCGGTGCCCTCGGCGACGGCGGACTGCTGCCGCCCGGACCGGACGTGCTGGCCACGGTCGAGTTCCTCGGCGAGCACGGCATTCCCGCCCTGCCCGGCTGGCGCTACCTCGCCCAGGCCGTCGACCCCGCCGACCACGCGCGCGTGCTGGCCGCCCGCCCGGAACTGGTCGACGGCGTCGTCATCACCGATCCGGACTCCCACATCCGCGCTCGCGCGGCCCTGAGCGACGCCGCCCTGCTGCCCCGTTCCGCGGTCGCCGTCGGCACGGCTGCCGCTCTCCTCGCTCCGACCCCGGCATCGGGCGCGGACACCGGCGACGTCTTCCTCGTACCGCCGAACCCGGCCATGCACGACGAACACGCCGCCGACGAGGAACGGCAGACACTCCGCGCCCGTGCGACCGCACGCGACGAGGAGATCCGGGCATTCGCGGCACGGCTCGCCAAGGACCGCGAACTGACCGCACGGCTCACCTCCTGGCGCACCGGCTGCCCGGCCGGCCGGCTCACCGAACTGGCCCGCGCGGCGCATGACGCCCGCGCCTTCGCCCAGGAGTCCGAGGCGGAGCTGACCGAGGCACGCGCCGTGCGGGCGGAGGCCGAGGAGGACGCGGCCGAGGCCGCCCGGGTACGTGACGAGCTCCAGGAGACCGCGCAGAAAGCCCGGCGCGCCGCCGACGCCCTCGCGGGACTAGCCTTCCGGCTCCGCGAACGGGCAGGCTGGCAGGCCAAACTGGGCGAACTGGCCGACGACGCCGCCGAGGCCGAGGCCCGCGCCCAGGCCTGCCTGGAGCGCGCGCGGACCGCCGACGAGGACCGGCGCGGCGCGCAGCGGGCAGCCGACGATGCCCGGCGCACCGCGCGTGCGCTGCGTGCCGAGCGCTCCGAGATCGCGGGCGCCCCCGACGACGTACCCGACGACGGGCCCGGGGCCGGTACCGAGCCGCCGCGGATCTCCCTGCCCGCTCTGCGCGAGGCGTACCGTGCCGCGTCCCAGGTGTACGAGAAGGTCGGAGTCGGTGCCGACCTGCGCGCCGAGCAGGCCCGCGCGGAGAGCGACGAGAGCGCGGCCCGCGCGGAGCTGGACCGGCTGAGCAACAAGGTCCGCAACCGCGCTGAGCAGCTGCTCGAGTCACCCGACGGCTCGGACGGTCCCAGTCGGCAGGCCGCCGCCGCCCGCGCCGATGAACTGGTGCAGCTCCTGGAGACCCGGATGTCGAACGCGAGCGAGCAGCTCGGGCGGCTGCGCGGCGAGGCCGAGCGGCTGGCGCCCGAGGACGGCGGGCAGCACACCGCGCTCCCCGAGGAGATGGTGCCGCGCGACGCCGAGCACGCACAGGCGCTGCTGCGCACCGCCACGGCCGAACTGACCTCCCGGACGGAGGAGCTGGACAACGCCAGGGAGATCCATGGCGATCTCCTCGACGCGCACCGCGGCGCCGAGGACGCGGCCGAAGGCTTCGAGGAGATCGCCGCCATGCTCCGCGACCTGCTGCGGGAACTCACCTCCGAGGAGGAACCGGAGCAGCCAGAGCCCTATCCCGGCGGCCCGGAGGAGGCCCGCCGGTCCGCGGCGGAGGCCCGCAGATCACTCCGCGGCTGCGCCGCCGACCTGTCCGCCGCCGAGTCCACGGTGCGCGAGGCGAGCGACATTCTCGTCCGGCACGCCAACTCCACACGCTACGAGCAGGTTCGCACCCCCGCCCGGCAGCAGATCCGTGAGCTGCCCGCCTCGGCGCTGCCCGAGCACGCTCAGAAGTGGGCGGACGCCTTCGCGCCCCGGCTCCGGGTCCTCACCGACGAACTGGAACAGCTGGAACGCAACCGCGACTCGATCGTGGACCGGCTCAGAGGGCTCGTCGAATCGGCCCTCGCCACTCTGCGCTCCGCGCAGCGGCTGTCGCGGCTGCCCGAAGGACTCGGCGAGTGGTCCGGGCAGGAATTCCTGCGTATCCGCTTCGAGGAACCCGATCAGGCGACCCTCACCGAGCGGCTCGGCGAGGTCGTCGACGAGGCGACCCGCGCAGCCGTCCGCAAGAACTCCGACCTGCGCCGCGACGGCATGTCCCTGCTGTTGCGCGGAGTCGCCGCCGCCCTCCGGCCGAAGGGCATCGCCGTCGAGATCCTCAAACCGGACGCCGTGCTGCGCGCCGAGCGGGTTCCCGTCGGACAGATGGGCGACGTGTTCTCCGGAGGGCAGCTGCTCACCGCCGCCATCGCCCTGTACTGCACGATGGCCGCGCTGCGCTCCAACGACCGGGGCCGCGACCGGCACCGGCACGCCGGCACCCTGTTCCTCGACAACCCCATCGGCCGCGCCAACGCCACCTACCTGCTGGAGCTCCAGAGGGCCGTGGCCGACGCGCTCGGTGTGCAGCTCCTCTACACCACCGGCCTGTTCGACACGACGGCACTCGCGGAGTTCCCCCTGGTCATCCGTCTGCGGAACGACGCCGACCTGCGAGCGGGCCTCAAGTACATCAGCGTCGAGGAGCACTTGAGGCCGGGCCTGCCGCGGGAGACTTCCGGCGAGGAAGCCGTGCACAGCGAGATCACGGCCACCCGGATGTTCAAGAGGCCTGCCCCGGCGAACGGTTGACCAGGCAGTCGCTCTTCGACGCCCCGGGCCCTGGCCCGTCCGAGCGGGACCCGGGCCTGCCCGCGTGTCCCGCAGGGCAGCGGAGCGTCCGGGTCAGAGGTGGGACAGCTGACCGGTCCCGCCGCCCTGCCGACGTATTCGCGCCCGCGCACGCTGAGCGGACCGCTCCTGACGACGGGCACGGCGCCGCTCGCGCCGCAGGGCCCGCGCGGTGCTGCTGGGTGCGGACACCACGCCGTTGCGCTGGTTCCAGACCTGGCGGGTCACCCACACGTCGAGGACACCCCAGGTGGCCAGGATGGTGCTGACGACGCTGCTGATGACCATGGGGAACGCGAGCCAGGAGCCGGCGAGCGTGCACAGGAAGGCCACCATGGCCTGAATCAGCGTGATCGCGACGATGATGACCGCCCGCACGGCCGACGTACGCACCGGATCCGGCAGCCGGCGCCGCCGCGCGGGCTCCTCGGCCCACAACGGCCGGTGGTTCGGCTGCCGGTGAACCTCGTCCCCGGTGCCGTGGCTCCCACCGGTCTTTCCGGCAGCCGGTGCCCCGGGTCCGGCGATGTCCGCGGCCGTCCCGGTCCGGTCCTCGCCGTCCAATGTCCCGGTCACGCCCGCCGATACCTCGTCAGTCCTGGTCGTGGGAACGTCCTGGGCGCCGGTCGCGCCTCTCCCGGCCGCGGGCGCGCCGCGGTTCGGAGTCCCGCCGTCCGGCCGCTCCACCACCTGTGCCACCGCGTCGCCCTCGGGCGACCTGTACCGCTCCGCCGTGCCCATCAATGTGTCACTCCCCACCGCCGGCAGACCGCCTTCTCGGGCCCGAAGACCCGGTTCCCCAACGACTGCCCGGCTTGCACTGATTTACGCCGCCCGGATACGGGACATGGCTCCTGCGGCCGATTCCGCCCCCATCACCCGCGGAGAAGGACGAACGGCACGTCACAAAGATTCCCGCCCAAGGAAAGGAATCGGCCAAATCCTACTCGCGGGTGCCGCTGCTCATCCCGTCGGCCTCTCCTGTGAACCGGGAGTCAATCTCCCCCAATGCCCGGACAACTCGCCATGTCTCGCCGTCAGTGCGGAAGTTCGGATTCCGGAGAACTCTTCGAGTTGGCCGCGGCTCGGTAGTAGGCTCGCGCCGTTTGTTGACGCACATGTGTGCCCCCGGCTGTTCCGGGGGCCGAGCTGGGGGAGGCCATGCGCTTTCGCGGGAAGTCCATCCGCCGGAAGATCGTGGCGCTGCTTCTCGTGCCGCTGGTGTCCCTGACGACGATCTGGGCCTTCACCACCCTGCTGACGGGCCGTGAGGCAAGCCATCTGTTCGATGTGTCGTCGGTGATGGAAGAGGTCGGTTACCCCGTTGAGGACACCGTCCGTGTCCTCCAGCAGGAGCGCCGCCAGACTCTGGTCCATCTTGCCGACCCGCGCGCCTCCAACGGGCTCGCCGCACTCCGCCGCAGCCGTGTCGCCACCGACAAGGCCGTCAGGAGCGTCCGGGAGAAAGCGGCGAACCCCGATGTGCGCGACGCGATGGGCCAGGACACCGAAGCGCTGAGCGCGGTACTGGACTCCCTCGAGGGCATCGAGTCCCTGCGCCGCAGTGTCGAGGACGGCACCGTCGACCGCTCTCAGGCCCTCGACCTCTACAACCGGTTGGTCGACCCGTGCTACATCCTGTTGGCCGATTTGCGCGTGGTCGACGACGTCGGGCTGGACAAGCAGTACCGCGCCCTCGTCAGCCTCGCCCGTGCCCGTGAACTTCTCGCTCGCGAGGACGCCCTGCTCGGCTCCGCCCTCATCGTCGGCGCGCTGTCCCGCTCCGAGATCCGGGACATCTCCGACTTCGTGGCCCAGCGCACGCTGCTGTACGACGCCGGCCTGCCGCAGCTGCCCGCGTCGGAACGGGACCGTTACGAGAGCTTCTGGAAGAACGCGGCGTCCGCGCCGCTGAGGGTCGCCGAGGAGGCGGCCCTCTCCTCCGGCACCGGACCGCCCCGCGGGATCACCGCGAGGAGCTGGGACACCGCGGCCGGCCATGTGCTCGAGGAACTCGGCACCCTCAACGACCAGGCCACCGACCGCTACCAGGACCGCGTCCGGCCCGTCGCCATGGGCGTCATCACCCAGGCCGTCGTCGCCGGCCTCCTCGGACTGATCGCCCTGCTCGTCTCGCTCTTCCTGTCCGTGCGCGTCGGCCGCGGCCTCATCCGCGACCTGCGGCAGCTGCGCCTGGAGGCCCACGAGGCGTCCGGTGTGCGGCTGCCCAGCGTGATGCGCCGCCTCTCTGCGGGTGAACAGGTGGACGTCGAGACCGAGGTCCCGCGCCTGGAGTACGACAGGAACGAGATCGGCGAGGTCGGCCAGGCCCTCAACACCCTGCAGCGCGCCGCCGTGGAGGCGGCCGTCAAACAGTCCGAACTGCGCTCCGGGGTCTCGGAGGTCTTCGTCAACCTCGCCCGTCGCAGTCAGGTCCTGCTGCACAAACAGCTCACCCTGCTGGACACCATGGAACGCAGGACCGACGACACCGAGGAACTCGCCGACCTGTTCCGCCTCGACCACCTCACCACCCGCATGCGCCGGCACGCCGAGGGCCTGGTGATCCTCTCCGGCGCCGCGCCCTCCCGGCAGTGGCGCAAACCGGTCCAGCTCATGGACGTCGTGCGCGCTGCCGTCGCCGAGGTCGAGGACTATGAGCGCATCGAGGTCCGCCGGCTGCCGCGGGTCGCCGTCACCGGCCCCGCCGTCGCCGACCTGACCCACCTGGTGGCCGAACTCCTGGAGAACGCCACGGTGTTCTCCCCGCCGCACACCGCCGTTCAGGTCCTGGGGGAGCGCGTCGCCAACGGCTTCACCCTGGAGATCCACGACCGAGGTCTCGGCATGGCCGCCGAGGCGCTGCTCGACGCCAACCTGCGGCTCGCCGAGACACCGGAGTTCGAACTCTCCGACACCGACCGGCTCGGACTGTTCGTGGTCAGCCGACTCGCACAGCGGCAGAACGTCCGGGTCTCCCTGCAGCCGTCTCCCTACGGCGGCACCACCGCGATCGTCTTCATCCCGGACACACTCCTCACCGAAGACGTCCCGGACACCAACGGCGTCGGCTTCCGCCTCGACCGGCCCCGGCGCCCCAAAGACAGGGAACCGGAGGACAGCCGCCGTCTCGCGCTCTCCCAAGCGCCCGTCCAGCTGCCCGGACTGCCCGCCTCGCTCCTGAACGGTCCGGTCGAACTCGAGGCCCCCGTCGACCTGGACGCCCTCGACGACTACCCGGGCGCGCCGGAGGGCGAGGACGACGAGCACGGTGGCCTGTTCGGTCATCGCCGCTCCCCGTCCCGCACCAAGGACGAGCGGCCGGGCCGCCGCCGCGAGTCCCACCCACAGGCCACCGGCATCGGTAGGGGCAACGGTGACGGACCGGACCTGGACGCGGGCGGACCGGCCCTGGACACGCACGGCCAGGCGGGTGCCCCGGTCCCGCCGCCCCGCAGGGGCACGCCCAAGCTGGTCAGCTCGCACGGACGCCCTGTCGGCGACGAGCACGCCCGCCGGGAGCGGTCGGACCAGGACACCGGTACGTCGCCCACCCGCCCGGAACAGGAACCGGCGCCCCTGCTGCCGACCCGCCGCCGCGGTGGGCAACCCTCCCCGGACCGGGACCCGGGACCACCCGAGGGGGAGAAACCGCCGCCCCTGCCCGCCCGCCGGCGGGGCGCGGACTCCCGTCCCCGGATCGGCGCACGCGCCGGCGACCGGCCCGCGAACCAGGCGCCCCGCGGCTCCGCCCGGGACGACGGCCCACCCACCCCGGCCGCCGGCGACCCTCCGGGCGGCTCCGGACACCCCACGATCGGGCCGGACGCCCGCCAGGAACACTCCACGGCGGGCCCGGCGGCGGAGCCAGGCTCCGGCAGCGCCCCGCAGGGCACGGGCGCCGGCCCGGCCGGCACCGCGTCGCTGCCCCGGCGCGTACGGCAGGCCAGCCTTGCCCCCCAGCTCAAACGGAGCGCGCCACGAAGGAACGAGGAGAGATCCCAACCCGTCGAACGGGACGCGGAGGAGGTACGCAGCCGCATGGCCTCGCTCCAGCGCGGCTGGCAGCGCGGTCGTGAGGAGAACGCCGAGGGCGAAGGTGCCCCGGCGGGGCAGCACCACGAGGAACGACCAGGAACGACTAAGGGGGACGGTCGATGACCGCACCGCACACGACCGGCCACGCCGACGACGGCAAGGGGGAACTCAACTGGCTCCTCGACGACCTGGTGGCCCGCGTCGCGAGTATCCGAAAGGCCGTCGTGCTCTCCGGCGACGGCCTCGCCACGGGGGCCTCCCAGGAGCTGACCCGCGAGGACAGCGAGCACCTGGCCGCCGTCGCCTCCGGGTTCCACAGCCTGGCCAAGGGGGTGGGCCGCCACTTCGAGGCAGGCAGTGTCCGCCAGACCATCGTCGAGCTCGACGAGGCGTTCCTGTTCGTCACGGCCGCCGGGGACGGCAGCTGCCTCGCCGTTCTCGCCGACGTCGACTCGGATGTCGGGCAGGTCGCCTACGAGATGACCCTTCTTGTGAAGCGGGTGGGCCCGCATCTGGGAACCGAACCGCGTACCGATCTGCCCCCGGGCGGGTAGTGGGATGGCATGAGTGCTGACGGTGAGGGAAGAAGCCACTGGTTCGACGACGAGGCCGGACCGGTCGTCCGTCCGTATGCCATGACGCGGGGCCGCACTTCGAGTGCGGCCCAGCACCGCCTCGACCTGATCGCGGTGGTCGTCACCGAACCCGACGCGGACGATCCGGAGACGGACCCCACACTTTCCCCGGAACACGTGGACATCGTCGAACTGTGCCGTGACACTCCGCAGACGGTCGCCGAACTCGCGGCGGAACTCGACCTGCCGATCGGAGTGGTACGCGTCCTCGTGGGCGATCTCGTCGACCTCGAATCCGTCCACGTGAACCGGCCTGTTCCCCCTGCCGAACTGCCGGACGAGAGTATTCTGCGCGATGTGATCAACGGCCTCCGGGCGCTGTGAGCGGCGCGGAAGCGGAGTACTGACGTGACAGGCTGGCAGTTCTGGGTCGACCGAGGCGGTACCTTCACCGACATCGTCGCCCGTCGACCCGACGGACGACTCCTCACACGCAAACTGCTGTCGGACAACCCTGCCCTCGACCGGCCCGGTCGTCCTCCCGGCGGGGCGGAACCCACCGCCGACGCGGCGGTCGCGGGTGTCCGCGAACTGCTGGCCGGCTCCCGCGATCCCGTCGAGTCCGTACGCATGGGAACCACGGTCGCCACCAACGCCCTCCTGGAGCGCACCGGCGAACGCACCCTCCTGGTCATCACCCGCGGCTTCCGCGACGCCCTGCGCATCGCCTACCAGAACCGCCCCGCCATCTTCGCCCGCCGCATCGAACTGCCCGAGTTGCTGTACGAACGGGTCGTCGAAGCGGACGAACGTGTCGCCGCAGACGGCACCGTCCTGCGCGCCCCCGACCTGGACGCCCTCGAGGGGCTGCTGCGCCGGGCCCACGACGACGGCATCCGGGCCGTTGCCGTGGTCTGCATGCACAGCCACCTCCACCCCGCCCACGAACAGGCGGTCGGGGAACTCGCCGCCCGCATCGGCTTCCCGCAGATCTCGCTGTCCAGCGAGGTCAGCCCGCTGATGCGGCTCGTCCCGCGCGGTGACACGGCCGTCGTCGACGCCTACCTCTCGCCCGTACTGCGCCGTTACGTCCGGCAGGTGGCCGACGCACTCGACGGCGTACGGCTGATGTTCATGCAGTCCAACGGCGGCCTCGCCGAAGCCGCGCAGTTCCGCGGCAAGGACGCCGTCCTGTCCGGGCCGGCCGGCGGCATCGTCGGGATGGCCCGCATGTCGCAGCTCGCCGGCTTCGACCGGGTCATCGGCTTCGACATGGGTGGCACCTCCACCGACGTGTCCCACTTCGCGGGGGACTACGAACGCGTCTTCACCACACAGATCTCCGGCGTACGGCTGCGCGCGCCCATGCTGGACATCCACACCGTCGCCGCCGGCGGCGGCTCGGTCCTCCACTTCGACGGCTCCCGCTACCGCGTGGGGCCGGACTCGGCGGGCGCCGACCCCGGCCCCGCCTGCTACCGGGCCGGCGGACCGCTCGCCGTCACCGACGCCAACGTCATGCTCGGACGCATCCAGCCCGACCACTTCCCGGCGGTGTTTGGCCCGAACGGCGACCAGCCCCTCGACGCCGGACTCGTCCGCGACCGCTTCACCGGCCTCGCGCGCGAGATCCGCGAACAGACCGGCGACGACCGCACCCCGGAGCAGGTCGCCGAGGGCTACCTGCGGATCGCCGTCGCCAACATCGCCGCCGCGGTGAAGCGGATCTCCGTCCAGAAGGGCCACGACATCACCCGCTACACCCTCACCACTTTCGGCGGTGCGGGCGGGCAGCACGCGTGCATGGTCGCCGACTCCCTCGGCATTCGCACCGTCCTCGTGCCGCCCATGGCGGGCGTCCTCTCCGCACTCGGTATGGGCCTCGCCGACACCACGGCCATGCGCGAACGCTCCGCCGAGGCCCCCCTGGAGCCCGCCGCGATGCCCGGCATCCACCGGATCGCCGACGACCTGGAAGCGGCGGCCCGCGCCGAACTCCTTGCCGAGGACGTCCCCGAGGACCGGATCGAGGTCACCCGCCGGGCACAGCTCCGCTACGACGGCACCGACACCACTCTCACCGTCGAACTGACCGACCCCACCGCCATGCGCCGTGCCTTCGAAGAGCGTCATCGCGCCACGTACTCCTTCACGCTCGACCGCCCGATCGTCGTCGAAGCCCTCTCCGTCGAAGCCACCGGCATCACCGAACCCCCCGATCTCTCCGCCCTCGCCCCTTACGAAGGCCGCCCGGCCGCCCCGTGCCCCGTCCGCCTCCACACCGGCGGCACCTGGCGCGACGTCCCCCTCCACCGCCGAGAGGATCTTCCCCCCGGTGGGACGGTCACCGGACCGGCGATCATCACCGAGGCCGGCTCCACGACCGTCGTCGACGAAGGCTGGCGGGCGGCTCCGAACGATGACGGGCATTTGGTCATGGAACGCGTTGCGGTTACGCAGAGTTCCGATCTCGACACCGAATCCGACCCGGCAGCCGACCCGGTTCTGCTCGAGGTCTTCAACAACCTCTTCATGTCCATCGCCGAACAGATGGGCGCCCGCCTCGAGTCCACCGCCCAGTCCGTCAACATCAAGGAGCGCCTGGACTTCTCCTGCGCCCTCTTCGACCCGGACGGGAACCTGGTGGCCAATGCCCCTCACATCCCCGTCCACCTGGGCTCGATGGGCATCGGCGTCAAGGAGGTCATCCGGCAGCGCGGCTCCACCATGCGCCCGGGTGACACCTACGCCGTGAACGACCCCTACCACGGCGGCACCCATCTCCCCGATGTCACCGTGATCACTCCGGTCTTCGGCGCCGGATCCGTCGGCACCACACAGGGTGACCGAAGTGTTCTCTTCTACGTCGCCTCACGCGGCCACCACGCCGAGATCGGCGGCATCGCCCCGGGGTCCATGCCCGCCGACAGCCACACCATCGACGAGGAGGGCATCCTCTTCGACAACTGGCTGCTCGTCGAGAACGGACGGTTCCGCGAGGAGGAGACCCACCGGCTCCTGATCGATGCGCGGTACCCCTCCCGCAACCCGCAGACCAACCTCGCCGACCTGCGTGCCCAGATCGCCGCCAACCGGAAGGGCGTCGACGAGGTCGGCCGGATGATCGAGAACTTCGGCCTCGACGTGGTCCAGGCGTACATGCGGCACGTCCAGGACAATGCCGAGGAATCGGTGCGCCGGGTCATCGACGCCCTCGACGACGGCGAGTACGCCTACGAGACCGACTCCGGGGCCGTCATCCGCGTGCGCGTACGCGTGAACCGTGCGGACCGTTCCGCCACCATCGACTTCACGGGCACCACGACACAGTTGCCCACCAACTTCAACGCCCCCTTCTCGGTCGTCAACGCCGCCGTCCTGTACGTCTTCCGCACCCTGGTGGCCGACGACATCCCGCTCAACGACGGCTGCCTGCGGCCGCTGCGGATCATCGTGCCGCCCGGCTCCATGCTGGCGCCCCGGCCACCGGCCGCCGTCGTCGCGGGTAACGTGGAGACTTCCCAGAGCATCACCGGCGCCCTCTACGCGGCGCTCGGTGTCCAGGCCGAGGGCTCCGGCACCATGAACAACGTCACCTTCGGCAACGCCCGCCATCAGTACTACGAGACCGTCGCCTCCGGCTCGGGCGCGGGAGACGGCTTTGCCGGCGCGTCCGCCGTACAGACCCACATGACCAACTCGCGCCTCACCGACCCCGAGGTCCTGGAGTGGCGACTGCCCGTCCGCATCGACGAGTTCGCCGTACGCGCGGGCAGCGGCGGAGCAGGCCGGTGGCGCGGCGGGGACGGCGCGATCCGCCGCATCCGCTTCCTGGAACCCATGACCGTCTCCACGCTGTCCCAGCACCGCAGGATTCCTCCGTACGGCATGGCGGGCGGCGCGCCCGGCGCGCCCGGCGCCAACCGGATCGACCGCGCGGACGGCACCGTCACCGCACTTGGCGGCAGCGATTCGGCGGACGTCCGCCCCGGCGACGTACTGGTCATCGAGTCCCCCGGCGGTGGCGGCTACGGTCCACCGCCCGACCCCCACCGAGCAGGAGAAAAGTACGATGATCTTCGGGCGTTCTGAGCGCGGCAAGCCCCCGGTCGAGCCCGTCACGCTCAAGATCCTGGTGGCCGGCGGCTTCGGCGTGGGCAAGACCACGCTCGTCGGCGCGGTCAGTGAGATCAGGCCGCTGCGCACCGAGGAACTGCTCACCGAGGCGGGGCGCCCGGTCGACGACCTCAGCGGGGTGGAGGCCAAGAACACCACCACGGTGGCCATGGACTTCGGCCGCATCACGCTCCGCGAGGACCTGGTGCTGTACCTCTTCGGCACGCCCGGCCAGGAGCGGTTCTGGTTCATGTGGGACGAGCTCGCCGAGGGAGCCCTCGGTGCCGTCGTCCTTGCCGACACCCGGCGGCTGGAGGACTGCTTCGCGGCCATCGACTACTTCGAGCGGCGCTCCATACCGTTTCTCGTCGGCGTCAACTGCTTCGAGGGAGCCGTACGCCACCCGGCCGATGACATCCGCCGGGCCCTCGACCTCGACCCGGACGTGCCGCTCCTGATGGGTGACGCCCGGGACCGGGAGTCGGTCAAGACGGTCCTCATCGGTGTCGTCCAGCACGCCATGGCACAGGCGGCGCAGCGCCGCCAGGCCGTCACCACCTGAACCCGAGGCGGCTCGGCCGCACCCCACCCCGCGGTGCCGGCGCCCTCCCGGCACCCGGCTCGCCCCGTTTGAGGACTTCGCCGCCTTCTTCAGCGGGGCGGGACGAACGGCGACCTGCCGGTGGTCCGTCGCACTGCCCGGTGTGCACAGCACCGTGGCCAGGGACAGCGTGACCGGCCGGCTCCCTGTCGGCCCAGCGCCTTCGCGAACGGCGCCCCGGCCGCAGCCGCACACCCCGGACAGCCGCCACGCACGGTGTCCACGTCCAGCACCGAGTCGATGGCCCGCCACCGCAGCCGGTGTCGGCGAGCGCCGCGGGGCCGCAGCCACGCCGTACTCGACGAAGCCGTGCCCTCACTTGCCCCACGGGTACATACCGGTGCCGAGCACCGCCACCCCTCCCGTCACCCGGTCGCTCCCGTCGGTTCGAACTGCCGGATCGTCCAGGCCGCCTCCCCGTCCTCACGGAGTACGCCGGCGACGACCTCCGCCCCCACGCCCACCGCCGGCTCGGTGACGGTGACGGAGGCCGGTACCGGGCGGCCGTGTACGACCACACCCGGCCGCGGCGTGACAACGGCACCCCCATCACCCTCGTCCAGCTTTCCTGACGGCTCGTCAGAAATATGCCACGGGTGAGCGGACAAGGGCAGGGTGCTTCCCCACCGGACCCGCCTCCTGATAGATGCAGGAGACATGACACAACTCTCCGCCGCGGTACGCGCTCTGGTCACCACACTCGCCGCGCTGACGGCGACGACCGCCGCGACCGCCCCCGCAGCGTCCACCCCGGCGACGCCGGAACCCAGGGCCCCCAAGGACTTCGTGGCGCTGAGCAGTGTGGATCCGACGATCATCCAAGAGGTCCGCTACTTCACCCCGCACAACTTCGTGGGCGAGCGCATCGACGGCTACCGGGAACCGCTGTGCATCCTCACCCGCCCCGCGGCTCGAGCCCTCCACGAGGCTCAGCGGAAGCTGCTGCCCAAGGGCTACTCCCTCAAGGTGTACGACTGCTACCGGCCCCAACGCGCTGTGGACCACTTCGTACGCTGGGCCAAGGACCCCGACGACCTGGCGATGAAGGCCGAGTTCTACCCGAACGTCGACAAGTCCCGGCTGTTCGCCGACGGTTACATCGCCGAGAAGTCCGGCCACAGCCGCGGCTCGACCGTGGACCTCACCGTCGTACGGCTCCCCGCCACGCCGACCCGCCCGTACCGCCCCGGAGAACCTCTCACACCCTGCTTCGCGGGCCAGGACGAGCGGTTCCCCGACAACTCCGTCGACATGGGCACCGGTTACGACTGCTTCGACACCCTCAGCCACACCCTTGACCCCCGCATACAGGGGGAACAGCGGGCCAACCGGGCGCTCCTCAAAAGCACCCTGGAGGATCTCGGCTTCGTGAACCTGGCCGAGGAGTGGTGGCACTACACCTTCAAGCCGGAGGCCCATCCGGACACCTACTTCGACTTCCCGGTGTCCCGGAGGTCGCTCGCCGGCCACCGCTGAACGGCCCCGGAGACTCCCCGGAGACACCCTCGCCCTGATCGGTTACAGTCCGCGCGTGCCCAGAACCCAAACCCCCGGCCCCGATCCTGTGCCGGACTCCCACTGCTCGAGCTGCGGCACGCCCTTCGGCGAGGGCGTCTCCGGCTGGCCCCGCACCTGCCCGGCATGCGGCACCGCCGCCTACCGCAACCCGCTGCCGGTCGCGGTCGCCCTCCAGCCCGTGTACGACCCGAAGGGCACCGCCCTGGTCGTCATCACCCGGACCATCGCCCCCGCGCGCGGAGGCACGGCCCTGCCCGGCGGTTACATCGACGACCGGGAGGACTGGCGCCAGGCCGTCGTCCGCGAACTCCAGGAGGAGACCGGCATCGAAGCGGCGAGCCGGGACGTACGGCTCGCCGAGGCCATGAGCTCGCCCGACGGACACCTGCTGCTGTTCGGGATGCTCCCGGAACGTCCCGCGGAAGGGCTGCCGCCGTCGGAGGCCACGGACGAGACGGAGGGCTGGCACCTGCTGCGCCGCGCGGAGGAACTTGCTTTCCCGCTGCACACGCGTGCCGTGCGGGCCTGGTTCGAGGGCCGGTACATCTGACCCCCACGGCTCAGCCCGGCCGGCCCACGGGCACGCAGCGGCCGTGCTCTTCCCCGCCCCGCTCAGTTCGGCCCGAGCCCACGGACACGCACCGGGTGGGGCAGACCGCCGGTGCCGTGCTCGCCCTCTCGCTCGACGACGATCCGGGACCCCGCCCAGCGGGCGGTGTACCGCTCGATACCCGGCTCCTCCCAGCCGTCGCCGGCGTCCGCGACGACCGTCCCGCCGCCGACCCGCCCCCTGGCGGGCGCCCACACTTCCAGTTCCAGCCCGCCGTCCTCCCCGTACACGGGAATGACGGCGCCCGCGCGCGCGAACACCGGAATGCGGTCCAGGGGTGCGTCGACCAGTACCTGGGCAGGTCCCTCGAACGCCCGACCCGTCGCCGTCTCGTACCAGCGCCCGCCGGGCAGCCGCACCGTACGCCGTTCCGCGCCCGGCACCAGCACCGGCGCCACCAGCAGGCTGTCGCCCAGGAGGAAGGCGTCCTCGCAGTCGCGCAGCGCACGCTCCTCCGGCGCCGACCACCACAGCGGCCGCACATAGGGAGCACCGGTACGTCGGGCCAGATGCGCCAGAGTCACGAGGTACGGTTGCAGCCGCCGACGCTCGATGAGAGCCGCGCGCGCGTGCGCCAGCACCTCGGCACCGAACTCCCACGGCTCCCTGTGCCCCGCCCCCGCGCGGGTGCGGAGCAGCGGCATATGGGCGCCCAACTGGAGCCACCGCAGATACAGCTCGGGAGACGGATTCCCGCCGGTGCCGCCGACGTCCGGCCCCGCGTACGGGACACCACACAGCCCGAGCCCCAGCACCAGGGCCAGCGACGCCCGCAGTCCGGGCCAGCCTGTGGCCACTTCCCCCGACAAGCTCCCGCCGTAGCGCTGCATGCCGGCCCACCCCGAGCGTGAGAACAGGAACGGCCGCTCCTCGGGCAGCAGCACCCGCAGCCCCTCGTGGGCCGCCCTGGCCATGCACAACGCGTACACGTTGTGCGCCTCACGGTGATCACCGTCTCGCCCGTCCAGGGCGTGACGGGCCGAGCGGGGGAGCGTCGGCTCCCCGAACGCGGTGAACGACGTCGGCTCGTTCATGTCGTGCCAGAAGCCCGCGAACCCCTGCTCCAGCCGCTCCGCGTACAGGCCGCCCCACCAGGCGCGCACGTGCGGGTGCGTGAAGTCGGGGAAGACCACGTCCCCGGGCCAGGACACACCCTGGACGACATCTCCCGAGGCGTCCCGAACGAACGCGTCCCGGGCCGCCCCCGCGTCGTACACGGCGTGGCCGTCCCCGGCAGGAACCGCCGGACCGACGACCGACACCAGCCGGATCCCGTCCCGCCGCAGTTCATCGGCGAGGGCCGGCAGCTTGGGGAACCGCTCCTGGTCCACGGTGAACCCCTGATGGGCGTCGTGGTGGCCGCTACCGAGGTGGACGGCGTCGAGCGGCAGCCCGTGCTCCTGATAGCCGGCGACGACCCGCCGCACCTCCTGCTCACCGCCGCCGCCCCACCGCACGTGATGATGGCCGAGGGCCCACGCGGGCGGCAGCGCGGGCGCACCGGTCAGTGACGCCCAGGCGAGCAGCACCCGCATGGGAGTACCCACCATCACCCAGCAGCGCAGCGGACCCCCGTCCATCCGCAGCTCGCTGGTCCCCACCCGGTCGTGCCCGGAGCCGGCGCCCTCCGCGCCTTCCCGCAGCGTGACGGTGCCGTCCCACGAACAGTCGTGGAACGCGAGATGTGTGCCCGCGTCGGCCAGCACCAGCTGAACCGGCATAGTGATGGGAAGCGGATCGTCGCCGGACTCGAAACCGCGACCGGGCCCCGTGTTCCACAGCCGGTAGGTGCCGTCCCGCAGCCTCGGCCCCGAGGCCTGTTCCCCGAGCCCGAAGAACCGGGCGTCGGCACGCACCTCGGACCGCTGCATCCAGCGCGCCGGGCCCCCTGCCACCGGCTCCCACCACCGCGGTGGCAGCTCCCGACGCAGCACCACGCCCCCCGGAGTGAGCACCTCCACCGCGCCGTGCCACGAGACGGCGACCGTCACCCGCTCGGCCACCACCCGCCAGCCGCCGTTGGTGTCCGGCTCCAGCACCGCCCGCGGATCCGGGTCGGGACAGCGCCCGGCCAGCGCGTACGACGGCTCCGGAGCCGCCCCGTCCCAGCCCCAGAAGACGGCCCCGTTCACGGCGACGTGGATCCGCAGCTCGGAACGGCCGAACCGGACGACCCCGCCCCCGGGCCCGGGATCCACCTCCCGTACCGGCCCGGGAGTGCGCGCGCGCTCCGCCCCGCGCGGTGGCAGCCCGGTGGCATCGGCCCGCCGCCTGCGCCACGCTGCTCGTACGGTACGCAGACCCTGTATCGTCCGCACCGAGCCGACCGATCTCACCGAACGCACCAGGTCACGACCGTCCATGGTGCTCACCCTGCCACTGCCCGCGCCTCGCACGTGTGTCGTTCAACTGCCGTTCACCCATGATCGGACCACATCTTCACGACCGGGGCTATGTGGTCCGCGCCCTGGTACGGAAGACGATCACGTGGCATCGTCCCTGTCAGCCGCGTCACGCGCACACCCCAGCCCGTGCGCGCAGGACGCACACGACGCGCACAGTCCGGGAGCCGCCCATGTCGACCGTGAACCCCCAGCCGCTCTGGCAGCCAGATCCGGAACGCATCGCCCGTGCCCGGATCACCACGTTCCACGCGTGGGCGGCCGAGCACCACGGCGCCCCCGCCGAGGGGGGCTACGCGGAGCTGCACCGCTGGTCCGTGGACGAGCCGGAAACCTTCTGGAAGGCCGTCACGGAGTGGTTCGACGTGCGCTTCTCGACCCCCTACGCGCACGTGTTGGGCGACCGTTCGATGCCCGGCGCCCAGTGGTTCCCCGGTGCCACCCTCAACTACGCCGAACACGCTCTGCGCGCCGCCACGACCCGCGCGGACGAGCCGGCGCTCCTGCACGTCGACGAGACCCACGACCCGAGGCCCGTCACCTGGGCCGAGTTGCGCCGCCAGGTCGGCTCCCTGGCAGCCGAATTGCGCGCCCTCGGCGTACGCCCCGGCGACCGCGTCAGCGGTTACCTGCCCAACATCCCGCAGGCCGTCGTCGCCTTCCTGGCCACCGCGGCCGTGGGCGGCGTGTGGACCTCCTGCGCGCCCGACTTCGGCGCCCGCAGTGTGCTCGACCGCTTCCAGCAGGTCGAACCGGTCGTCCTGTTCACCGTCGACGGCTACCGCTACGGCGGCAAGGAGCACGACCGCTGCGACGTCGTCGCCGAACTGCGCCGTGAACTGCCCACCTTGCGCGCCGTCGTGCACATCCCCCTGCTCGGCACCGATGCCCCGGACGGGACACTCGACTGGCAGGCACTCACCTCCGCGGACACCGAACCGGTCTTCGAGCAGGTGCCCTTCGAACACCCCCTGTGGGTGCTCTACTCCTCCGGCACCACCGGACTGCCGAAGGCGATCGTCCAGTCCCAGGGCGGCATCCTGGTCGAACACCTCAAGCAGCTCGGACTCCACTGCGACCTGGGCCCGGAGGACCGCTTCTTCTGGTACACGTCGACCGGCTGGATGATGTGGAACTTCCTCGTCTCCGGCCTGCTCACCGGAACGACGATCGTCCTGTACGACGGCAGCCCCGGCTACCCGGACACAGGCGCCCAGTGGCGGATCGCCGAACGCACCGGCGCCACCTTCTACGGCACCTCCGCCGCATACGTCATGGCCTGCCGCAAGGCGGACGTGCACCCCTCGCGCGACTTCGACCTCTCAGCGGTGCAGTGCGTCGCCACCACCGGATCCCCCCTGCCGCCCGACGGCTTCCGCTGGCTGCACGACGA
This sequence comes from Streptomyces incanus, assembly GCF_042656345.1. Classification (NCBI taxonomy): domain Bacteria; kingdom Bacillati; phylum Actinomycetota; class Actinomycetes; order Kitasatosporales; family Streptomycetaceae; genus Streptomyces; species Streptomyces incanus. The sequence continues at coordinate 131,768 of NZ_JBHSPC010000050.1, forward strand.
GGTGCGCGACGACCTGTGGATCGCCTCCGTCAGCGGAGGTACGGACGTGTGCTCCTGCTTCGCCGGCGCCGTACCCACCCTCCCCGTCCACGTCGGCGAGCTGCAGGCACCCTGCCTCGGCACGGACCTGCAGTCCTGGGACCCGAGCGGCAGGCCCTTGACCGACGAGGTCGGCGAGCTCGTGGTCGCCAATCCCATGCCGTCCATGCCGATCCACTTCTGGAACGACCCCGATGGCAGCCGCTACCACGACAGCTACTTCGACACCTACCCCGGCGTCTGGCGGCACGGCGACTGGATCACCCTCACCTCCCGAGGTTCCGTCGTCATTCACGGCCGCTCCGACTCCACGCTCAACCGCCAGGGCGTCCGCATGGGGTCGGCGGACATCTACGAGGCCGTCGAGCGCCTTCCCGAGATCAAGGAATCCCTCGTCATCGGCATCGAACAGCCCGACGGCGGCTACTGGATGCCCCTGTTCGTCCACCTGACGCCGGGCGCGGTGCTCGACGAGGGACTGAAGGGCCGCATCCAGCGGACCATCCGCGAGGAATTGTCCCCACGCCACGTCCCCGACGAGATCATTGAGGTACCCGGCGTCCCGCACACCCTGACCGGCAAACGCATCGAGGTCCCGGTCAAGCGCCTTCTCCAGGGCACACCGCTGGAGAAGGCGGTCAACGCCGGCTCCGTCGACAATCTGGATCTGCTCACGTTCTACGAGGACCTGGCCCGCAAACGCGCCTGACCTCACCCTGCCCGCCCGGTCCGCAGCCGCACGGCCCGGACGCCACTGTCAGTGCCCCCGATTACTGTGAGTGAGCATTGATCGACTGTGCAGGGGGAGACATGACGTACACCGACCACCGAACCATGCGACGCGCCCTGTGCCGCGAGATCGCGGGCACCATCGGGCTGCTGACCGACGAGCACGACTTCCGCGCCATGCGGCCCTACCGAAGCTTCATCTTCGACGACCACGGCACATACCTCGAACAAGTGGAGGCCGTCCTCAGGACACGTGCCCTGCAGGGAACCCACACCACACTGGCCCTCTTCGACCCCGAGGAGTACGCGGAGTTCTGCGCACAACGCGGTCTCGACCCGGACAGCCACACCAGCCGCACCCGCTTCACGGCCGAACTCGCGGTCACCGGAGCCACCGTCCCCTATAAGGGGCAGCCCCTGACCGACCTCCTGCCCGCCCTCGTCGACGAGGGCGTCCGCCAGGCGACCTGGGAGTACGCAACCATGCTCCTCGCCCGTCTCGGCGCCTGCCCCGCGTGCGGCGAGGACCTGGGCCGCGAGGCCTTCGCCCGCGCCTCCCAGCTGATCGTCCGCATCCTCGACACGGCAGGTCCCGGGAGCCGGCACCTCGTCTGCAGCGTCTCCGGACCACCCGAGACCCTGATCGCCGTCCTCCATGCCGACGACAACGGCGGACGCCTGGAACTGGACGACGCCGAGATCCTCGAATTCACCACGGTGTTGGCCGTCGGTCTCGCCACCGGCAGTCCGGGCGGGCTCGTCATGCGGACCACCGTCCTGGGCACCCCCGACCGTGTTCACGGCTGGCGGTTGCGCGCCCATGGCCTCGAGCCACTCACCGCGGGAGAGGTGTTCGACGCCTACTGCACCGACGTCGAATCGGGAGATCTCATCCCGCCCGAGTCCAACGTCGACTACTGCGAGCCGCCCGACCTCGGGGAGGGCCCGGACCCGACCCACCACCACTGAACCCCGACGGAAAGGGGAACACGGAACGGAGACGGAGAACGGGGAGCGGGAACCAGGGAGGGGCGCCCCTTGAGTGGAGCGCCCCTCTGGGAACAGCGGCGGCGGTCGTCCGTGAGCCCGAGACGCGTCCCGCGTGCCCTGCTACTCGCCCGACAGCACCGCCTGAGCGGCCCTGCGGGCTTCCTCGGCACTGTCCGTCGCACGGGCCGCCGCCGCGGCCCGCTCGCACTGCGCCAGAGTGAACTTCGCCAGTGCCGCCCGCACATAGGGAATGGACGCCGCACCCATGGAGAGGGAGGTGACACCCAGACCGGTCAGCACCGAAGCGAGCAGTGGGTCGGAGGCGGCCTCACCGCAGACACCACAGCTCTTGCCCTCGGCTTTCGCGGCTTCCGCCGACAGCGCCACCAGGTCGAGCAGCGCGGGCTGCCACGGGTCCTGCAGCCGGGACACCGCACCCACCTGGCGGTCCGCGGCGAACGTGTACTGCGCGAGGTCGTTCGTTCCCAGTGACAGGAACTCCACCTCTTGCAGGATCGAGCGCGCCCGCAGTGCGGCCGACGGAATCTCGACCATCGCACCGAACTTCGCGTGCAAACCCGCCTCACGGCACGCGTCGGCGAAGGCCTTGGCATCGGCGCGGTCCGCCACCATCGGGGCCATCACCTCAAGGTGGACGGACAGCCCCTCCGCAGCCTTGACCAGCGCCGACAGCTGGGTTCGCAGCACCTCGGGGTGTTCGAGCAGCGACCGCAGACCGCGCACGCCCAGTGCCGGGTTCGGCTCGTCCGCCGGGGTGAGGAAGTCCAGCGGCTTGTCCGCGCCCGCGTCCAGTACCCGCACCACCACACGGCCCTCGGGGAACGCCTCGAGCACCTGACGGTAGGCCTCGACCTGCTTCTCCTCGGAGGGAGCCTTCTTGCTGTCGTCCAGGAAGAGGAACTCGGTACGGAAGAGACCGACGCCCTCCGCACCCGCCTCGACCGCGGCCGGCACATCCGCCGGGCCGCCGATGTTCGCCAGCAACGGCACCGTGTGACCGTCGGAGGTCGCACCGGGCCCGGTCGACGTGCCGAGCGCCGCCCGGCGCTCGGCCTCCGCGACCTCGAGCTGCCCCTTCTTCTCCTCGCTCGGGTTCACGAAGATCTCACCGGTGCTGCCGTCGACGGCGATCAGTGTCCCCTCGGCGAGCTCACCGGCACCGGGCAGGGCCACCACGGCCGGCACACCGAGCGCCCGAGCCAGGATCGCGCTGTGGCTGGTGGGTCCCCCCTCCTCGGTCACGAAACCGAGCACCAGGGTCGGGTCCAGCAGCGCCGTGTCCGCCGGTGCGAGATCACGGGCCACCAGGACGTAGGGCTCGTCGCTGTCCGGGACACCTGGCATCGGAACCCCGAGCAGCCGGGCGACGATACGGTTCCGCACGTCGTCGAGGTCGGCCACGCGGCCCGCCAGATACTCACCGGCAGCGGCCAGCAGTTCGCGGTACGCGGCGAACGCGTCGTACACCGCACGCTCGGCGGTGCTGCTTTCGGCGATACGACGTTCCACGTCCGTCATCAGCTCGGGGTCCTGGGCCATCATGGCCTGGGCCTCGAGTACCGCCTGGGCTTCGCCGCCCGCCAGGTTGCCGCGCGCCATCAGATCGGCCGCCACTGCCTCCACGGCCTTGCGGGCGCGCCCCTGTTCACGCTCCGCCTCCTCAGCCGGGATCTGCCTGGCCGGCGGCTCGAGGACCGCCGTTCCCATGTGCCGAACCTCGCCGATCGCCACACCATGGCTCACACCGACGCCTTGCAGCGTTGTCTCCATCTCACCTGTCTCCGGTAGTGCGGCGGTATCCGCCGCCGTGTGGGTTGACCTGCTTGCCGCCGAGCGACGGCACCGGCGTCACTTCCAGAGGAAGAGGGGTTCGCCGGTCTTCACCTCGCCGTCGTCGCGCAGTTCGGAGAGTGCCTCCACCGTGGCGTCCAAGGCCACGACCGGGCACACCGGGGACTTGCCGGAGGACTCGACTGCGGCAGGGTTCCAGCGGACGACACCTTGGCCGCGGGTCACGGTGTCGCCCTTGTTGACGAGCAGTTCGAAGCCGTCGCCGTTGAGCTGCACGGTGTCGATGCCGAGATGGGTGAGCACGCCGTGACCGTTCTCGTCGACCACGACGAACGCGTGCGGGTGCAGGGAGACCACGACACCGTCGACGGGGGAGGCAGCCGTGGAGGGCTCCCGTATGGGGTCGATCGCCATACCGGGGCCGACCATGGCCCCGGAGAAGACGGGATCGGGTACGGAGTCGAGTCCGATCGCCCGTCCTGCGAGCGGGGATGTCACGGTGGTCATGGGAAGCCTCCCAGGGGTGGAGATCGATAGGGGCCCGTCACTGTCGGTCTCGGACGGCGCACTGCGATGCAGCGTATGTCATAGGTAGTACCGGTTCCGTGCGAGAGGACCGATTGAAGGTCTAGACCACTTCTTCTTATTGATTTGCACCCGATCCGCGGCCCCATGTACAGTCGGCAACCTGCCTGGGGCTGGTCGGCGCGATCTCGCGTCACTGTCCCGCAGCAAATCCAACTTGTCAGATCCTATCCCGGGGTCAGAGTTCTGCATGCTCGCAGGACAGTGGTCAGGGAGTAGGGAAAACGCTGATAGTGTTGGAAACATCGAAGGGAAGCGCCCGGAGGAAAGCCCGCGAGGGTGAGTACGAAGGAAGCGTCCGTTCCTTGAGAACTCAACAGCGTGCCAAAAATCAACGCCAGATATGTTGA
>NZ_JBHSPC010000051.1:0-48720 GCF_042656345.1 Streptomyces incanus
GAACTACAGCTGCCGTGTCGGTCCGCCACCGGTGAAGCAGAAGGAAGCGTTGTTGTTGCAGGTGGGTCCCAGCTGCTTCACATCATTGAACGACCCGTCGTCATACCCGTAAAGGAAGTCGCAGGCGCCGCCGTAACCACTATTGAAGAACACCGCAGCGTTTGACGTCGTTGGTCGGGTAAGTGAGAAGCGAGGCAGAGGCCGCATCGCTCTTCAGCGCCTGCTCCTGACCGCTGCCCGAGCTCAGGAAGGCATACCCGGCGAAATTTGAAGCGGAGCTGGTGAAGGCCGCCTTCGAACCCACTCGTCCCGTGTTGCAGTAGAGCACCAGGCAACGACTACCACTCGGGCGGTTACTGTACGTGGCCGCCGAAGCAGTGGACGGCAGCAGCGCGAGAAATGCTGCAGAGACAGTCACGGCCGCAGCGATGACACGGCGCCTCATTCCCCCTCCCCACAAAAATATTCACACATGCAACAAAAGGTCGGAACCTGAAAGGAACCGACCAGCGGGGCAAAAAATATCCGCAGTTGATCTTTACTTGCAAAAATAAAAGAACTCTCGCTTACCGGCCACGGCATGCCTTCGTCGACACTTTTGGGTGGATCTGCTCGCCATGGGAAATTGGCGCAGTGTAGGGCGGATCTCTCCCTACCCCGTTACATCCCGACCCACTGTGTGCCATTCTGTCGGCCAGGATTACGAGTTGGGCAGCAGTGTCACGGCTGCCTCCCCAAGGACGCGGGGAATCTGTGTGGACAATGAGTCGCGCCGAGCCGATCGCTCAGACGCCGAACTCCTGGCATCCCATGTCTCAGGGGACAAGGACGCCTTCGGTGAGCTCGTGCACCGTCATCGCGACCGGCTCTGGGCCGTTGCCCTCCGGACACTGGGGGACCGGGAGGAAGCCGCTGACGCGGTTCAGGATGCCCTTGTATCTGCCTACCGTGCCGCTCACACCTTCCGCGGCCAGTCGGCCGTCACGACATGGCTGCACCGGATCACGGTGAACGCCTGTCTGGACCGTGCGCGCAAGGCGGCATCCCGGAAGACCTCTCCTATCGATGACACGGAGCGCCTGGAGCAACTGCTGGAGCCCCACGAGTCCGCTTCGGCTCCTGCAGAACGGAACGATCTGCACCGCCAGCTCATCGAAGCGATGGGGACGTTACCGCCCGATCAGCGGGCGGCGCTCATCCTCGTGGACATGCAGGGCTATCCGGTGGCCGAGGCCGCCCGCATCCTCGACGTGCCCATCGGCACGGTGAAGAGCCGCTGCGCCCGGGGCAGAGTCAGACTCCTGCCTCTTCTGCGCCACCTACGACCGGACGGCAGCGGTGACGGCAGGAAACGGGACGAGGAACGGAACCGGACGCAGGGGGCATCCGTCCCACCCGCAGCGGGACCGCGTCGAGCGGGTTCGCCGGATACAGGATCGAGTGACCCAGCGGCAGTGAAGGGCGGAGGTGGGCGAACGTGACCTCGACGACAGACATGACGGAGCACCCGGACGTCGAGGAGATCTCCGATCTCACCGAGGGACTTCTGCCGCCCGCCCGGGACATCGCTGTGCGCAGGCATCTGGATGAGTGCGAGCTCTGCGCGGACGTCCATGCCTCACTGGAGGAGATCCAGGGGCTGCTCGGCACCATGCCGGGGCCGCCCCGCATGCCGGCCGAGGTGGCGAGCCGTATCGACGCCGCGCTCGCCGCAGAAGCTCTGCTCCATGCCACAGTGCCGGAGCCCAGAGACATCACAGAATCGGTCGACATAAAACCCGTCGGCGCTTCCCCTGCCCTGTCCGACGACGATCGCGCGCATGTTTCACGTGAAACATCGGTACCGCGTGAAGCACCAGCGTCGGCGGGCCGCCCTGCTGGACGCCCTCGCCCCTCTACCACCGGCCCGGGGCGCAAGGGCCGCGTGCAGCGTGGACGACACAGGGCCGCAGTGCTGGGAACGGTGTTCACCGTCGCGGCTCTGGGGCTCGGCACCGTATTCCTCTCGTCCCAGAACGAGGTCAAGGGGGACGGTCGTCAGACGGCTGCCGCGGACACCTTCTCCGAGGGAAAGCTGGAGAAGCAGGTCTCCGATCTGCTCGCACAGAGCCGGATGAAGATCGGCTCCTCCCGCAGCCCGCAGCCCTTCGGGCTGGAATCGGCATCCGGGACCGCTGCCAGCCCCAGGGTGCTCAAGGTCACGGTCCCGGAATGCATCCGTAAAGGGATCGGCCGTGACGACGCCGCCCTCGTCACGGAGAAAGGCACCTACGAGGGGCGAGGGGCTCTGCTGGTGGTACTTCCCGACGCCTCCGACGACACCCGGGTGACCGCCTACATCGTCGATGCCGCTTGTGTCGCCGATCCCTCCTCTGCCTCCACGGCAAAGGTTCTGCTGGAGCATGGCTACACACGCGACTGAGTGCCGACGCGACGCTTCGCCCGCATCCTGTGTGATATCTCGTACGGTGTGTATCTTCCCGCGCCCGTCCGAGGGTCACGTCCGTGTGCTCGGGCACAGCGGGAATGCGCGCCCCTTAGGATCCGTTGGGTGAGGTGAGAGTTCCGACAGAAGCTCCCACCGGTCGGATGACACAGATCAGAGACGAGGAATCAAGCTGTGAGCGACGTCCGTAACGTGATCATCATCGGTTCGGGGCCTGCCGGCTACACCGCGGCGCTTTACACCGCCCGTGCGTCGCTTAAGCCTCTGGTGTTCGAGGGCGCCGTCACCGCCGGTGGCGCGCTGATGAACACGACCGATGTCGAAAACTTCCCGGGCTTCCAGGACGGCATCATGGGCCCCGAACTCATGGACAACATGCGCGCCCAGGCGGAGCGCTTTGGTGCCGAGCTTATTCCGGACGACGTGGTCTCCGTTGACCTGACCGGCGAGATCAAGACCGTCACGGACACAGCGGGCACGGTCCACAAGACGAAGGCCGTCATCGTCACCACCGGTTCGCAGCACCGCAAGCTCGGTCTGCCGAACGAGGACGCCCTCTCCGGCCGCGGTGTCTCCTGGTGTGCCACGTGTGACGGCTTCTTCTTCAAGGACCAGGACATCGCCGTGATCGGCGGCGGTGATACCGCGATGGAGGAGGCCACCTTCCTCTCGCGGTTCGCCAAGTCCGTCACGATCGTCCACCGCCGCGACACCCTGCGGGCCTCGAAGGCGATGCAGGAACGTGCCATCGCCGACCCAAAGATCTCGTTCATCTGGGACAGCGAGGTCGCCGAGGTCCAGGGTGACCAGAAGCTTTCAGGTCTGAAGCTGCGGAACGTCAAGACCAGCGAGCTTTCAGACCTGGCGGTGACCGGTCTGTTCATCGCGATCGGGCACGACCCTCGTACGGAGCTCTTCAAGAGCCAGCTGGAGCTGGACGACGAGGGCTACCTGAAGGTTGAGGCGCCGTCGACGCGTACGAACCTCACCGGTGTGTTCGGTGCCGGTGACGTGGTCGACCACACCTACCGCCAGGCGATCACCGCGGCCGGTACGGGCTGTGCCGCCGCCCTCGACGCCGAGAGGTTCCTTGCCGCTCTCGCCGACGAGAAGAAGGCCGAGCCCGAGAAGACCACTGTCTGACCCTCACCCGCCCCACGCATCAACCAGTTAAGGAGCCCGCCGTGGCCGGCACCCTGAAGAACGTGACGGACGATTCCTTCGACGAGGACGTCCTCAAGAACGACAAGCCTGTCCTGGTGGACTTCTGGGCCGCCTGGTGCGGTCCGTGCCGCCAGATCGCCCCTTCCCTCGAGGCGATTGCCGCGGAGTACGGCGACAAGATCGAGGTCGTCAAGCTGAACATCGACGAGAACCCGGGTACGGCCGCCAAGTACGGCGTCATGTCCATCCCGACCCTGAACGTCTATCAGGGTGGCGAGGTCGCCAAGACCATCGTCGGTGCCAAGCCGAAGGCCGCGATCGTCCGCGACCTCGAGGACTTCATCGCCGAATGATCGCCGGCCGCCTCACGGGCGGCACATGTTTCACGTGAAACACGAATGGGCCGACCCTCATGGGTCGGCCCATTCGCACGAGGCGCCCCGGCCTCGCAGGTACCGAACTCGTCGGTCCGGACTCGGGGCATCAACTCCAGATGGGTCAGCATCACCTGGTTCAAAGGGGGCGCAATGCCGGTTCCTTCTGCACGGCGCCGAGCAGACGGTCCAACGCCATCTCGACGTCGTCCTTCCACGACAGCGTCGTCCGCAGTTCCAGCCTGAGCCGGGGATACGCGGGGTGCTGACGGACCGTCTTGAACCCTACTGCCAGTAGATGATCAGCGGGCAGCACACAGGCCGGCGCCTTCCAGCGCGTGTCACCAAAGGCTTCGATCGCTTTGAACCCGCGACGCAGTAGATCCTTCGCCACCGTCTGCACCATCACCCTCCCCAGCCCTTGACCCTGGTAGCCCGGCACGATGAACGCGGTCATCAACTGCACTGCATCGGGCGACACAGGGCTCGTGGGAAAGGCCGTGGCACGCGGCACGTAGGCGGGCGGGGCATAGAGAACGAAACCCACGGGGACGTCATCCACATAGACGATTCTTCCGCACGACCCCCAGTCCAGGAGGACAGCGGAGATCCACGACTCCTTCTCGACCGCTGACGTACCCGCCTTTACCGCTGCCTCACCACTGACGGGATCAAGCTCCCAGAAGACGCACGAGCGACAGTGCTGGGGAAGGTCCTGAAGGTTGTCCAGCGTGAGCGGTACGAGCCGACGTCCCATGAAGCCTGCTCCTCGCTTCCTTCGCCTGCCGCCTCACGGACGGCTTTCAGAGCCTGTCGCTCCTTGAGCAGGCTGCCGATGAACCCACCGAAGACAGCAATCGCCAGCCCTGTACTCACCAGTCCGGTGCGGTTCATCATTCGCATGGCCCCTGCCTTGCGCTCAGAGAATCAAAGGTACTGCCGGTGGATACACCTCGTATTTCAACGCATCGTATCCACGAAGCGATTCCGTCGATACCGACAAAAAGCAAAGGGCGGACCATGTTCCGGCACATACCGGACATGATCCGCCCTTGGTCGACTGTTCGGCTGAACGAGCCGATGTCTCAGGAATCGTCCTCTATGGCATCGTCGTCCACAAGGCTCTTCTGCAGAACCGGCCCCTCATCGGGAGCGAGCGTGCCGAGAATGCGTTCGAGATCCTCCATGGAAGCGAACTCGACGGTGATCTTGCCCTTCTTCTGCCCCAGGTCGACCTTCACCCGCGTCTCGAAGCGATCCGAAAGACGGGTGGCCAGATCGGACAACGCCGGCGACACCAGTGCGCCCGCCCGCGGGCCCTTGGACCGCGGCGCCTTCTGAGGCCCAGGCCCCATCAGCGTGACGATCTCCTCGACGGCTCTTACCGAGAGCCCTTCAGCCACGATCCGATGGGCCAGCCTGTCCTGTTCCTCAGAGTCCTCGACAGAGAGCAGGGCCCGCGCATGTCCGGCGGAAAGCACTCCCGCAGCCACCCGGCTCTGGACCCTCGGCGAGAGCTTCAGCAGACGCAGGGTGTTGGACACCTGCGGGCGGGAGCGGCCGATGCGGTCCGCCAGCTGATCGTGGGTGCAGTTGAAGTCCTTGAGCAGCTGGTCGTAGGCGGCTGCCTCTTCCAACGGGTTCAACTGGGCCCGGTGCAGGTTCTCCAGAAGGGCGTCCAGAAGGAGTTTCTCGTCCTCCGTGGCCCGGACGATCGCCGGGATCGCCTCGAGCCCCGCCAGGCGGCAGGCCCGCCAGCGGCGCTCACCCATGATGAGCTCGTAGTGCGCCGGCCCGACCTGCCGTACGACAACGGGCTGGAGGAGGCCGACCTCCTTGATGGACGTGACAAGCTCTGCCAGTGCGTCCTCGTCGAAGACCGCGCGGGGCTGACGCGGGTTCGGCTTGATGGACTCGATGGGGATCTCAGCGAAATGTGCCCCCAGGGGAGGCATGGGAGTCTCCGCCGCACCTTGCGCCGAGGGCCCCTCTGTTTCACGTGGAACAGAGGACAACGCGGCCAGCTTCGCGGCGGCCACCCCGCGCTCGTTCGGCGCCACCGATGGGCTGGCGGAAGACGCGGAAGCAGCACCTCCCGTCATGGCCGGGGCGACCATTTTCTCTGTCGGGGCAGCAGGGATCAGTGCGCCGAGACCACGACCCAACCCTCTCCGTCGCTCACTCACTGGACGCCCTCCACCATGCTCGGATCGTTCTGCTGTGCGCCGATGTGCGCGTTCGATGCGTCGTAGCTGACGCCTACACCCCTCAACGCGATCTCTCGTGCCGCCTCAAGGTAGGAGAGGGCCCCACTCGATCCAGGATCGTAGGTCAGTACCGTCTGTCCGTAACTCGGTGCCTCCGAGATGCGTACGGAACGGGGAATGCTCGTCCGCAGCACCTCTTCACCGAAGTGACTTCGCACCTCGTCCGCGACCTGGGACGCGAGCCGCGTCCGACCGTCGTACATGGTGAGCAGGATCGTCGATACATGCAGGGAGGGGTTGAGGTGCCCCCGCACCAGATCGACATTGCGGAGCAGCTGCCCCAGGCCTTCCAGCGCGTAGTACTCGCACTGAATCGGGATCAGGACCTCCTGACCTGCCACCATCGCATTGACTGTCAGCAGGCCGAGCGACGGGGGGCAGTCGATGAGGATGTAGTCCAAGGGCTGCTCGTAGGCTTGGATCGCACGCTGCAGCCGACTCTCCCGTGCCACCAGGGACACCAGCTCGATCTCCGCACCGGCAAGATCGATCGTGGCGGGTGCACAGAAAAGACCCTCCACGTCGGGGACCGGCTGGACCACTTCTGCCAGCGGCCTGCTCTCGACCAACACGTCATAGATGGAAGGAACTTCAGCGTGGTGGTCGATCCCCAGGGCCGTGGATGCGTTGCCCTGAGGATCGAGGTCGATCACCAGGACCCGAGCGCCATGGAGCGCGAGTGACGCGGCAAGGTTGACGGTCGTCGTCGTCTTGCCCACGCCACCTTTCTGGTTGGCAACCACCATGAGGCGTGTCCGCTCAGGCCGCGGCAGGCCCTCACCTGCGCGGCCCAGCGCGTCCACCGCCACCTGGGCAGCACGACCGATGGGAGTGTCGTCCATCGGAGGCGGTGTTTCACGTGAAACATCCGCCCCCATCGATTCGGTACGGGGACCGGGGACCGGATCGGTCATCGGTCCCGCGATGTTGGCGTCGGACCGCAAGGATTCACTCTCCTCGACTTCAGGCTCGCAATGAACAGAGCCTCCCATGTCTTCGGGGTCGTGAACCAGCGAGGCCTTACGTTCTGTGGAGAAAACCACCTCTGTGGACAACTCCGTGCCCCCTGAGGGGGGCGAACTCTCGTCGGGAACAGAACCCTCTCCGAGTGAACCGAGAGGCTTACGGTCGCGGGGTTCGGCCGCGACGCGACCGCGACTGATGATGCCGTGCAGCAGGGAGCGACGTTTCACGTGAAACACGATGCACAGCAGCCAGGCTCGCACTGGCACGACACTCCGGAACGTGGAGGTTCGGCAGCTTGTGTGGAGTACGTCTGACCCCTCAGAGCGTATGCCTGCCTGCCAGCCGTCCTGCCACAGGATGCGCGAACCCGTTATCCGCGTCGGCGCCGCACACGCCCCGTGCGAGCGGCCTTCGCTCGCTTCGCCGCGAAGCGCACGCCTCCGGGACTTTCCCCGACCTCGACGCGCACGACTGTGGACATCGGATCCACTACGCCCTCACCCACATGCACGACCGACGTCGCTACTGCACCGAGCTTGTTCAGAGCAGCGGTGGCGCTCTTCAGCTCCTCCTCGGCGGCGTCGCCCTTGAGTGCGAGCATCTCCCCGTAGGGCCGTAGCAGGGGAATGCCCCATGTGGCGAGACGGTCGAGCGGCGCCACGGCCCGCGCGGTCACCACATGGACCGGAGGCAGCGTTCCCATGACCTCTTCGGCCCGTCCACGGACGACCGTCACATGATCCAGGCCCAGCAGCTCCACGACTTCGGTCAGGAAGGTGGTACGCCGCAGCAGCGGTTCCAGCAGCGTGATCTTGAGGTCCTCCCGGACCAGCGCCAAGGGAATGCCCGGCAGACCGGCACCCGAGCCGACATCGCACACCGTCACACCCTCGGGGACGACCTCTGAGAGCACCGCGCAGTTCAGCAGATGCCGCTCCCACAGTCGGGGCACCTCCCGCGGACCAATCAGACCACGCTGCACGCCCGTCTCAGCAAGTAGTTCCGCGTAACGCACCGCGTCCGCGAAACGATCACCGAACACCTCACGGGCCTGCTCGGGCGCGGGGGGAAGCTCCGCTGCCTCCGTCACGGGGGACCGTCCTTCCGTACCGTGCCGGCCCACCGGCCGACACCACAGAACTATCAGGCTGACAAAATTCGGCCCCGTCTGCGCAACAGACGGGGCCGGTGGAATGCGGAACCGTTCAGGCGGGAAGCACGACGACGAAGCGCTGCGGCTCCTCACCCTCGGACTCACTGCTCAGGCCGGCAGCCTTGACCGCGTCGTGCACGACCTTGCGCTCGAACGGCGTCATCGGGTCGAGCTTCACGGGCTCACCGCTGCTCCTGGCCTCGGCAGCGGCCTTCGCGCCGAGCTCGGACAACTCTGCCCGCTTCTTGGCGCGGTACCCCGCGATGTCGAGCATCAGCCGGCTGCGGTCACCGGTCTCGCGGTGCACGGCCAGACGCGTGAGCTCCTGGAGCGCTTCGAGCACCTCGCCGTCACGACCGACCAGCTTCTGCAGGTCACGGCCGGACGAATCGCTGATGATCGAGACAGAGGCACGGTCGGCCTCGACGTCCATGTCGATGTCACCGTCGAGGTCGGCGATGTCGAGCAGACCCTCCAGGTAGTCCGCTGCGATCTCGCCTTCCTGCTCCAGGCGGGTCAGGGTGTCTGCGCCCTCGGCAGCGGCGGAGGTGGTGCCTTCCGTCACGGGATGGACTCCTTCTTACTTCTTGGACGAGGACTTGGGCCGCTGCGGACCCTTGCGCTGTCCGGACTGGGCCTTGCTGCGGGTGCTTCCGCCGGGCTTCGCGTTGCCCTTCTTGGCAGCGGCGGCGGGCTTGACGTCGTCCTGGGGCTCCTCGGCCTTGGTCAGCGAGAGGGACTCACCGGCTGTCTTCGCCGCACCGCCCTGGCGCTGGGACTTGCTCTGCCGCTTGGGCTGCTGCCGCTTCGCGGCCTGAGCCGTGGTCGTGGAACCGTCCTCCGCCTGAGCGGCGGCCGTGGCGTCGCCCTTGGTCACCGCACCGTCGGCCTGGGCCGCGAGACCCGCCTTGTTCAGACCGTTGATGAACTTGCGCTCGTACTCGTTGCGGTCCCGGCCCTTGGCGACGATGGCCTTGACGGTGGCACGCTCACGGCGGTTACGGGTCTTGCCGTGGTGGGTGACGTGCTTGGAGAGGCGCTCCAGGTACGAGGCCTGCGCCTTGGAACCCGGCGTCGGGTTGTTGTGGATGACGTACATCTGCTGGCCCATGGTCCACACGTTGGTGGTCAGCCAGTAGACGAGGACACCGACGGGGAAGTTGATACCGAAGACGGCGAAGATGACGGGGAAGACGTACATCAACATCTTCTGCTGCTGCATGAACGGCGTCTTCACCGTGGTGTCGACGTTCTTCGTCATCAGCTGGCGCTGCGTATAGAACTGCGACAGCGACATCAGCACGATCATGAGCGCCGTGACGACGCGTACATCGGTCAGGGAGGCGTTGAGGGCCTCGAGCTTGTCCGAGTTGTCCGTGAACTTCGCCGCGAGCGGGGCACCGAAGATGTGTGCCTTCTGCGCGCTTTCCAGCAGATGCGCGTTGATCACGCCGACGGTGTCATTGGACGCGATGCTGTTGAGCACGCGGTACAGGGCGAAGAAGAACGGGGACTGCGCCAGGATGGGAAGACACGAGGAGAGCGGGTTGGTGCCCGCATCCTTGTACAGCTTCATCATCTCTTCGGACTGGCGCTGCTTGTCGTTCTTGTAGCGCTCCTGGATCTTCTTCATCTCCGGCTGGAGCGTCTGCATCGCGCGTGTCGCCTTGATCTGCTTCACGAAGAGCGGGATCAGGCAGATACGGATCAAGATCACCAGGGACACGATGGACAGGCCCCAGGCCCACCCGGTGTCAGGGCCGAAGATGGCCCCGTACACGCTGTGGAACTGGACGATAACCCAGGAGACAGGTGTCGTGATGAAGCTGAAGAGGCTGGCAATCGTGTCCACTAATCATGCTCCTTGGGCATGGGGCGAGATCTCTGCGGCCGGGCTCGAAGGACTCGGACTCATGGGAGGGGTCCGTCCTTCGGTGGCCGGTTCGGCGGAGGCGGGCCCGCCCTTGCGTGCACGCCAGGCGTTACGCAGCATTTCGTACCACCGTGGGCGCTTGCGCGGCGGGACATGGTCCACGCCGCCCAGCGACCACGGATTGCACCGCAGGATGCGCCAGGCCGTGAGTGCTGTGCCCTTGATGGCACCGTGCCGGTCGATGGCCGTGTAGCCGTAGTGGGAACACGACGGGTAGTACTTGCATACAGGCCCGAGCAGGGGACTGATCGTCCACTGATAGAGCTTGATCAGAACCAGCAGCGGGTACTTCATCGCATGCCCCCTCCCAGCAACCGCTGAAGAGCGGCATCCAGGTCTTGGGCCAGTTGTGCATGGTTGGCGTCCCCCGCTCCGGGCAACGCTCGTACGACTACCAGGCTACCGGGGGGCAGCAGGTCGACTCGATCGCGCATCAGGTGGCGAAGTCTGCGCTTCACCCTGTTCCGCACGACCGCGCCACCCACCGCCTTGCTGACGACGAAACCCGCACGCGTCGGGGCAGCGTTCTCCCCAGACGCATGCGGGTCCGTGACACCGCTGCGTAGGTGTACGACGAGGTGCTGACGTCCGGCCCGGCGTCCCCGTCGTACCGCGGTCGCGAAGTCCTCGCGCCGCCTCAGCCGGTTCTCGGTAGGCAGCACGACGTCATGACCTGATCAGGATCAGGCGGACAGACGGGTGCGACCCTTGCCACGGCGGGACGCGAGAATCGCGCGGCCGGCACGGGTGCGCATACGCAGCCGGAAGCCGTGGGTCTTGGCGCGGCGACGGTTGTTCGGCTGGAAGGTGCGCTTGCTCACTCGGGGGCTCCAGAAAGAGTTCGTAGATTGCGGGGTGCCGTCCTGGCTGTCACCGTGCGCCCACGAGTAGCTCGCGTTACGCCCGAGTGCACCGCTGACCGATCATCTTGCGCGATCTGTGCCCATCGGAGGCAGGCGGCAGCAGCCATCGACAACTCGACCTCGTCACGGTACGCGCGGCTGCGCCATTAGGTCAAACCAGCCGTCGCCGGGAGACACTTGTCCACAGGCTGGGGACAATAACTTGAACCGTACCGGCCGCCCTGACTACCGTGGCTGGACTCCGATTCGTTCCTTTGTCCCTCCAGCACCCCTTTGAGAACCGATCCAATCCCGTCCCTGAACCACCTGCTTCGAGGGACCTGTGAGAGAGCGTGCCCTGTGGCTGATGTACCTGCCGATCTTGCCGCAGTGTGGCCACGCGTATTGGAGCAGCTCCTCGGTGAGGGCCGGGGCCAGGGAGTGGAGGGGAAGGACGAACACTGGATCCGGCGCTGCCAGCCGCTGGCGCTGGTCGCCGACACCGCCCTGCTCGCC
Source organism: Streptomyces incanus (assembly GCF_042656345.1). Lineage (NCBI taxonomy): Bacteria > Bacillati > Actinomycetota > Actinomycetes > Kitasatosporales > Streptomycetaceae > Streptomyces > Streptomyces incanus. Next base: position 11,662 of record NZ_JBHSPC010000051.1, read on the forward strand.
GTGCCGAACGAGTTCGCCAAGGGCGTGCTGGAGGGCCGCCTGGCACCGGTCGTCAGCGAGAGCCTGAGCCGCGAGTGCGGGCGCCCCATCCGTATCGCCATCACCGTCGACGACTCCGCGGGAGAGCCTCCGGCCCCGCTCGCCCCCCGCCCTCAGCCGCGCTACGAGGAATCCCAACTCCCGCCCGAGCGCCAGGACCGTCCGGACAGGCAGGACCGCCAGGAGCACGAGCAGTACGAGGGCTACGGCCGACGCCGCGCCGACCAGCATCCCGGACCGCCCGGCGACCAACTCCCCACCGCCCGCCCGGCCTATCCCTCGGAGTACCAGCGCCCGGAGCCCGGCTCCTGGCCTCGCCCGGCAAAGGACGAGTACAGCTGGCAGCAGCAGCGCCTCGGATTCCCGGACCGTGACCCGTACGCCTCGCCGTCCCAGGAGACGTACGGCTCCCAGGGCGGCTACGGTGGCGCGCCCTCGCAGGACTACCGTCCGCAGCCGATGGAACGCCCCTCCTACGACCAGCAGCGCTCCGACTACGAGACAGCACGCGCGGAGTACGACCGCGGCGAATACGACCGCAAGGACTACGAGCGCGGCGACTACGACCAGCGCAACGTAGTCCGCCGCGAGCTGCCGGAGCCTCCCTCCGGCGCGGGCCACGTCCACCGTGGCGGCCCCGTCGGCCCGAACCTGCCCGCCAGCGGTGCACCTGGCCCGTTGGCCGCGCAGCCCGCGCCGGCGACCGGCCCCGGTGAGCCGACCGCGCGGCTGAACCCGAAGTACCTCTTCGACACGTTCGTCATCGGCGCCTCCAACCGCTTCGCGCACGCGGCGGCGGTGGCGGTGGCGGAGGCGCCCGCGAAGGCGTACAACCCCCTCTTCATCTACGGGGAGTCCGGACTCGGCAAGACGCACCTGCTGCACGCGATCGGGCACTACGCGCGCAGTCTCTATCCCGGCACCCGGGTGCGGTACGTGAGCTCGGAGGAGTTCACCAACGAGTTCATCAACTCCATCCGCGACGGCAAGGGCGACAGCTTCCGCAAGCGGTACCGGGAGATGGACATCCTGCTGGTCGACGACATCCAGTTCCTCGCGGACAAGGAGTCGACGCAGGAGGAGTTCTTCCACACCTTCAACACGCTGCACAACGCCAACAAGCAGATCGTGCTCTCCAGTGACCGGCCGCCCAAGCAACTGGTGACGCTGGAGGACCGGCTGCGGAACCGTTTCGAGTGGGGTCTGATCACTGACGTCCAGCCGCCGGAACTGGAGACGCGGATCGCGATCCTGCGCAAGAAGGCGGTGCAGGAACAGCTCAACGCCCCGCCGGAGGTACTGGAGTTCATCGCCTCCCGGATCTCGCGGAACATCCGTGAGCTGGAGGGCGCGCTGATCAGGGTGACGGCCTTCGCCTCGCTCAACCGGCAGCCGGTGGACCTCGGGCTCACCGAGATCGTCCTGAAGGACCTGATGCCCGGCGGAGACGACTCCGCACCGGAGATCACCTCGACGGCCATCATGGGCGCGACCGCCGACTACTTCGGGCTCACGGTCGAGGACCTGTGCGGCACCTCGCGCGGACGCGCGCTGGTGACCGCGCGGCAGATCGCGATGTACCTGTGCCGCGAGCTGACCGACCTGTCGTTGCCGAAGATCGGCGCACTGTTCGGCGGCCGCGACCACACGACGGTGATGCACGCGGACCGGAAGATCCGCAATCTGATGGCGGAGCGGCGCTCCATCTACAACCAGGTCACCGAACTCACCAACCGCATCAAGGCCGGCTGAGGCCTCACAGCGCCCGTGACTGGCAGGCACCCATGACAAGGGGCCGGTGACAGGCCATCCGTCGCGGGTACGAGGGGGATACAGCGCCCGCCCACAGCTGTCCCTGCCCCTCGCCCTCGGGCAGGCTCGGCCCCCCTCAGAGCCGTCAGACACCCAGGAAGGGCGTCCCCGGACCACATCCGGGGACGCCCTTCCTCGTACGCCCGCCGACTCACCGGCCCGCTCGCCGGCGGACCCCAGAAGGACCTTCGGGGGCCTTCAGGAGCCGCCGGGACTCGCCGGGACTCGCCCCTCAGCCGTCCCCCACCGTCCTCGCGTCGGCCCCCGGTCACCCCCGGTCGTCCTCGAGGTCTCGTCCGCTGTTCCATTTCGGCACCGGGTTACGGCCTTCCTCCACAGATTCGGCAAGTTTTTTCCGTCCACATCCTGGGGACCGCGAAGTTGTCCCGATCCTGTCCACAGGGCCGCCCGATGGGACACCATCGGGCCAGGTCAACCGGTTGTGGATTAGTGGACAAGCGATCTCCACAGGCTGTGGACAAAACGGTGATCCACAGGCTGTGGACAAAGTTTTCCACTGGTAACCCACAGGCAGAGACCGGTTGTCCCCAGCGATCATCCGCTTCTCCACACGCCTGTCCACTGTTCGGCAACGTCACGCGTCCCCTCACCGGGGCGAGTGAAAGGCGTCACACCAAGGTGCCGCGGGGGCCTGTGGGAAAGACCGGAAAACCTGGGGACAGAGCTGGGGAGAACTCGGCCCCCCCTGTGTACGGAGTGTGCAGAACTTTCTGTTCTCCACAGACACCCCGAGTTGTCCACCGGCTCCGCCCACAGGGCCAGTGGACAAAATCTAGGCCCTGAGCTGGGAAAACGAGGTTATCCACGGTATCCACAGGCCCTACTACTACTCCCAACTAGAGAGAGTGAGGAATCCGTTTCGAAGAGGGCCCTGTGCACAACTCGCCGCTTCTACGCCGACTGCCCCTCGTCACGACTTGACCCCGAGGGGCACCTACTGTCAGTGCTGTGCGTCAGACTGTTCCCGGTGTCCTTGCCCCTCCCAGAGGCCGAGCACACCGAGTCAGATGACGAAGGCGAAGCAGGGCGCGAGAACGCCGGCAACAGCAGGAGGCGGCTTACGGTGAAGATCCGGGTGGAACGCGACGTACTCGCGGAGGCAGTGGCGTGGGCGGCACGCAGCCTCCCGGCCCGTCCGCCGGCGCCGGTCCTCGCAGGCCTGCTGCTGAAGGCCGGGTCGGGACAGCTGAGCCTGTCCAGCTTCGACTACGAGGTCTCCGCGCGGGTCTCGGTGGAGACGGAGGTCGAGGAGGAGGGCACGGTGCTCGTCTCGGGCCGACTGCTCGCCGACATCTGCCGCGCTCTCCCCAACCGGCCGGTGGAGATTTCCACAGACGGTGTACGGGCGACGGTGGTCTGCGGCTCCTCGCGGTTCACGCTCCACACCCTGCCGGTGGAGGAGTACCCGGCCCTGCCGCAGATGCCGAACGCGACGGGCACGGTGCCCGGTGAGGTCTTCGCGTCCGCCGTGCAACAGGTCGCCATCGCGGCGGGCCGCGACGACACCCTGCCCGTCCTGACCGGTGTCCGCATCGAGATCGAGGGCGACACGGTGACGCTGGCCTCCACCGACCGCTACCGCTTCGCGGTCCGCGAGTTCCTGTGGAAGCCGGAGAACCCGGAGGCCTCGGCGGTCGCCCTGGTGCCCGCCAAGACGCTTCTTGACACCGCCAAGGCACTGACCAGCGGCGACCAGGTGATCCTGGCGCTGTCCGGCTCGGGTGCGGGCGAGGGTCTGATCGGCTTCGAAGGCGCGGGCCGACGCACCACCACGCGGCTGCTGGAGGGTGACCTCCCGAAGTACCGCACGCTGTTCCCGACCGAGTTCAACAGCGTCGCCGTCATCGAGACCGCCCCCTTCGTGGAGGCCGTCAAGCGTGTGGCTCTGGTCGCCGAGCGCAACACGCCGGTGCGGCTGAGCTTCGAGCAGGGTGTGCTCATCCTGGAGGCCGGTTCCAGCGACGACGCACAGGCTGTGGAAAGGGTCGACGCCCAGCTGGAGGGCGACGACATCTCGATCGCCTTCAACCCCACGTTCCTGCTGGACGGCCTGAGCGCCATCGACTCCCCGGTGGCCCAGCTGTCGTTCACCACGTCCACCAAGCCCGCGCTGCTCAGCGGCAGGCCCGCGGTGGACGCGGAGGCGGACGACGCCTACAAGTATCTGATCATGCCGGTGCGGCTCAGCGGCTGACCTCGCCCCGCCCGTCCACGACCGCCCGCATCGGTCCACAGGCGGGCACAGCCTTCCGGGCCCGGACACCGGACCGTGAGTGTGTACCGGATCGTGCCGGGCCCGGAAGCGGCGGAAGACGACTGGTCGGCCGGCGTTGGTGAAACCGCAGGTGAGGGCGTGCGTATGAGCGCGTATGCCCACAGATGTGCGTGAGCGCCCGGGTTTAGGGTCGGGTCGGTACGTAAGTGCCGCGGCACGCTCGTGCCGCCATGCCACGTCGCAACCTAAGGAACACAACTGATGGAGCTCGGTCTCGTCGGCCTCGGCAAGATGGGCGGCAACATGCGCGAGCGGATTCGCCGCGCGGGCCACACCGTTCTCGGATACGACCGCAATCCGGACCTCGCCGATGTCCACAGCCTGGAAGAACTTGTGGGCAAGCTCGAGGGCCCGCGCGTGGTCTGGGTGATGGTCCCGGCGGGCGAGGCCACCCAGTCGACCATCGACGAACTTGCCGCGCTGCTGCAGCCCGGCGACGTCGTCGTGGACGGCGGCAACTCCCGCTGGACGGACGACGAGAAGCACGCCGAGGAGCTGGCGGCCAAGGGCATAGGTTTCGTCGACTGCGGGGTCTCCGGCGGTGTCTGGGGCCTGGAGAACGGCTACGCGCTGATGTACGGCGGCGACAAGGAGCACGTCGCCAAGGTGCAGCCGGTCTTCGACGCCCTGAAGCCGGAGGGCGACTTCGGCTCGGTGCACGCCGGCAAGGTCGGCGCCGGCCACTTCGCGAAGATGGTCCACAACGGCATCGAGTACGCGATGATGCAGGCCTATGCCGAGGGCTGGGAGCTCCTGGAGAAGGTCGACTCGGTGACCGATGTCCGGGAGGTCTTCCGCTCCTGGCAGGAGGGCACGGTCATCCGCTCCTGGCTGCTCGACCTCGCGGTGAACGCGCTGCACGAGGACGAGCACCTGGAGAGCCTCCGGGGGTACGCGCAGGACTCCGGTGAGGGACGCTGGACCGTGGAGGCCGCGATCGACAACGCGGTCCCGCTGCCGGCGATCACCGCGTCGCTGTTCGCGCGGTTCTCCTCCCGTCAGGAGGAGTCGCCGCAGATGAAGATGATCGCGGCGCTGCGCAACCAGTTCGGCGGCCACGCGGTCGAGAAGAAGTAATCCACGGAGAAGCAATCCACGAAGCAGCCGGAGCGGCCACAGCCCGAGCGGTCGGGGCAGCTCCGGGGAGCTTGCAGTCCACAGGACCGCACGACGGTCCACAACGCCGGGGAAGGTCGGTGAACGACCATGCACGTCACGCATCTGTCGCTGGCCGATTTCCGGTCCTATCCCCGGGTCGAGGTCCCGCTCGACCCGGGGGTCACGGCCTTCGTCGGCCCCAATGGGCAGGGCAAGACGAATCTCGTCGAGGCGGTCGGCTATCTCGCCACCCTCGGCAGCCACCGTGTCTCCTCCGACACCCCGCTGGTCCGCATGGGAGCCGACCGCGCGATCATCCGGGCCCAGGTCCGCCAGGGCGAGCGGCAGCAGCTCGTCGAGCTGGAGCTGAACCCGGGCCGCGCCAACCGCGCCCGGATCAACAGGTCCTCGCAGGTCAGGCCCCGGGACGTGCTGGGGATCGTCCGCACCGTCCTGTTCGCGCCCGAGGACCTCGCCCTGGTCAAGGGTGATCCCGGCGAGCGGCGTCGGTTCCTGGACGAGCTGATCACCGCCCGCTCCCCGCGTATGGCCGGTGTCCGCTCCGACTACGACCGTGTTCTCAAGCAGCGCAACACGCTGCTGAAGTCCGCGGCGCTGGCCCGTCGCCACGGCGGGCGCACCATGGACCTGTCCACCCTCGACGTCTGGGACCAGCACCTCGCGCGTGCGGGTGCCGAACTGCTGGCCCGGCGACTGGATCTGATCGCCGCGATCCAGCCACTCGCCGACAAGGCGTACGAACAGCTCGCGCCGGGGGGCGGCCCCGTCGCCCTGGAGTACAAGTCGTCGGCACCCGGCGAGGCGCACACGCGCGAGGACCTGTTCGAACAGTTGTCGGCCGCGCTCGCCGAGGCGCGCAAGCAGGAGGTCGAGCGGGGCGTCACCCTGGTCGGCCCGCACCGCGACGATCTGCTGCTCAATCTCGGCCGGATGCCGGCCAAGGGCTACGCCTCCCACGGCGAGTCCTGGTCCTATGCGCTGGCACTGCGCCTGGCCTCCTACGACCTGTTGCGCGCCGAGGGCAACGAGCCGGTGCTGGTCCTCGACGACGTCTTCGCCGAGCTGGACGCCCGCCGTCGTGAGCGCCTCGCCGAGCTGGTCGCGCCCGGCGAGCAGGTGCTGGTGACGGCGGCGGTCGATGACGATGTCCCCCATGTGCTGTCGGGGACGCGGTTCGCGGTGGCCGAGGGGACGGTGGAACGGGCATGAGCGAGCCGGGCAGGCCCGACGGCGCCCCCGGAGACGCTCGGAAGGCGACCCCTGAGCCCTCGGGTGTCGACCTCGCTCGTGTGGCGTTGCGCGCGGCCAAGGAGGCGGCTCGCGCGCGTGGGGACGTGGCGCAGCAGAAGAAGCAGGCGCGGCGCGGTGGCCTGCGCTCGGGCGCGCGCGGGGACCGGCGCGATCCCATGGCCCTCGGCTCGGCGATCAACCGGTTGCTCGCCGAGCGCGGCTGGGAGGCCCCGGCCGCGGTCGGCGGTGTGATGGGGCGCTGGTCCGAGATCGTCGGTGCGGACGTGGCCAAGCACTGTGAGCCGGAGCGTTACGACGAGGACGAGCGGGTGCTGGTCGTGCGCTGCGACTCCACCGCGTGGGCGACGAATCTGCGGCTGCTCGCCCCGACTCTGGTCGCCCGGCTGAACGAGGACCTGGGCCACGGCACGGTGACGCTGATCAAGGTCAACGGACCGGGTGGTCCGGCCCGCCGCTACGGCCCGCTGCGCGCCCCCGGAAGCACCGGTCCCGGCGACACCTACGGGTGACCGAGACCTTTTCCGAGCCATGGTCGGGGCCCTGTTCCAGACCTTCCACAGGAGGGTGACCGACGTCACATCATGGGCTTCCAGGGGTGCGTTCGGTCCGTCGGTGCCCCTTTCGTCGGACCTTCGGCCGGGGTGCCGGATCGGCACCTGACTCGTAAGTAGCAAAGGGTTGATGGCCGGAAGCGCTAGGTGCCCTCGTGAGCCTCTTGGAGCCCCCATCCGTATATCGGGAGTCGGGTGAGACCGGTTGAGGGCGGCACGTGCGGACTCAGGCACCGGCAAACCCCCATCGATGTCCGAGCTACCGGTAGACTGGAAGCAATCCCGCCCCGATCGTGGGGACCGCCCGGGAAAAGCTGAGCAACGCTGATCAAGGCTTACCAACGCAACATGCCGCAGCCGCTCCGGCAACCCGCCGCCGAGCCTGGCTCGTGGTGTGCCAGAAAGGGCGCTTCGTGGCCGATTCCGGCAACCCCAACGAGAACATCCCGTCCACCGACACCGGCGTGAAGAACGAGGCGCCCGCCCTCAGCGGCGAGATCACCGCTTCGTACGACGCCAGTGCCATCACCGTCCTCGAGGGCCTGGACGCGGTCCGCAAGCGACCCGGTATGTACATCGGTTCGACCGGTGAACGAGGGCTGCACCACCTGGTGCAGGAAGTTGTCGACAACTCCGTCGACGAGGCGCTGGCCGGGCACGCGGACACGATCGATGTGACGATCCTGGCCGACGGCGGTGTCCGGGTCGTCGACAACGGCCGGGGCATCCCGGTGGACATCGTCCCTTCGGAGAACAAGCCGGCCGTCGAGGTCGTGCTGACCGTACTGCACGCGGGCGGCAAGTTCGGCGGCGGCGGCTACGCGGTCTCCGGCGGCCTGCACGGCGTCGGTGTCTCCGTGGTGAACGCCCTGTCGAGCAGGATCTCCGTCGAGATCAAGCGTGACGGCCACCGCTGGACGCAGGACTACAAGATGGGCGTCCCCACGGCCCCGCTGGTCCAGCAGGAGGCTACGGAGGAGACCGGGACCACGGTCACCTTCTGGGCCGACGCGGACATCTTCGAGACCACCGAGTACTCCTTCGAGACGCTTTCGCGGCGTTTCCAGGAGATGGCGTTCCTCAACAAGGGCCTGCGGATCAACCTCTCCGACGAGCGCGAGTCGGCGAAGGCCACCGCCGGGGCGGACGAGGCGGGCGAGGACGAGAAGCACGAGGTCAAGGCCGTCTCGTACTGCTACGAGGGCGGCATCGTCGACTTCGTGAAGTACCTCAACTCCCGCAAGGGCGACGTGGTGCACCCCACCGTGATCGACCTCGAGGCCGAGGACAAGGAGAAGCTCCTGTCCCTCGAGGTCGCCATGCAGTGGAACAGTGGCTACACCGAGGGCGTCTACTCCTTCGCCAACATCATCCACACCCATGAGGGTGGTACGCACGAAGAGGGCTTCCGCGCGGCGATGACCTCGCTCATCAACAAGTACGCGCGCGACAAGAAGCTGCTGCGGGAGAAGGACGACAACCTCACGGGCGACGACATCCGCGAGGGTCTGACCGCGATCATCTCGGTCAAGCTGAGCGAGCCCCAGTTCGAGGGCCAGACCAAGACCAAGCTGGGCAACACCGAGGTGAAGACCTTCGTCCAGAAGGTCATCTACGAGCACCTGGCGGACTGGCTGGACCGCAACCCCAACGAGGCCGCGGACATCGTCCGCAAGGGCATCGCGGCGGCCACCGCGCGTGTGGCGGCCCGCAAGGCCCGCGACCTGACCCGCCGCAAGGGCCTGCTGGAGTCGGCGTCCCTGCCGGGCAAGCTCTCGGACTGCCAGTCGAACGACCCCACCAAGTGCGAGATCTTCATCGTCGAGGGCGACTCCGCCGGCGGCTCGGCCAAGTCCGGCCGGAACCCGCAGTACCAGGCGATCCTCCCGATCCGGGGCAAGATCCTCAACGTCGAGAAGGCGCGCATCGACCGGATCCTGCAGAACCAGGAGATCCAGGCGATGATCTCCGCGTTCGGCACCGGTGTGCACGAGGACTTCGACATCGAGAGGCTCCGCTATCACAAGATCATCCTGATGGCGGACGCCGACGTCGACGGCCAGCACATCAACACCCTGCTGCTGACGTTCCTGTTCCGTTTCATGCGGCCGCTGGTCGAGGCCGGGCACGTGTTCCTCTCCCGTCCTCCGCTCTACAAGATCAAGTGGGGCCGGGAGGACTTCGAGTACGCGTACTCCGACCGCGAGCGCGACGCGCTGATCGAGCTGGGCCGTCAGGCCGGCAAGCGCATCCGTGAGGACTCCGTCCAGCGCTTCAAGGGTCTCGGCGAGATGAACGCCGAGGAACTGCGCATCACCACGATGGACCAGGAGCACCGCGTTCTCGGCCAGGTCACCCTGGACGACGCCGCGCAGGCCGACGACCTGTTCTCCGTCCTCATGGGCGAGGACGTGGAGGCGCGCCGCCAGTTCATCCAGCGCAACGCCAAGGACGTCCGCTTCCTCGACATCTGAGTCGGTCTCAGCTGACCGCATCAGGAAGGATCTTCACCAGCAATGACCGACGAGAACACCCCCGTCACGTCCGAAGAGAACGGCATCGTCATGCGCGTCGAGCCCGTCGGGCTCGAGACGGAGATGCAGCGTTCGTACCTCGACTACGCGATGTCCGTCATCGTCTCGCGTGCGCTGCCGGACGTCCGTGACGGGCTCAAGCCCGTTCACCGCCGCGTGCTGTACGCCATGTACGACGGCGGCTACCGGCCCGAGCGCGGTTTCTACAAGTGCGCACGTGTCGTCGGCGACGTCATGGGCAACTACCACCCGCACGGCGACTCCTCGATCTACGACGCGCTGGTCCGCCTCGCGCAGCCGTGGTCGATGCGGATGCCGCTGGTGGACTCCAACGGCAACTTCGGCTCCCCGGGCAACGACCCCGCGGCGGCCATGCGGTACACCGAGTGCAAGATGGCGCCGCTGTCGATGGAGATGGTCCGCGACATCGACGAGGAAACCGTCGACTTCAAGGACAACTACGACGGCCGCTCCCAGGAGCCGACCGTCCTGCCGGCCCGCTTCCCGAACCTGCTGATCAACGGATCGGCCGGTATCGCGGTCGGCATGGCGACCAACATCCCGCCGCACAACCTGCGCGAGGTCGCGGCCGGCGCCCAGTGGTACCTGGAACACCACGAGTCGTCGAACGAGGAACTGCTCGACGCACTCCTCGAGCGCATCAAGGGCCCCGACTTCCCCACCGGTGCCCTCGTGGTGGGCCGCAGTGGCATCGAGGAGGCGTACCGGACGGGCCGCGGGTCGATCACCATGCGTGCGGTGGTCGAGGTCGAGGAGATCCAGAACCGCCAGTGTTTGGTGGTCACCGAGCTGCCCTACCAGACCAACCCCGACAACCTCGCGCAGAAGATCGCCGACCTGGTGAAGGACGGCAAGGTCGGCGGTATCGCGGACGTCCGTGACGAGACGTCGTCCCGCACCGGCCAGCGCCTGGTCATCGTGCTCAAGCGGGACGCGGTCGCCAAGGTCGTCCTGAACAACCTCTACAAGCACACCGACCTGCAGACCAACTTCGGCGCCAACATGCTGGCGCTGGTCGACGGCGTGCCGCGCACGCTCTCCCTGGACGCGTTCATCCGCCACTGGGTGAACCACCAGATCGAGGTCATCGTCCGCCGTACGCGCTTCAGGCTGCGCAAGGCCGAGGAGCGCGCACACATCCTGCGTGGCCTGCTGAAGGCCCTGGACGCCATCGACGAGGTCATCGCGCTGATCCGGCGCAGCGACACCGTGGAGATCGCGCGCGGGGGCCTGATGGGCCTCCTGGAGATCGACGAGATCCAGGCCAACGCGATCCTGGAGATGCAGCTGCGCCGGCTGGCGGCACTGGAACGCCAGAAGATCGTCCAGGAGCACGACGAACTTCAGGCGAAGATCAACGAGTACAACGAGATCCTCGCCTCCCCGGTCCGCCAGCGCGGGATCGTCAGCGCGGAACTGGCCGCGCTCGTCGAAAAGTACGGGGAAGACCGCAAAACGAAGTTGATCCCCTATGAGGGCGACATGTCCATCGAGGACCTGATCGCCGAGGAGGACATCGTCGTCACGGTCACGCGCGGTGGCTACATCAAGCGCACCAAGACCGACGACTACCGGGCCCAGAAGCGTGGCGGCAAGGGTGTACGGGGCGCGAAGCTCAAGGAAGACGACATCGTCAACCACTTCTTCGTGTCCACCACGCACCACTGGCTGCTGTTCTTCACCAACAAGGGCCGGGTCTACCGGGCGAAGGCATACGAGCTGCCCGACGCCGGCCGGGACGCGCGCGGCCAGCACGTGGCGAACCTGCTGGCCTTCCAGCCGGACGAGGCGATCGCCCAGATCCTCGCGATCCGTGACTACGAGGCGGCGCCCTACCTGGTTCTTGCCACCAAGGCCGGCCTGGTGAAGAAGACGTCGCTGAAGGATTACGATTCGCCGCGCTCGGGCGGTGTGATCGCGATCAACCTGCGGGAGCAGGAGGACGGTTCCGACGACGAACTGATCGGGGCCGAACTTGTCTCGCCAGAAGATGATCTACTACTGATCAGCAAGAAGGCGCAGTCGATCAGGTTCACCGCGACGGATGAGACTTTGCGGCCCATGGGCCGTGCGACTTCAGGCGTAAAGGGCATGAGTTTCCGCGAAGGGGACGAACTGCTCTCGATGAATGTTGTTCGACCCGGTACGTTCGTGTTCACTGCCACAGACGGCGGGTACGCGAAGCGGACCGCTGTCGACGAGTACCGCGTCCAGGGTCGTGGCGGCCTCGGTATCAAGGCCGCCAAGATCGTCGAGGATCGTGGAACTCTCGTCGGTGCGCTGGTGGTCGAGGAGACCGACGAGATCCTCGCCATCACGCTGTCGGGCGGTGTGATTCGTACGCGAGTCAGCGGGGTCAGGGAGACGGGCCGTGACACCATGGGCGTCCAACTGATCAATCTGGGCAAGCGCGATGCCGTGGTGGGCATCGCCCGTAACGCCGAGGCGGGACGCGAGGCGGAGGAAGTCGACGGCGACGTGGCCGTGGACGAGACCGATGAAGGTGCCGTGACCACCGGCACGGACGAGGGTGAGGCGCCCTCGTCCGAGTAGCACGAGGAGTGAGTCAGCGTGAGCGGAGCCACGGGCGCCGGGCCGACCGGTACCAGTACGGGCACGGACGGCGGTGGCCGTGGCTCTGCCGCGCGGGCGACAGATCCGCACACGACCAACCTGAAAGCGATCAAGTCGCCCGGCAAGGACTCGCCTTCGTCCGAGAGACATGGATCCCAGGGGGGAACTGTGACGGACACCCGAGGCCAGCAGCAGAGCGCGCCCGGACAGGGCGCCGCTGCTCACACGGCCTCACCGCTGCCGGGGGAACGGCAGCCGCAGCAGCAGGCGGGGCCGTACCACCCGCCACAGGCCTACCCCGCGCAGGAGGGTACGGCAGGGGGACAGGCCGGCGCGGTACGCCGCCCGCGCACCGGGGCGCGCACCACACCGCGCGTGCGCAAGGCGCGCCTGCGGGTGGCCAAGGCCGACCCCTGGTCGGTGATGAAGGTCAGCTTCCTGCTCTCCATCGCCCTGGGCATCTGCACGATCGTCGCGTCCGCGGTGCTGTGGATGGTCATGGACGCGATGGGCGTCTTCTCCACCGTCGGCGGCACCATCTCCGAGGCGACCGGCTCCAACGAGTCGAACGGCTTCGACCTCCAGTCGTTCCTGTCGCTGCCCAACGTGCTGCTGTTCACGACGATCATCGCGGTCATCGACGTCGTCCTGGCGACGGCCCTGGCGACCCTCGGCGCGTTCATCTACAACCTCTCCGCGGGCTTCGTGGGCGGCGTCGAGCTGACGCTGGCCGAGGACGAGTGAGCGGCGCTCAGCGCTTTCCCGGCCCGCTCCGACGGCCCCTCGACAACCGATTTTGGGACTGCCCCGGTCGTGCGCTAATCTTCAGGAGTCAGCGCGCGGGACATACACCGCAGAGCGCGGCGGGGCTATAGCTCAGTTGGTTAGAGCGCATCCCTGATAAGGATGAGGCCACAGGTTCAAATCCTGTTAGCCCCACCAGCCAAAAGACCCCCAGTCGATCAAGACTGGGGGTCTTTGACATCCACGGGTGACATCAGCCGATGAGCGGGTCTTCCAGAAGCTCGGCGAGCATGCCGACCGCTTCCCGCTCACTGTCGCCGACCACATGCGTGTACACGTCCATGGTCATGCTGATCTGGCTATGCCGGAGGATCGCCTGAGCCACCTTGGGATGCACCTTCAGGAAGGCCAGCAGGGTCCCGCAGGTGTGCCGGGCGAGGCGGACCGTGATGCGACGGACACCGGCCCGCTTGACCAGTCGATCGAAGGTACGGGAGAAGCCCACCGGGTCGATCATGCCGCCGTGCTCGGACGAGAAGATCAGGTCACGGTCCGGCTCCTGCGACCAGTGCTCACCGGCGATCTTCCGTTCCAGCTCTTGCAGCTCCCGGCGCTCCTCCAGGGCACGGGCGCAGAACTCCGGAAGCGGGAGCACCGCCTGTGAGGACTCCGTCTTGAGGTCCTTGAGGACCAGGCCCACGCCTTTGACCCGCTGCACCTGCTTGACCGGGGTGAACTGGCCGGCCTCGAAGTCGATGTCCTGCCAGCGAAGCCCGAGCACCTCGCTCCGTCGCAGGCCGAGGACCAGGACGAGGACGCAGGCCGCGTAGAGCCGGTGGGCACGGACCGAGCGAAGGAAGACGATCGCTTCCCGCGCGTTCCACGCCTTGACCTTGTCCTTGGTGACCTTGGGCATGTCGACCAGGAGCGCGACGTTACGCGTCACCAGCTCCTCGCGGATCGCCCGGTTGAGGGCGTTGCGGAGAACGCGCAGGACCTCGAAGCGGGCGGAGGCGCCGACCTTCTCACGCCTCAGCGCGGCCATGAAGACGCGGATCTGCGCCGGAGTGAGCTTGACCAGTGGTTTCTTCCCGAGGTGCGGCAGCAGGTAGAGGCGAACCTTGGACTCGTACTTGACGTACGTGTTGTGCTCGCGCTCCGGAGCGACGATGTGCTCGAGCCAGTAGGACAGCCACTCGCCGAGCGTCCAGGACCGGGACGGCACGGGGACGCCGTTGCGCTCCTGGTCCTGGAGCTTGCCGAGCTTCTCGTTCGCTTCGTCCCAGGTCCGGCCGTACACGTACTTGCGGACCCGGTTGCCGTCCGTGTCGGTCACGTACGCGGCGCCCTGGTAGCGACCGTCGGACCGCTTGGTGATCGTGCCACCGCCGTTGGGCCGTCGCTTTGCCATCAGGCAGCCTCTCCGATCTGCCCGGTGATGAAGTCGCGGACCGCGTGATCCGGGATGCGACGGCACCCGTCGACCTTGATGGAGACGAGGCGATGCGTGCGGATCAGGTCGTAGACCTTGGTACGGCCTACCTTGAGCCGCGCCATGACCTCGGGCACGGTCAGCAGTTCGGGGGCGGCGGTGGTCATGTGGCGGCTCCTTCCAGGTCGAGCAGGGCGGGTAGTTCCTCGCGGGCGGTTTCGCGGTTGAGTTGGATGTCGCGGCGGATGTTGGCAGCGAGCCAGGATTCGCCGGGGGTGTGGCCGTGGCCGGCGTAGGTCCAGTGGGCGAGGGTCAGAGTGGTCGCCTCTTCGTCGTCGGGGTCGGGCAGGCCGAGGGCTTGGCGTTGCTGGGTGGCGCGGTAGTCGGCGCGGGTCTGGCGGAGGGCGCCGAGGGTGGTGGAGTAGCTGCGCGACTTGGTGGAGAAGTGGCCGCGGAAGCCGAGCATGTGGGCCCAGTTGCGGAGCTTGCGGTCCGGGTAGAGCGCGTGCAGGTCCAGGCATGCCTCGATCAGCCGGCGGGGGTGGTTGGGTACGCCGAGCAGGATCAGGGCCTCCTTGTTGCCGATGCGGCGGTCGACGGTGCCCGTGGTTTCGGCGGCCTTGGTGGCGTACTTGGCGACGTAGGAGGCGACCGCCTGTTCGCTGATCTCTTCGCCGTCGCCGAAGGCCCGGATCGGGCGTACGTCGAGCTGTGTGCCCCAGCGCAGGGTGCGGGCCGGTTGGTCCCCGGCGGTGGGTACGTCGACTTCGGCGCGGGCGGCGGCTGCGTGGATGGCATCGGTGAGGAGATCGAGGGTGGCCCAGGCCGGCGGCGGGTCGTCGGGCCCGTCGGGTCCGTCGAAGCGGATCACGGCGTGGAAGTGCACGGCCCCGCGCTTTTGGTACTCGGCGACCTTGCCGAAGGAGACGCGGGAGGCTTCGCGCGCTGCCTTCTGGGTGAGCCCGGCCCGCTTTGCGATCTCGCGGCGGAGGTAGATCGTGAAGTAGCGCCACAGCTCGGAGGCGTGGTTGTTCCACAGCACGGCGCCCGCGTAGTCGTAGGTGTCGGGGTCGAGCGGGGTGCCCAGCTCGGGGGCGTCCTCGGTGTGATGGGTGCCGCAGCGGCAGGGCCGGTTGCCGGGCCGGTTGTGGACCGGGCCGAACGAGGGGGCGGTGAGGGTGGCGAACACGCGCGGGTGGTCCCGGATGGTGTGCGGGGTGCCCTTGTCGGGGTCGCCGACGAGGCCGGCGCGGATGAGGTGGTAGGTGTCGCCCGCATAGGTCCAGGCGCAGGCCGGGCAGCGGGAGGCCCGGCGGTTGCCGCAGGCGAGGCGGAGGCGTCCGCCGGGCTCGGTGTCGGTCGAGTAGGAGTGCAGCACCTGCCCGGTGGCGGCGTCGCGGGTGACGGTCGAGCCCATCAGGTGGATCGGGTCGGTGCAGCCGCCGGTGCGGCGGATCTGCTCCTGTATGCGGTCGAAGCCGGTGGACCCGGCCAGCCTCAGCACATCGGCGAGGGTGGCCGGGTCCAGGCCCGCCGCGGTGGCGGTGTCGGTCACTCGGTCACTTCCCGAACCGGACGAGGCCGATGGCGGGGGCGGCGGTGTGGCCGGTGCCCTGGCAGGTCGGGCAGGTGATGCGGAGGGTGGTGCGGGTGCCGTCGGTGTGGCGGGTGCCGGTGGTGATGGCGACGATGGGGAAGCCGTCGCAGGCGCGGCAGACGCGCGTGGTCCGGGTGCGCTGGGGCATCATGGGATCTCCCTTTCGGGTCCGTTGGATCTGGATGGGGGTGCAGGCGCCCGGAGCGGCGGAAGTTTGGCGACCGAGGCCGCTCCGGGGGCCGTTCAGCGGCGGCGGTTGCGGCGGAACCCGGGAACGGGCGGGATGGCGTCGTAGGCCCGGCGGCCCTGCTCGAAGGCGTCCCGGTCGTCCTTGCTCATGCCGGACGTGCCGATCTGCCGGGTGATCCGGCCCACGGCCTTGCGGTCGCCGTGGCGCTTGGCGATGGCGTACTCGCGGCCCAGCTCCGTCATCTCCGGGTTGGCCGGCGCGTTGGTGGTCTTGCGGCTGAAGAGGCCCATGTCAGTGCTTCCTTTCGGCGTTGAGCAGCGAGCGGAGGACGACGGCGCAGACGGCGACCGAGGTGGCGGTGACGGCGATGGCGAGGAGCATGGAGACCAGGACCGCGCCGACGACCAGGACGACGGCGGTGCCGCCGCCGACGAGGGCGAGCGCGGTACCGGGCGTGAGCTGGACCGTGGGCCGGGTCGAGGCCGGGACCGGGGCGATCGGGGCCGGCGGCGGGGTCGGAGTACCGGGGGTGATGCTGGTCGGCTGGACGACGACCGCGGGCGGGGTGAGGTGGCCGGTGGGCTGGGGCATGGTCGGGGGCTTGGGCCGGAGCACGGGCGGATCTCCTTTCAGGGCGTTACTTGACGGCGGTGTCGATGACCGGGGCGAAGAGGCTGTCGGCGAGGAGGTAGCCGCCGAGGAGGAGCACGGCGATCAGCCACCAGGGCGGGCGGATGAGCTTGACGCCGAGCCAGCCGACGACGATCAGGGCGAGCCAGAGGGGAACGTCCATGGCGCGGTGTCCTCCTATGCCTTGCAGCGGTGGGTGCGGGCGGCGAGTTCGGCGGCGGAGCGGTCGTGGTAGTCGGCGGAGAATCCGCAGCGCGGGGCGGTGCAGGCGGCGGTGTGCATCTCCCGGCCCCGGCCGTCGTAGTAGGTGGCGACCTGTACGGGGCCGATGCGGATGCGGTTGCGGAAGCGGCGGTACACGCTCATGGGTCAGTCCTCCCGTCCGACGAAGTCGTCGGTGTGGTCGGTGAGCCACTGCTGGATCTCGGCGTGCTCGTAGCCGTCGGCCCGGCTGATGGCGGCTTCGGCGACCTCCACGGCCTTGACCAACTGGTTGTTCCGGGTGAGTTCCGCGGACTGTCGTAATGCGGATTCGATCGATGGGCGCATGGGTGGTTCTCCTTCGCGGGTCAGGTGAGCTGGAGTTGGGCGGCGATCGCGTTGGTCATCGGTGCGGGCAGGCCGAGCCGGGCCGAGAGTGTGTCGGCGGGCATCGGGGTGCCGGTGGACGCCTGATGTGCGTCGGCGATCTTCCGGGCGTGGTCCAGCAACGCGACCGGGACCGTGGGCATCTCAGTGGGCTGAGGCGGCGCCGGGGTCAGTTCCGGTGCGGCGGGTGCCGGAACCGGCTCGGGGGTGTCGGTGCGGGTCACGTCGACTTCCGGCGGTGTTGCCGGTGCGTCGTCCACGGGCTGCGTGGGAGTCGGCTTGGCGGCGGGGGTGTGGACCAGCAGGGTTCCGCCGAGGAAGGCCAGGGCGGGCCAGCCGGCGACGAGGATGCGCAGCCAGTCGGGCACGTGGTGCAGGTCGAGGAGCCCGGCGGTCGCGATGTTCGCGCCGAGGGAGGCGAACAGGGCGATCACGAACCAGGTCCAGGCCGAGCGGTCCCGGCGGGCCGTGCGCAGTCGGCTCCAGGCGGCGACCAGGAGCAGGTCGACGGAGACCGGATAGGCCCAGGCTTTCCAGCCGGTCTGTCCGGCGGCTTCGGCCAGGTCGTGCAGGTGGGCGAAGGACAGCGCGCCGGCGATGACGGCTTGGACGAGCACGGCGTCGATGCGGATCGAGCGGAGCATGGGGCACCTCCCTTCGAGGGGGGTTGGGCCGGGGACGGGCGGTCAGCGGTATCCAGCCGCCGCCCGGTCCCGGCGGTCAGTCGGTGACCGGGCGGGGCTTGACCAGCGAGGGAACGGCCGTCGGCGCCTCGGTGGGCACGTTGGGGCGGAACGGGTCGAGGGCGGGGAAGTCCGGGACCAGGTGGGCGAACTCCCGGCAGGCCGCCACCACTTCCGCGCGGGAGGTATGCGGGGTGCGGATCTTCGACCAGCCGCCCGCAGGGTCCACCGCGACCGCGGTCCCGGGGCGTTCCATCGGGATCAGGCCGGCGGCGGTGACCGCGTCCGGGGCCACGTCGGCCAGGCCCATTTCGGCGGTCTGCTTGTCGTTGACCCGGTGCACGACACGGCCGGTGAGCTGGGCACGGAGCATGGTGGCGCCCTTGCCCAGGTCGGAGCCGAAGCGCTGCCCGCAGATCTCCAGGTAGATGCCGACCGCACGGGCCATCTGCGCCAGCCGGATCAACGCGGTCACGATCCGCTCGCGGCGTTCCTCGTCCCTCTTCGAGGAGATCAGGAACAGTTCCGCCACCTCGTCGACCAGGACGACGAACGGCACCGGGCGCAGGTGCTCGGGCAGCTCCCACACGTCGGAGACGCCGTGCCGGCTGAGCAGGTCGAAGCGGTCTTCCATCTCCGCCACCAGGACGGCCAGCAGCGAGGCGGCATCGTCGGGGGTGGTGACCAGCGCCGACAGCCGAGCAGCGAACGCGGATTGTTCCACCCCGCGCTTACAGTCGATGCCGACCAGCGCCACCGGCAACTGCGCCAACCCCTTGATCAGGTTGCGCTGATACATCGACTTGCCCGAGTGGTTCGCGCCCAACGTGAGCGCCATGGGGGCCTTGCGGTAATCCCGCTCGAAGGCGGTCCCGTCCTCCCGCAGCGCCACCGGCACCACCAGGTCACGCGGTGCGGCGTTGCGCGGCATACGCACCCGGCGCAGCACGTCGTAGCCGGTCATGCGCAGCTCGACGAAACCGGGCCCGGTCTCCACCACGGTCACCGAGTGCACCCCCCAGGCGTGGCGCAGCCGCTCGGAGGAGGCGGCCACGTCGGCGGGCTCCAGACCGGCCGGGAGCCGCAGCGTGGCCCGCAGACCGGTTGAGGTGGGCCGGATGCGGCGGATCTTCGGGGGCACCGGCTGCACCTCGCGGCGGGCGACGTTGCGGGTCATGAACGCCCGCAGGCCGGACGGCTGCACCGTCAGCCCGCACACGTCCATCGTCGAGCGGTAGGAGAAGACGAAGCGGCCCCAGGTGAGCGGCATCCCGACCAACGACCAGTACACCCGCGGGGCCCGTGCCTTGGCGTAGCCGATCCCGCCGGCGCCCGCCATGGCTCCCGTGGCCTCCAGCCACATCGTCAGGTCAGCCATGATCAGGCCGCCGCAGTGATCGCGACCGCGCGGAACGAGATGCCGTGCCGCTTCTGGCCGTTGAACTCGTTCTCCCAGTCACGGGCCTTGAGCCCGACCACCCGCACCGACATGCCCGGCGCCAGACCCTCGGGGAAACCGGTCTCCGGGATGGTGACCTGGTAGAGGTTGCCCTCGCCCTCGTCCGAGACGAGCAGGCCCACGGTCGACAGACCCGCACCGGTCTCCCGGTCGACGGCCCGCTCTCCGGTCTTCTGGTTGACCAGCTTCGGCACCGGGGCAGTCGCCACGAACACGATGGCGGACGAAAGGTCGATCTTGAAGGACGGCATGACTTCTCCCTGCGTGGACGTCGGGCAGCCCAAAGAAGGCTCCCGGAGCCCGCTGTCCTAGGACTGCGAGCGCTTGAGAGAGATATTGCACCGCAGTCCTAGGACTGTCAACAGTCCTGGGACTGTGTTTGACTGGGGTCCGTAGAGAGGGGTTCGAGATGGCGCCCAAGTGGCGAGAACTGGCTGACAGGCTGGCTGAGCAGATCAAGAGGGGTGACTACGCACCGGGCCAGCAGTTGCCGCACATCAGAGAGCTTGTCGAGGCCGGCGAGGGTTCAAAGTCCACCGTCCATGCCGCATACAAGGCACTGGAAGCCGAGGGCCTGGTCACCTCGTCACGGGGGCACGGCACGGTCGTGCGACAGCAAGTACCGCTCAAACGACTCGGCATCGCCCGTTACGACAAAGCCAAGTGGCGGGACGGCGACGAGGTGGCGTTCATCGCGGACAGGGTGGCCTCCGGGCGCGGGTATCGCCGCAACGAGCAGACCCAGACGATCAGCCTTGTTGAAGCGCCGGCAGAGGTGGCCGCCGCGCATGACTTGCCGGTGGGTGCCGAGGTCTACGCACGCGCGCGGCTGGTGAAGGAAGGTGAGCAGCCTACGCACACGCTGACCAGCTACTACCGTCCCGAACACGTGGAAGGCACGCGCCTGGTGGACCCCACACCAGGACCAGCCGGCCGGGGCGGAGGATTTCGCGTGCTGTACGACGCGGGTTACGAGATCGATCACATGAAGGAAGAACTCTATGCCCGTGCTCCCACGCCGGATGAAGTGAAGCTGCTTCAACTGCCACCGGGCGAACCGGTTGTGGAGCTGCACCGGACCACCTATACGGCGTCAGGCACAGTGGTGGAGTTCGCCATCGGGGTACACGCGGCTTCACGCTTTGCCTGGGAGTACGACTTCAAGGTGCCGGACTCGGCGAAGGACAGGGAAGGTCAGCAGTGATCTCGACGCAGGATTGGGCAGATGCGCGGCGCCTGTGGGAGTACCACCAGATGGGCCATTCGCTTCGGCCTTGCTCGGTCGCCATCGGTCTCGGCAGCCACGATCTGGGGGTCGCCGACACGGCGGTGGACCTGTACAAGCGCGGCATGGCTCCACTGCTCGTGTTCACCGGAGCCACCAGTCCTACGACGCGGGACCGCATGCCGCGGGGCGAAGCCGTCCACTACCAGGAGCGGGCCCTTGAGCTTGGCGTCCCCAGCTCAGCCGTGCTTGTTGAACCCCGCGCCCGCAACACGGGTGAGAACATCCGCTTCTCCCGAGACCTGTTGGAAGAGGCCGGCGTCGACGTGTCCTCTGTCCTCCTGATCAGCAAGCCGTACGAGGAGCGGCGAGCGTACGCCACCGCATGCAAGCTCTGGCCCGAAGTTGAGTTCGTGAGCGCTTCCACTCCGATGACGTTGGACGAGTACGTCGACTCCATCGGTGACGCTCGTTTGGTGATCGACATGCTGATGGGCGCGCTTCAGCGGCTGATGATCTATCCGGCGCAGGGGTTCATGGTCAGCCAGCCGGTACCGGGCGACATCATCGAGGCATACGAGCGACTGTGCCAAAGCGGCTTCACGAGCCGGCTCCTTACTACGGGCACGCCCTCCGCTTGAGGCTCGAAGGCACGAGATCCCACGGACGCCGAGCCAGTTGTTACAGGTTTCTCTACCTCATCAAGGCCCGCGCACGGCGCGGGCGCGCGCCGCCTTGTCGGCGGGGCCGCCGCTCTGTCTTCGCCAGCGGCGGCCCCGCCCGGCGGCGCGCTGCGTGCAAGCGGGCAAGGGTCAGACCTCATCCGCGGCCACAAGATGATGCCTCCGGCGGGGGATCGGCCGGCACCGGGATGGAGGAGGCGCCGTTGCCGAGTGCCGGCACGTTGTGGCGTGCGCGGGGTGCTCCCATCCCGTCCACCGTCGACCCAGGCAGAGCCGAGCAGACGCGGCCCAGGGCGTCAAGGTCGTTCGTACAGTGGCGCGCTCCACCTTGACGCCCTGAACCACGCCCGCTCCACGGTGTGTGGGTCGACGGCGGACGGGATGGGCGCTGGGGCGAGTGGTGGGAATCTCTGGTTCGGCAGGCTCACGCTATCCACTGGCAGAAGAGAACAGCGTCGCCCCGCCCCCGAGGACAACCAACTGCACGACGCCAGGAATACGCCATCCCAGGGCGAGGAGGCCACCGCCTGTGAGCACTGCGCCGCCTCCCAGGAGCCACGATGCCTGCGACGCCACCCGTGACGCACTCGACGGACTGGCGCTATCGCTTTCGTAGCCGTCGGCCCATCCCGCTATCCCATAGCCGTACACCATCCAAGCGATGACCATGAGGTCGATGACGAGTAGCGCCACGCTGACCCCGATCTGTTGGCCGGCTGACGGCTCATTCGCCTGTCTCATGCCCACTGCCGTCCCGTCTTCAGGTGAAGATCTCCTAAGTACACGCGGCCAGCATGCTGTTACAACGGGCACTGCACATGAGTACAGGTACTCAGATGCGCCGTTCTCACGGAGCACCGAGCCGGATCTGTCAAGGCTGCCACCCCGCGCTGACATCAGCGCCTGACACCAACAAACGCGAACAGCAGTGATCCAGGCCGGACCGCAGTGGACGATCAGGCGAGGCACAGAGCGCGTTGACCGATGTGGTCAACACCGCATGATCGACCTGATAAGGATGAGGCCACAGGTTCAAATCCTGTTAGCCCCACATCATTGCGAGGCCCCCGGTCAATGTGACCGGGGGCCTCGGTCAATGTGACCGGGGGCCTCGGTGTTTCCGGGGCTTTCGTCTGCGGTGCCGTGTGCCGTGTGCGGTGTGGCCGGAGGGGCTCATTCGGCTCATTCCTTGGCGGGGTGGGGCGTCTGTGGCCGGCATCGGGCGGCGTGGCGGTGGTCGTGGCCGATGCGGTCGTGACGGCCCTGTTCCGCCAGGACTCATCCCCCTCGTCCCGTCCCGTCGTGGGGCGTGGCTTGGATGTCTTTCTTTGCGTCCTTCGCCGTTGTGGCAGAAGACCGGTGAGTGTGCTGGACCCTTGAACCCCGATGATCCGATGACCCGGTGGGCGTGGGCGTGGGCGTGGGCGTGGGCGTGGGCGTGGGCATGGGCATGGGGAAGCCCGGCTGCTCGTGTTCGAGCTGCCGGGCTGTTTTTCGCGTGCCGTGGGGCTGTACGCGAGTTCGCCGGGACTTCGGGGGAGCCGGAACGGCACGGGAGGGGCGCTGTGGGGATCCGGGGGCTCAGCGTTGGCCGCGGGGGCTCAGCGTTGGAGCGGGAGGCGGCCCTTGAGGGGTTCCGCCGGGGACGGGGAGTCGTCGTCGGAGCGGGGTGCGGAGGCGGCCGGATCAAGGACGGGGGCTGGGGCCGGGTTCGCGAGCGGGCGGTGGCGGCAGCCGGGGGATGCGCCGTGGGCCTCCGCGCGGATGCGCTGTTTCATCGTGGGAGGCAGGGCCCTCACATGGGACCAGGGTCGGATGGACGTCGCCGGCGCCGTCACGTCCGGGGCGCTCTTGCTGTTGCGCGTCGTATCGGTCCGGGGTACGGCCGCTGAGGCGGTCGTGGTGACGAATCCGAGCGCCGTGCACAGCGCGAGGAAGGCGGTGATGATGGCGGTCCACAGCTTCATGACCTTGTTCCGGGCCATGGCCCCTCACTTTCGGGTCGGGCGATTTGCGTACTTTCCTCATGATGTGTATGCGGGCCGCGAAGTGGTGGACCTCCGTACGTGGCGCGTCGATGTTCAGATGAACACCACCCGGATGGGCGCAAGAGGGGAGAAAAGCGGAAGATCGTGGAGGGAGATGGCCGAAATCACCGAACGTGCGGGGGTGCTCACCCTCCGGTCCGGCCGATGTTCCTGCTTCGACTGCGCAGTTCAGGAGGGGAGTTGACGGGCCGACGCAGGTCACCGATCGGTCTCGGCCGGTGTGTATAGTCGGGCGCCAGAGGTCCCCTACGTCAAGAAAGACGAGGTCGCGCGGTGAAGAAGCTTCTCCTGGTCGCACTGGCCGCCATCGGCGGGCTCCTCGTGTACCGCCAGATCCAGGCGGATCGCGCCGAGCAGGATCTGTGGACGGAGGCGACTGACTCCGTGCCCACGGGTTCGTGAGTACCGACATACGACGCTGAACAGACCCCGGCCGCGCTCGCGGTCGGGGTTTTGTGTGTGGTGGGGCCTTGCCGACGGACCTTGTCCGCGGGGCAGGATGGTCACGGTGCGGCGTCCGGTGACGACGAGGAGTGGCGCGTGAGGGCACGGTGGTGTACGAGGGCACGGTGGTGTACTGCGTGGGGACGGCGTGCGCGGGCGGGGAGGAGCGGCCGGACCTCGGCGGCCGGACGCGCGGGAGTGGTGACGCTCACGGCGGTGCTGATGATGGGCGTGCCGGGCCTGCCCGCGGGGCAGGAGGCAGCCGCCGCAGGGGTTTTTGGGACGTATGCCTTCGATGAGGGTGCGTCGCGGGTCGAAGGAGCCCTGAGCACCGCCGACGCCGTACGGCTGGAGACCGGCCGCACCTACCGGAGCACCCTCCCGCCGAGCGGCCCGGTCCACTACCGCCTGGAACTCGACGACACCTCGGACGTCTATGTCGCCGCCACCGCCGTCCCGCCGGGCGGCAGCAGCGCCGCTGTCATCGACGGCGTCAAGGTGTCCGTACAGGACGGTGACGGCCGCTCCTGTGACGTGGACACGGTGACCTTCGGCGCTGCCGCCAGCCCGCACCCGGTCGCCGCGTGGGTCGTGCGCGAGATCTCTCCCAGGCGGTCCCTCTGCAAGGACGCCGCTACGTACTACGTGACCGTCGAACGCGCGGATCCGGACGGGAAGGGCGCCTCCCCCGATGCCTGGGAGCTGGAGCTCACCACCGTGTCGGAACCGCGGCCGGCGCAGACCGGAGCGACGACCGCGCCGGACACGTGGAACTCCGCCTCGCCCGATCCCGTCGCCGGGGAAGCCCGACGGCGTGCCGGCGGCGCCGGTTTCACCGAGGCCACCCCTCTCGGTGAGGGAGTCTGGCGAGACGACATCCGGCCCGGCCAAACGCTCTTCTACAAGGTCCCGGTCGGGTGGGGCCGGCAGGTCAGCGCCACCGCCGAACTGGGCAGTTCGAGCTCGGGTGGTACCGGATTCGTCCCCGCCGCCCTGGACATGGACCTCTACAACCCCGTACGCGGACATGTCGCGGACGTGGGCACCGGCTACGACGGCAGGCAGAAGTCGAGCAGCCTCCCCCCGCTGCCCCACGTCGCGTACGCCAATCGGCATGCACCCAACAGCCAGGTCGCGGCGATGCGTTTCGCAGGCTCGTACTACCTCGTCGCGCACCTCGCGGAGAAGGTCGCGGAGGACTTCGGCGACGGGCCCGTCCCGCTGACGCTGCGGGTACGCGTGAGCGGGACGGCACAGGACGGGCCCCGATACGTGGGGGAGCCCGTGCCGTCGGACGTCTTCGCGGCCGGTGAACAGGACCACGAGGCGGTGGCGGACGGGCAGGCGGCGGGTCGGGCAGCGAACGACGACACCGTGATGACGGCGCTCGCGGTGGGCGGTATCGGCACCGGCAGCGCACTGCTGGTGGGCCTCGGGGTGTGGACCATGGCGGCTCGGCGGAGAACCGTCTCCCCGGACAGGCCCTAGGGAGGCAGCTCCTGGGACGACAGTCCACAGGGTGGCAGGGTGGCAGGGCGGCAGAGCTTCAGATTCGGGTGAGCGCCCAGAACCCCACGGCGTAGCAGGCCAGGGCCAGGAGCAGGAGAGGGACGGCCACCCGCGCGGGAGGGCCGGGGCGGCGACGGCGTCGGCTGCCCGCTCCGTGCCGGGGACCTGCCC
The DNA here is from genome assembly GCF_042656345.1 of Streptomyces incanus. Classification (NCBI taxonomy): domain Bacteria; kingdom Bacillati; phylum Actinomycetota; class Actinomycetes; order Kitasatosporales; family Streptomycetaceae; genus Streptomyces; species Streptomyces incanus. The sequence continues at coordinate 37,262 of NZ_JBHSPC010000051.1, forward strand.
TGCCTTGAGACGGGGCCTCAGGGACCCCGGCGGTGTATTCGGCCGTGGAGGGATCGGCGCGGTGCGACGCGGGGCGGGGATGCGTGGACGGCTGGGGCAGGGGGGAGTGCAGAGGGTGGGTGGGGTCGTGAGGGGATACGTAGGACACGTGGCCGGCGTGGGCGGCCTGCGGCTGCGTGTTGTACGACGGCTGGGGCAGCCCCGGCACCTGATGCTGTGCCGGTAACGGTGTCTGTGCCGGTGGCGTGTGGGTGTGATGGGGCGGAGCGTGCGCGGGCGCGGGGGAGGGCGCGACGGTGGCCTGGGGCGGTGGCAGGTGGAAGCTGCCGGTGTCCGACATGGAGGACGGCTGCGGCGGGACGGACGGTGCCGGAGGGGGGACGGTATCGGGGCCGGAGGCGGGTGTCCGGGTGGTGTGGGGGGCGGAATGTGGTGCCGGGGCGGTGCTCTGGCGGGGGTCGGTGGAAGTGGTACCGCTGCCCAGGGAGGACGAACCGGGTGACGCCGGAGTGCTGTCGCCTCCGCCTAAGGGCTGAAGCATCGGGCTTGCCGGTCCGGCACCCGCCGGTCCGAGGTCTCTTGGGCGGGGGTCTCTTGGGCGGGCGTCCCCCGGGCGGCCCGTCTCCTCGTGCTTCGGATGGTGACCCTCCACTTCGGGACGGCCCCGGCCCGAACGCACGCCCAGGGCCGCCTTCAGCGGGCCGTCGAGGCCGAAGCCCGGGGGAAGCGGGCCGAGTTGGTCGAAGACCTCGATCACTTCGTCGTCGGGGCCGGGTTCCGGGAGCAGCTCCCTGGCAGCCGCCAAGGCCTTGCGCGCCCCCGTGGCCGTACGGAACCGTGCCTGCGGGTCCGGCTGCAGCAGTGTCGCCACGACCTGCCACAGCGGCTCGGGGACGCCCTGGGGAGCGCCGGGCGTCCCGTGCTCATCGAAGTACTGGATGAGGGCCTTGGCGTCCGGTTTGGCACCCTCCAGCAGATACAGCGCGACCAGGCCCACGGCGAACAGGTCTGCGGGGAAGTCCGGTTCGGAGCCCATCATCTGTTCCGGCGCGAGATAGCCGGGCGTGCCCACCACCAGGTCGGTCTCGGTCAGGCGGGGCTCTCCGAGCCTCATGGCGATGCCGAAGTCGGACAGCCGCAGCCGTGGCGTGCCCGTGCCGGTGGCCTCCAGGAGGATGTTGGCGGGCTTGATGTCGCGGTGGACGACGCCTTCCGTGTGCACCGCGGTGAGTCCCGCCAGGAGCTGGTCGAGCAGGGTGCTGACGAACACCGGCGGCAGGGGACCGTAGTCGCCGATGAGGTGGACCAGCGAACCGCCGGCGACCAGGTCCATGGTGAACAGAACCTTGTCGTCGTCGGCGGCCCAGCTGGTCGGGGCGAGTACATGGGGGTGGTCGATCCGCAGGGCCTGCTCGCGCACGAAACGGAGCAGGGAGTGGGCGTCGCTCTGCAGCAGGACCTTGGCGGCCGCGTAGCGGCGGCGACGGTGGTCCCAGGCACGCCAGACGGCACCGACACCTCCGCGCCCGATCGGGTCGGCCAGTTCGTACCGGCCGGCAAAGACCTCACCCATGGCTGTGCGTCGCTCCTCCCCCAGCGGTGCCGTGCCTGGCCCTGCCCTACCCCTTCTGCCTCACGCCGACTGCTTTCCCTCGGCTGCTTCCCCGTGACGAGTGGTTCGGCCCCCCCGGCTGCCCCTCCCGCGTTTCCGGCCGCCGGCCCCCCTCCGGCGGCCGGGGCCTCAGCTCTGGTGGGACTGGTAGTGCGTGACCGCGTCGGAGGTGCGGCCGGCGCCGTAGACCCGGAGGAACTCTGCCAGTTCGGGGTGGGTCGGGGCGAGGGTGTCGGCGGCGTCGATGATGTCACCGGCGGCCGCCACCGAGCGCAGCAGAGACTGGATCTCGCGCACCACCCGCTTGACCGTGGGCGCCCCCGAACCACTTGTCGTCTGTGTGGTGTTGCTGAGTACCGAGCCGCCCTGCGACTTCTTGACCTCCTCCATGCGCTCGGTCGCCTCGGCCGCGCTGACGCTTCCGTCCGCGACCTGTCCCGCCAGGTCCTGCAGCAGCTGTACCCGCTGGACCACAGCAGGGTTGCCGATCTTCGCCCGCTGGCCGCTCATCAGCTGCGACAGCATCGGAGCGGACAGTCCCAGCACCCCCGCGAGACGAGCCTGGTTGAGGCCGAGGTCGTCTATGAGCTTACGGAAGAGCGCCCCCAGTGGCTCCCCGTACCAGTTCCGCTGCAGTTCCCGCGCTCTTGCGGTGGCTTCCTGCTGTGCGGCGTCCATTGCGTCTCCCCATCGCTTCCCCAAGAACCGTGCTTCGCTGTAGCGAACCACGCCGAGCATCTTACGGAGAGTGGTCGGTCGCGGGGACCCCCAATCCTTTTTGCGGAACCCCCCGGGTGACCCGGTACTCTAGTTCCGGCGCCCACCCGGATGTCCTTCTTCCTGGTGGACGCTTTGCCCACGGGGCCTTAGCTCAGTTGGTAGAGCGCTGTCTTTGCATGGCAGATGTCAGGGGTTCGACTCCCCTAGGCTCCACAAGGAAGCCCCTCCCACCTGCGGAAACGTAGGCGGGGGGGGTTTTGTCCGTCGACCCCGTTTCCCTGCCCCCTGCCCCCGGTCCCGGCTTCCCGTCGCCCGGCTTCCGTTCGCCGCTCCGGGGACCTGTTTCACGTGAAACAGCCCGGTGGGGCAGGAGATGCCGAACTCTCCTGCCCCACCGGGCTGTTCATGCCGCAGGCGGGCGTGCCGCCGCGCGCGGACAGACCTACGGCTATTCGTCGCGCTTGGCCTCCTCCTCGGCCTCCTTCGCCCGGACCTCGGGGTCGAGCGTGGCTCCGCGACTGCCGTCCACCGACGTCAGCGTGCCGGACTCCCGGGCATCGGTCGCGGGCGGCGGCTCCACCAGCCAGTCCGGGTTGGCCTGCTTGTCCCACCACTTCCAGGCGGCAAAGGCACCGCCGGCAACGGCACCCAGGACGACGATCACCTTCGCGGCACGGCCGGCCTTCGCGCGCCGCTGCTGCTTGCGGACCAGCTTCTGGATCTGCTGGGCCGATACCTGACCGCGCAGGGCGGCCAGCACCGCCGCGCTGCGCGCCGCCGCCTCGTCCTTCGCCGGGCCGGCGGCAGCCCTGGCCTGCTCGAGCCTCGGCCGGGAGTAGTCCGCCGCCTGCTGGGCGACCTTGCGGGTGCGGGCGGCGGCCTCATGGGCGGTCAGGTCGACCTTCGACGGCACATGGGTGCGAGCCTGTTCCAGGTACGGCTGGACATGGGTGCCGTACTGGACAAGAGCATGCCCTGCGGCCTGGGTCACCTTGGGCGCCAGCCGTACGCGTGCCTCCTGCGCGTAGTGTGCGGCCTTCACCTTGGCTGTGTCGGCGTAGGGCGCCACCACGTCCGCGGCGTGCAGCACGCTGTCCTTTGCCGAATCAGTCGCGGCGCGCACGCTTTCGATGCGGGTCACGGTTCCTCCTCCTCGGTGGCGTACGTTTTTCGACTGTCCACCCTTTTACGGATCATGCCTCCCGCGTCGACGCTGGGCATGTGCGGGCGGGCATACGGGTGCCGATGGCATTGATCGAGTGCAATAACGGATGAATGCGGGGGAACGGGAGCTAGTCGTCGACAATGCCACGGATCGTTGCCGAGTGCCCCCGTCGCGGCGGCACTCACCCGGTTTCCGCAAGCTGTTCGGCCCTGTTGCCCCTGTGGACGGGCGTCGGGCGACTGTGCGCCCCGTCCGTGCGAGGATCAGGGCGTTACGGAAAGACAACGGAAGGCACACCGTGGCTGACCAGCTCTACGCCACCCTGAAGACCAACAACGGCAACATCGAGGTCCGGCTCTTCGCGAACCAGGCGCCGATCACCGTCAAGAACTTCGTCGAGCTCGCCAAGGGCGAGCGGGAGTGGACGCACCCGGAGACCGGGGCGAAGTCCACGGCCAAGCTCTACGACGGCACGGTCTTCCATCGGGTGATCAGTGGTTTCATGATTCAGGGCGGGGACCCGCTGGGCAACGGCACCGGCGGTCCCGGCTACCAGTTCGAGGACGAGTTCCACCCGGACCTGCGCTTCGACAAGCCCTACCTGCTGGCGATGGCCAACGCCGGTCCGGGCACCAACGGCTCGCAGTTCTTCATCACCGTCTCTCCGACGGCGTGGCTGAACCGCAAGCACACCATCTTCGGTGAGGTCACCGACGCCGCGAGCCAGAAGGTCATCGACACCATCGCGGCCGCGCAGACCAACCCGCGTACCGACCGTCCGCTCAATGACGTCGTCATCGAGTCGGTCGAGATCCGCGAGGGCTGAGGACGGCCCTGTCCCCGAGGAGTGCGCAAGCCCCCCAGAGGGAACCAAACGCCCCGCTCATCCGTAAGGATGAGCGGGGCGGGGCTTTTCCACACGACCTAGGGGATCTCATGGACGACCAGGCTGCCGGCAGCCCGCAGGACACCCATGGCGTCCTCGTCTGCTATCGCCACCCGGACCGCGAGACCGGCATTCGCTGTACCCGCTGCGAGCGTCCGATCTGCCCCGAGTGCATGATCAGCGCCTCGGTCGGGTTCCAGTGCCCCGAATGCGTCCGCGGAGGCTCGGGCACCGGCCACGCACCCACGACCTCCATGCCCCGCACGATCGCGGGCGGCACCATCGCCGCGGACCCCCGGCTGGTCACCAAGATCCTTCTCGGGATCAATGTCGCGGTGTTCATCGCGGTGCATGTCTGGTCGTCGCTGCTGGGCCATCTCGTGCTGATCGGGGCCCGGCCCCCAGCGCCGTTCTCTCCCACCGAGGGTGTCGCCGAGGGCGAGTGGTACCGCCTGGTCACCTCGATGTTCACGCACGAGGAGATCTGGCACATCGCCTTCAACATGCTCAGTCTGTGGTGGCTCGGTGGCCCGCTCGAGCAGGCCCTCGGCCGGGCCCGCTATCTCGCGCTCTATCTGATCTCGGGTCTGGCGGGCAGTGCGCTGACCTATCTGCTGGCCTCGGGATCCACGGCCTCGCTCGGTGCCTCCGGCGCCATCTTCGGGCTGTTCGGCGCGACCGCGGTCCTGGTGCGCCGGCTCAACTACGACATGCGGCCGATCATCGTCCTGCTGGTGATCAACTTGATCTTCACCTTCGGCTGGAGCAACATCGCCTGGCAGGCTCATATCGGAGGGCTCGTAGCCGGTGTCGTGATCGGGTACGCCATGGTTCATGCCCCGCGGGAGCGGCGGGCGCTGATCCAGTACGGGACCTGTGCACTGGTTCTTGCCGCAGTCGTGTTGATGACCCTGGTGAGGACGGCCCAGCTCGCCTGAGTGCAAGTTGTCCACAGCATGTGGCGGATCTTGTGCACACAGTGCGAGAACATCTGTGCCCGATGTCACTGATTGGCGTTTCCCCAGGTCAGGGACTTGCGAACAAGCATTCGGTTACTGGTGTTTCTGTTGCGGGGGCGTCAACGTTCGATGGGTTATCCACAGATCGTCGTTTCTTTTCCCCACGCTGTGGAAACGCCTGTGGATAACTCGGTGGACAGTCCTGCCCAGAGCTGACGACAGCCCTGCCCGGAGCTGTCGGGCAGCTCCGGGCAGGGCTTGGTCCAGTGGGCGGTGAGCCCTGCCGGACGCTACTTCCACTGCGTCGAGACGCCGAATCCGGCGGCGATGAAGCCGAAGCCCACCACGATGTTCCAGTTGCGCAGATCGTCGATGGGCAGCTGGCCGTCGGTGACGTAGAACACGACGATCCAGGCCAGGCCGATCAGGAACAGGGTCAGCATCACGGGCGCGACCCAGGCGCGGCTGGTCAGCTTGAGGGCGGTCGTCTGCTTCGCCGGCGGCGGCGTGTAGTCGGCCTTCTTGCGGATACGTGACTTCGGCACGAGGGTCTCTCCTGTCGATGCGCTGCGTGGCCGCGCAGGGAACTGGGTCGGGCTCGGGGCGGTTGGAAGGGGACTCCGAGCGCTCCCCGGGCGTCCGTTAGCGTAGTCCTTCCGTGGCGCTGAAGGAGATAAGGGTACGTTGAGCAATTCTGCCGACTCTCCCGGAACGGAATCCAGCCCTGCCCGCAGACAGGGTTTCCGGCCCGTCCGGATCCTCACCGCGGGTGTCTTCGCCCTCGCGGGTCTGCTCTTCTTCACCAGCTTCAACACAGCGAAGGGGACCAACATCCGCACGGACGACTCGCTGCTGAAGCTGTCCGACCTCATTCATGAGCGCAGCCGCAAGAACGGTGAGCTGGAGGAGTCCAACGGAGCCCTGCGGGATGACGTCGAGTCCCTCGCCGAGCGCGATGCCGGCAGGAGTGCGGCGGAGGACGACGAACTCGCGGGCCTGGAGCACCGCGCGGGCACGCAGGAGCTCAAGGGCGAGGCCGTCACGGTCACGCTCGACGACGCTCCGCCGGACGCCACCGCCAAGCTTCCCGGATACCCCGAGCCGGAACCCGACTACCTGGTCATCCACCAGCAGGACCTCCAGGCCGTGGTGAACGCGATGTGGCAGGGCGGTGCCGAGGGCATCAAGGTGATGGACCAGCGGCTGATCTCCACCAGCGCGGTGCGCTGTGTGGGCAACACCCTGATTCTCCAGGGCCGCGTCTATTCGCCGCCGTACAAGATCACGGCGGTCGGTGACCCGGAGAAGCTGAAGAACGCGCTCGCGGCCTCCCCGTCGATCCAGAACTACATGGTGTACGTCAACGTCTACGGGCTCGGCTGGAAAGTCGAGGACGAGGGGCCGGTGACGCTGCCCGGCTACTCGGGCACAGTGGACCTGCACTACGCAAAGCCCGTGGAGTAGAGGCCACGGGGCAGACCCTGGACCGGGACGGGCTCCGGGAGCGAGGCCGGGAGCCGCCGGTGCGTGTGATCGTCAGGACCGTCAGCGAACTGTGCATCACCGTCGGCACCCTGATCGTGCTCTTCGTCGTCTACGTCCTCTTCTGGACCGGGGTGAGGGCCGACCAGGTCATGGACGACCAGATCGCCCTCCTCGAGGACCAGTGGGCGAGTGGGAGCGCCCTGCCGACCGCCACGCCCACGCCTGCGCCCGTGCCCGCCCCGAGCTCCCGTACCGGCGCCGGCCCTGTCGGCACTGCGAAGCCGAAGCCGTACGCCGAGGGAAAGCCCTTCGCGATCATGTACATCCCGCGCCTTGGTTTCACGTGGAACAAGCCCGTGCTCGAGGGCACGGAGAGCGGCATCCTGAAGAAGGGCCTCGGTCACTACGCGAACACCGCGCAGCTGGGCCGCGAGGGCAACTTCGCCGTCGCCGGCCACCGGCGCACCCATGGCGATCCGTTCAAGGACTTTCCCCGGCTGGGGCGGGGCGACGCGGTGGTGCTGACCGACGGGGTGACCTGGTTCACGTACCGGATCGACCGGGGCCCGTACAAAACCGTGCCCACGGACATCGAGGTGATCGACCCTGTGCCACGTACTTCCGGGTACGCACGTCCGGGCCGCTACCTGACGCTGACGACGTGTGAACCGGAATGGGGGCACAGCCACCGGTTGATCGTCTGGGCCCACCTGGACTCCACGCAGCCTGTGGAGGCCGGGAAACCGGAGGCGTTGCGCCGCTAGTCTGGTGACGTACGGCGTGGGTCTGGTGCCGTGGTGCGACGGAAGGGACGGCATGTACAGCTGGATCTGGCGGCATCTGCCGGGGAACGGATGGGTGAGGGCACTCATCTCGCTCGTGCTGATCATCGCTGCGGTCTATGTCCTCTTCCAGTACGTCTTCCCCTGGGCCGAGCCGCTGCTGCCCTTCAACGATGTGACGGTGGACAACCAGTGAGCGCGCGCATTCTCGTCGTCGACAACTACGACAGCTTCGTCTTCAACCTGGTTCAGTACCTGTACCAACTGGGCGCCGAGTGCGAGGTCCTGCGCAACGACGAGGTGTCGACGGCGCATGCACAGGACGGGTTCGACGGTGTGCTGCTGTCCCCGGGGCCCGGCACTCCCGAACAGGCCGGGGTCTGTGTGGACATGGTGCGGCACTGTGCGTCGACCGGGGTGCCCGTTTTCGGTGTCTGCCTCGGCATGCAGGCCATGCAGGTGGCCTACGGCGGTGTCGTGGGCCGTGCCCCCGAGTTGCTGCACGGGAAGACCTCGCCGGTCGAGCACGAGGGCAAGGGCGTTTTCGCGGGCCTGCCTTCACCGTTCACGGCGACGCGCTACCACTCGTTGGCCGCCGAGCCGGCCACCGTGCCGAAAGAGCTGGAAGTGACGGCCCGGACGCCGGACGGCATCGTGATGGGTCTGCGTCACCGTGAGCTGTGCGTCGAGGGCGTGCAGTTCCACCCCGAGTCGGTGCTCACCGAGCACGGCCACCGGATGCTGGCCAACTGGCTGGTGGAGTGCGGGGACGAGGGAGCGGTGGCGAGATCGGCGGGGCTCGCCCCGGTGGTGGGCAGGTCGCCGGCGTGACCGCGCTGCGCCCCGAGCGCGAGTCCGGCGCCGGATACGGAGAGCCCTTCACGGATGGCTTCTCGTACGGCACCGACGGCGAGCAGGGGACCTCGTACGGGCAGCAGCAGCCGTACGAGGCACCCGGCACGCTCGGGAGCGGCGACTGGTACGACACCACCCAACAGGGCGCCTACCCCTACGGCGGCGCAGGTGCGGCCGGCAGTGGTGCGGCCGGCAGTGGTGCGGCGGGGGCCGGCGACGGCACCGCGTATCTGCCGCCCGTCGACGAGCACGCGTATCTGCCGCCCGTCGACGAGGAGACGATGGCGCTGCGGATCCCCGACCCGTCGCAGCGCGTGGAGCGCACGCAGCGTACGGACGGCACGGGGTACACGACGGGCACGGACGGTGCTGCGGCGTACGGAGTGAACGGGGCGAACGGGGCGCGCACGGAGTCCCCGGCGGGTCCCGGGGGCCGGGCGGCACGCAGGAAGGCCGCCAAGAGCCGCCACGGGCGCCGTGGCGGCGCGAACAGCCTCTCCGAGGACTGCGATACTCCGCAGGGCCACAGCGAGCCCCAGGCGCCGCTCTCGCGCGTGGAGGCGCGGCGGCGGGCCCGGGAGCGGAAGGTGAGCCCCGCAGTCGTCGCGAGCCGGGGTATCGGCGAGGTGTTCATCACCTGCGGTGTGCTGATGCTGCTGTTCGTGACGTACCAGTTGTGGTGGACGAATGTGCGTGCGCAGGCACAGGCCGGCCAGGAGGCCAGCGATCTCCAGAAGGACTGGGCCAACGGCAAGCGCAATCCAGGGGCGTTCGAGCCGGGGCAGGGTTTCGCGCTGCTGCACATCCCGAAGCTGGACGTGGTCGTGCCGATCGCCGAGGGCATCGACAGCAAGAAGGTGCTCGACCGGGGCATGGTGGGCCACTACGCGGAGGGGGCCCTGAAGACGGCGATGCCGAACGACAAGAAGGGCAACTTCGGGGTCGCGGGGCACCGCAACACGCACGGGGAGCCGTTCCGGTACATCAACCGCCTGGAGCGGGGCGACCCGATCGTCGTGGAGACGCAGGACACGTACTTCGTCTACAAGATGGCGTCGATCCTGCCGGTGACGCCGCCGAGCAACGTGAGCGTCCTCGAGCCCGTCCCGAAGGGATCGAGCTTCACCGGACCGGGCCGCTACATCACGCTGACCACGTGCACACCGGAGTTCACCAGCAAGTACCGCATGATCGTCTGGGGCAAGATGGACGAGGAACGGCCGCGCAGCAAGGGCAAGCCGGATGCGCTCGTCAGTTAAGGGCAGAGGAAACGTGGCAGCGACCGCCGACGACACCGAAGAGCACACCGCCATGCCCGCGTCACCGTCGCCTCCGGGCCGCCGCCGTATGGGACCGGGTGCGATGCTGGTCAGCGCCCTCGGGGAACTCCTCATCACCGCGGGCCTGGTGCTCGGCCTGTTCGTCGTCTACTCCCTGTGGTGGACGAACGTGCTCGCCGACCGCGCCGCGGACAAGCAGGCGGACAAGGTGCGGGACAACTGGGCCCAGGGACCCGGTGCCGGCACAGGTGACGGTCCCGCCTCCTTCGACAGCCAGAACGGCATCGGCTTCCTGCACGTGCCCGCGATGGGCGGCGACGACATTCTGATCGAGAAGGGCACCACGCTGAAGGTGCTCAACGACGGTGTCGCCGGCTACTACACCGACCCGGTGAAGGCGACCCTGCCGATGTCCGGCAAGAAGGGCAACTTCTCGCTGGCCGCGCACCGGGACGGCCACGGGGCCAAGTTCCACGACATCCACAAGATCAAGGACGGCGATCCGATCGTCTTCGAGACGAAGGACACCTGGTACGTCTACAAGACGTACGCGATCCTTCCCGAGACCTCGAAGTACAACGTGGACGTCCTCTCGAAGGTCCCCGGGGAGTCCGGCCGCAAGAAGGCCGGCCACTACATCACGCTGACGACCTGCACGCCGCTGTACACCAGCAAGTACCGCTACGTCGTCTGGGGCGAGCTGGTCCGCACGGAGAAGGTCGACGAGGACCGGACACCGCCGGAGGAACTGCGCTGAGGCGACTGAGGTACTTCAAGTAACTCAGTCGCCTAACATGGCGAAGACCCGAAGCCGCAACTTGCTCTTGCGGCTTCGGGCTTCTGCGATCCGCCGTTACCGCAGAGCCTTGAGGCGCACTCCGGCGGTCCAGGCCTCGACTTCCTCCCGATTGACCGTGACGACCCCGGTCAGGTCGGCGATCGCCTGAGACTCATGGCTGAAGTTGCAGGTGGCGACGAAGAGCGCGAGGTCCACACGGTTGATGGCCCGCGCCGCGCCCGCGAACTTCTGCAGGTCGGCACTGGGCACCGTCGAGCGGCCGGACCGGTTCTTGCACTGGACGGCCACGGTCCGCCCGTCCGCGGTGCGGCCGGTGATGTCGATGCCCCTGTCGCTGCGGGCCTGCCGTACGACGACATCGGTGCAGCCGTCGCGCCGTAGGAGATCGGCGACGTGCTGTTCGAAGGCCTGCCAGGTCATCGCCTGGAGCGTCGACCGGACGTTCTCCGCGGGGGCCGCTCCTTCCAGGGTGGCGAGACGCTTGTGGTGCCAGCACATCCTGCGCTCGACGTTCTCGATGTCCTCGCGGAGCTCGATGAGCTCGCGGCGGTGTTCACCGGATGCGGCGATCAGGGTGTTGAACATCGGCACGACCGTCCTGCCGAGGATGTGGGTGATGCGCTGGTCGATGCGGTCGTCGAGTGAGACGGGTTCGGTGGGGACCGGGTTATCCACAGGCTGTGTGCGCGCCAGATACTCCATGTCCAGGAGGTAGGCACGTACCTGACGTGCTACTTCGCTGTCCCGGAGCAGCATGGCGACATTGAGGACGGCGCGGCGGGAGTAGATGGTGAGGCTCCGACGGGCCTGTGGATGACTGACCTTTGAGAGTGACTTGTTGTCACTCTCGAATTGTCGCAGGTCAGTCTCCCTGTTCCCTTCGGGTACGCCTTGCTGGCGTGAAAACATGGCTGCG
>NZ_JBHSPC010000052.1:0-11199 GCF_042656345.1 Streptomyces incanus
AGCAGGCTCGAACGACTCAGCTACCGACTCTCCGCCTGAAGCAATTGAGCAGCAGAGTCGCCCGTTCTCGCAAAGCATCGCGTCGACGAGCTCGAACAGAGTGTCCCCGCGCCGAGTGAGGCACATGTAGAGGTCTTCCCGGAAGTGTGATGTGAAGTCGAACGCGTCGCGCCGGGCATCGTCGTGCAGCACACTCACCTCTGCGGCCTTCGTATGAACGTGATTCCGTGGCGGAACGCATGTTCATACGAGGGCCGTCAGTGCGCCCGGCGAACTCCCCAACGAGTGAGCACGTACGAGGCGACGTTCGAGGCCAGAGGTTAAATGACAAGCTTAGTTCAGAGAAGCCGTCATCAGCCAGGGCCTGTTCTACCTGGTGTGGTTGATGGGTCATCGCGCCGAGTTCAAGCGTCTGGTCCGCAACCGGCTCGGGGTATCAGCCGCGTCCCAGGTGCTGTGGGGCAGGGCGTGGCGGCGGACTACCAATGAGCGGTGTGCATCGTGAAGTTGCTGGTCACGGGTCTGATGTGTGTGGGGTTCGGGGTGCTCGGGCTGGTCGTGGGCGGATGACTTCGGCGAAGATCGTCGGTCAGCGGGAGGCTTCGCGGTTCGTGAGGACCAGCAGAGCCCGGACCAGGGCGGTCGCCCATGTCGGGTCGGTGCGGACCTTGCCGAGCACGCGCCAGTTCTTCGGGTGGGCGAAGCCGTGCTCGACCGTGGCCCGGACGGCTGCCAGTGCCTTGTTGGACAGCTTCTGCCCTCGCGTGAGCGGCCGGTTCCGGGCGGCCTTGTAGCCGGTGCTCACCGCCGGATCGGCGTCGGGATCGCTGGCGTCGAGGCCGACGAAGCCCGGGTCGGCGATGGCTCCGAGGCCGGCCGCCCGCAACTTCTGCGTGAGCTGGTCGTGCCGGCAGGCGGTGATCTCCGAGGTGCGTCCGGGCCGGACCGCCGAGCCCCACAGCAGTCGACCCTGGTCGTCGGTGAGCGCGATCACGAGCAGGCCATGGCATGTGGTCTTGCCCGAGTAGGTCTTGCGGTTCTCCTTCCCGGTCCTGCGCCGGGTGCGGATCAAGGAGCCGTCCAGCAGGACCACCCCGCCGCCCTTTCGGGCGATCTTCTTCAGGGCGCGGTCCAGGCGCGGGGCGCGGGCGGCCGGCAGGCCGACGACCTCCCGCACCCACCGGGTCACGGTGGTGCGGTGCACCCGGTTGCCGCCGGCCAGGTCGCCGGGCCGCTGGTCGCAGCGCAGCACCGCCGGCACGATGCCGGCGATCTTCCCCGCGGGCAGCGCCCGCCACCGCGAGCCGATCTTCTTCAGGTGGCCGCGCATCAGGCCGGCGAGATAGTTCAGGGTGGCGCTCGACAGCGGCAGGCGGGCGGTGCAGACAAGGCCGTCAGGGCCCTCGACGGCGTGGTTGTTTTTCTTCACACCAAACTCAACTGCCGTCGGGGGCCCGCCGGTTACTCCCCGTCGACGCCCACCTCGGCACCGCTAGTACTACAGTCGCGTTTATGACGCGTGTCTGCGTCGATGGCAGTGGTGTCGGCGGGCGGTGTGCTGGTGTCTTCGTTGCCAGCGTGAGCGGCGCAGCTGAGCACAGGACGCCTCCTTCAGCTTCCGTTCACGGCCGAGCGCGGTGGCTGCCGTGCCCGGTTCCGGAACTGTGCGGGCGATGAGCCGACCACGCGGCGGAACGCGGTGCTGAACGCGCTCTCGGACAGGTAGCCCGTGGCCCGTGCGAGCTCGGAGATCGACAGAATATCGCGGGCGAGGGCGTCGCGCGCGAGGCTCATGCGCCATTGGATCAGGTACTCCGACGGCGGAACCCCGACGTGGCTCTTGAATGCCTGGGCGAACGCGGAACGCGACATGTGGCTGATCTCGGCGAGCTCCTTGAGGCTCCAGGAGTGGGCCACGTCCGCGTGCACGGCACGCAGGGCGGCACCGATGCCGTCCTCGTTCAGGGCGCCCAGCCAGCCGGTGGGCCGGTCTGTCTGATCGGCGTGAGCACGCAGCATGTGCACGAGCAGGATCTGTGCGAGGTGGTTCTGCACCAGCGGGCCGCCTGCGGCGGCGACCCCGACCTCGGTGGCCAGGAGATCGATCAGCTGCGCGAGCCGCCTGCCATGAGGATTGGCCACGCGGACGATCACGAGCGGCGGCAGAAGATCGGTCAGGAGGGCCGCGTTCCTGTCGTCGAACGCGATGTGCCCGACGCAGAGGTAGAGGTTCTCCTCGGACTCCGGGCCGATCCGCACGAACCCGTCTTCGGCACCCGCCCACACCGGCTCCGCAGGGCGCGGGCTTGCGTCGAGCGTGCTGGCCAGCACGTAAGGCGGCGGATTACCCAACATGAAGGTGTCACCCTCCTGCAGGAGCACCGGCTCGTGCCCTTCGAGGATCAACCAGCACGTGCCGCGCACGAGGCCCCCGACCCGCACGTGCAAGAACGTGTCGAAGCGCAAAGCCCACTCTCCCGCGGCCCGGAGATTGGGCCCGACCACCGTGCGGGGCCGGAGCAGGCCGATCGCGTCAGCCACCGGATCCCGAAATCCGAGCACCGACGACACCTCCTGGACGATACGTAAAGAATTCCGGACTCTGCATCATAGATAGTGTCCTCGATCTCCCGCAGTATCGATGTCGAACGGATCGGCATCGAGAGAGTGATGGAGACACCCACATGAGACAGCTGGAAGGCAAGACGTCGGTGGTCACCGGGGGCAGCACCGGTATCGGTCTGGCCACCGCAGTACGGCTGGCGGACGAGGGCGCGTACGTGTTCGTCACCGGCCGACGCGAGTCCGAACTGGAGGCCGCCGTCAAGACCATCGGAGCAGACCGGGCCACCGCGGTCGTCGGCGACATCTCGAAGCCGGAGGACCTGGACCGGCTCTACGAGGCGGTCCGGGCGCGAGGCAAGGGTTTGGACGTGCTCGTGGCGAACGCGGCGGTCGGTGTGTTCATGACGCTGGAACAGACCACCGAGGAGCACTTCGACCAGACCTTCGCCGTCAACGTCCGAGGCACGCTGTTCACCGCGCAGAAGGCGTTGCCGCTGCTCAACGACGGAGCCTCGATCGTCCTGGTCGGTTCGACGGCCGGCGACCGTGGAGTAGAGGCGTTCGGCGCGTACGCGGCGTCGAAGGCGGCCGTCCGGTCCTTCGCGCGGACGTGGTCCAACGAGCTCAAGGACCGTGGCATCCGGGTCAACGTGGTCTCGCCGGCATGGATCGAGACTCCCGGGGGCACCGCCGCTTTCGGCGACGAGGAGACCGCCCGGGCCGTCAAGGAGAATGTCGCCGCGACCGTGGCCAAGGGCCGCATGGGTCAGCCTGAGGAGGCCGCCGCAGTCGTGGCCTTCCTGGCCTCGGAACAGAGCAGCTACGTCGTCGGCGCGAACCTCTACGTCGATGGTGGCACGAACCAGATCTGAGCAGGCACCACACGGTGGGTGGCATCTGAAGCGTTCCAGGTTCCATGCCGCTACTCCTCTAGGCCCTGTGTGATGTCGTGATCAATCGGCTGCTCGCAGGAGGTCCTCGAGCCAGATCATCGAGGCGCGGAGTTCGAGGCCGGCGAGGTAGCTCTCGGGTGTCTTGTCGAAGCGGGTGGCGATGCCGCGCCAGTCCTTCGGCCGGTTGATCAGGCGCTCGACGGTGTTGCGTTTTTTGTAGAGGCCGGTGTCGTGGCCGACGGGCCGCCCGCCCCGGCTGCCTCTCTTCTTGCGGTGGGCGGCCTGGTCCTTCTTCTCCAAGATGACCGCCTTGATGTGGCGTCTGCGCAGGTGGGCGCGGTTGGCGCGGGACGAGTAGGCCTTGTCCGCGGCGACCGCGCCGGGCCGGGTGCGGGGCCGGCCGACCGGCAGGCGGACGCGCATCTTGTTCAGCACGGGGATGAACTGCGGGCTGTCCGCGGCCTGCCCGGCGGTCAGGACGAACGCCGGCGGCCGGCGCTTTGGGCCGGCGGCGAGGTGAATCTTGCTGGTCAGCCCGCCGCGGGAGCGGCCGAGCAGGGCTTCCTTCAGGCGGAGCCGGTGTCGCCGGCGGACGCGCCGGCGTTCTTCCCGCTCCGGCTCGTCTCCGCCGCGCTGCCCGTGGTGTTCCGCCTCGCCGCCCCCTTTTGCCGGGCCCGTTCCCGCGCGGCGGCGGCTTCTTCCAGAGCCTCCATGACGTCCTCGCCGACGAGCATCCCGGCGGCCTCGTGGTGCGCGCGGACGGTCGTGGAGTCCACGCCGAGCCGGGACAGGTCCGTCCTGCCCCGGCGGGCGGCCCCGGCGATCAGGCCCTCCGGCAGGGCGGTGAAGACACCGGCGTTCCGCCAGACCCTAAAGCGTCCGTAGACGGTCGGCCAGGGCCCGAACCCGGCCGGCATCTCACGCCACTGCGCGCCGGTCCCGAACCGCCAGATCACCCCCTCGAACTGCTCCCGCAGCCGCTCGGGGTACGGGCCGTACTCGCCTATCGGCAGGTACGGCTCGATCAACTTCCATTGCTCGTCGGTAAGCTGCCTGCGCGTCACGACCGTCTTCCTGCCGGATCCGCCCTCCAGGCGGACCCGGATCGGCGAGACTGATCACAACACCACACAGACCCTAGACGTGGATCGGCTGGTCGACGCGCTGGAGGAGGCACCGCCCACCGCTGCGGCGGTCAGGCGGAGCCGGTCGGCTCCCGACTCCTCCACCGGTGAACTCGCCCGGCTGGTCGTAGGCGGTGCGGTGCTCGCGGTGGTGGCCGTGCACCTCCTGGTGCTGCGACGGCCGCCGTGGGCCGGCGGGTGACGCCTCGGCCTCCTCGGCGCCGTCACGGTCTTCAGCGGCCTGCCCTTCTTCCGGGGCGCCCTGCGCACCATGACGGGCCGTCAGGATCCGGGCACCGACACGCTCGTCACCGCCGCGACGGTCATCTCCCTGCTGCTGCGGGAGAACGTGGTCGCCCTGACCGTGCTGTGGCTGCTCAACGTCGGCGAGTTCCTCCAGACCGTCACGCTGCGCCGCCCCCGCCGGGCCATCGAGGAACTGCTACGGATCGGCAAGGAACGGGTCTGGCTCATGCGCGAAGGCACCGAGGTGGAGGTGGCGCTGGAGGACGTGGCGATCGGTGACGTGGTCGCGGTCTACGAGCACCACAAGATCCCGGTGGACGGCGTAGTGGTCGGCGGCGAAGCGCTCGTCGACCAGGCGGCCATCACCGGCGAGGCGCTCCCCGGCTACATGCGCGAGGACTCCGAGGTCTACGCCGGTACCGTCGTCACCTCCGGTTCGCTGACCGTGCGGGCGGTCTCCGTGGGCGAGGACACCACCGTCGGACGGATCATCAGCCGCGTCGAGAAGGCCCAGGCCGACCGCGCCCCCATCCAGACGGTGGCCACCCGGTTCACCCGCCGCTTCGTCCCCGTCTCCCTCGCCCTGGCAGCAGGCACGTACGTACTCACCCGGGACGCCCGGCGGGCGATGACCATGCTGCTCGTCGCCTGCCCCTGCGCGGCCGGACTCGCCACGCCCACCGCGATCAGCACCGCCATCGGCAACGGCGCCCGCCACGGCACCCTCATCAAGGGCGGCACCCACCTGGAGGGCGTCGGCCAGGTCACCGCCGTCGCCTTCGACAAGACCGGCACCCTCACGCTCGGCCGCCCGCTCGTCACCAGCGTCGTGGCACTGCACGAGCGCTACACCGCAGACGACGTACTGAGCCTCGCGGCCTCCGGCGAACTGCACGCCCGCCACCCGCTCGCCCAGGCCATCGTCACCCGCACCGAGGAACAGCACCTGAACATCCCCATCCACCAAGCCTGCGAAGTCATCCTCGGTATGGGCATGCGCGCCGAACTCGACGGCAGCCGCCTCCTCATCGGCAGCCCCGCCCTGCTGCGCCGGCACGGCGTGACGCTCTCGGACGTGGCCGGGGAGGGGACCGAGCAACTGCGCCGCCAGGGCGAAACCGTCATCTGTCTCGCGCACGACGACACTCTCATCGGCATGCTCGGTGTCTCCGACGCCGTACGCACCGCCGCCGGACCGGTCATCCGGCAACTGCGCGACCTCGGCGTGCAGCGGATCATCCTGCTGACCGGTGACGCCCCCGAAACCGCGCAAGCCGTCGCCGACGCCCTCGACATCGCCGAGGTCCACGCCCACGCCCTGCCCGAGGCCAAGCTCCGGCGTTGTCACGTTGTTGGGTGCGTGACTGCCTGATGGTGCGTCGGAGCGTGGTGGGGCCCGGTTCGGGGCCTGTGCTCAGGCCGTGGTGGGCCGGCCGGCGGCGCCGGTGACTTGCTCCCAGACGGCGAAGCGGAGGGTCATCTCGGCTCGGTGGTCGGGGGCGGCCATCAGGTGGCGGCGGGGCCGGAAGTGGGGTGGGATGCCGCTGAACGCGGACAGGAACCGCTGGGCTCCGCCGGTGGAGCGGAAACCCTTCATCGCGCGTTCACGCTGCCGGGTGGGCCGGCGGGAGTTCTCGGCCCGGTTGTTCAGGCCCTGGTGGGAGCGGTGCTCGACGGAGGGCAGGACCTCGCGGTGGGCCGCCCCGCAGGAGCGCAGTTTGTCGGTGACGACCACCCGCGGCACCGCACCGGTCCTCTTCAGCAGCCTGCGGAAGAAGCGCCGGGCCGCAACGGTGTCCCGGCGGTTCTGCACGAGGATGTCCAGCCCGGTGCCGTGCTGGTCCACGGCCCGCCACAGGTACTTCCGCTCTCCGTGGACCGTGAGGAAGACCTCGTCCAGGTGCCATGTGTCCCCAGACCGGGGCCGCCGACAGTGCAGCGCGTTGGCGTAGGCCTGCCCGAACTTGGCGTATCAGCGGCGGACCGTCTCGTACGAGACGACCACGCCGCGCCCGGGCATCAGCTCCCCGGCCTCGCGGAACGACAGCGGGAAGCGGAAGTACCGCCACACGCAGTGGGAGATCACCTCGACCGGGTACCGGTGCCCCTGGTACGACGGTGGCGCGCTGTCCACGGACGATCCCTCCCCGGCATGACCAACCAGAAGATCATTCCACCCGGTTGGTCAACGTGACAGTGCCTCAGGCAGAGAACGTCGTCGTCGAGCCGTAGCCGACTGACGCCCTCCTCAACCAGGCAGGCCTACGAGGACCCCGTTCTGACCGGACTGGCTTTGCCGGAGCGCACTGCTCGTGGAAGGCGATGCGTTGCCGACCGGTCCCGGCCGAATGCCAGAAGCACTACAACGCGCACCGCCCCCCACCGCAGCCGAAACCAACTACCGCCCGAAGCCCAGGAACAACCGCCCCCGGTCCCAGCGTCGGCCGCCCGCAGAGTCCTCCGCACCCGCGTCCTCAGCGGTGTGATCAGCGAGTACCGATACGCCTTTTGACCAGCGGCGATGATGATTCGAACCCCACACGGTCTCCTGAGGGGACCGCCCCTGGTCGTGGGGGAAGCGAGGCGGGCCGGCTTTTGCCCCGTCGGCCGCGGAGGACGTGGTGCAGCATCAAGATCAGAAGACGGCGGCCGCGCACGATCTGCTCGCCCTCGGGGGCATCCCCACCGAGGAGGCGACGGTACGTATGGGTGTGGGTGTAGAGCTGGGCGTCGGTGTCGATCCAGTCGGACATCGATGCTGCCGTACCGCCAGTGGGGGCGCATGACGACGACGTAATCGTGCCACTCGCGGATGTCGGCTGCTTGGGTCATGCCCTTTCCTGAGCGGGGCACCGGCCCGGTCCGCGAGCGAGTGCCGGCGGTGGCGTCACCCGAGCCGTCGCGCCAACGGCGGAGACCACTACTTCGGCGGAACACGCCGGAGTCGCCCTTCCGGGAGGTGGCACGTGAGCGTGCACCCACCCGCATCAGCCGTACTGCGACCGGCGCCACCCGGCCGGGGCGGCGGCGACCTGTGCGGCGGTGACCTGCCGCTGGGCCGGGCCCGTCTACAGGCGCAGGAGCCGCTCCGTGATCTCCCGGTACTGCCGCAGCGCGTGCCGGAACTCCTCCGCCTGCGCCTGGGCGTCCTGGTCCTGCCAGCCCGCACGGAGGACGCGTCGCCGTTCCGCGAGGGCGCTCGCGAGCTCTGCGGTGACCGCGTCGAAGGCGCTCTCGGCCGCTTCCAGCGCCTCACGTGGGGTGTCGGCGAAGTCGAGGAGGGCCTGCCGCAGGCACTGGGAGACCCGGTCCCGCTCCTCGGCGGGCAGCAGCGGCTCAGGCCCCGGGGCCCGGCGTGCGGCGGCTCCGACATCCTTGTCCGGAGGCTGCTGGGCGCGTGCCTGGTCGTACATCATCGTGTGCCACTTCCCTGTGCGTCGCGCCGGCCGAGTGCCACCCGAACCTCGTCTGGATCAAGCCGGGCTCGCGGGGCCTGAGCCGGACGAAAGCCCTTGACGCTCATGGCCCGCCTGGTCGGCCTGCACCGTCCCGCCAGTCAACGCCCGGCGACGCACCCTGTCAACGAACCTCTGGAACTGGCGACTTGCGGAACGGCCACCCATCCGGGAGACGGACGGAATCCCGACGGCACGACCCGGCCCTCCCCGTGGTGACGGACGCCCAGGGACGACGGTCTCCGTGGCCGGTCCGGGGCGGGGTGCGCCGGTGCCCTGGCCATCGTCGAATGGCAAGGGTTCGTCGGGGCAGAGGGTGTTCACGACCTCATTGGCTTTGACGGCTGGTCCCCACCGGGCGGTGACGCTCTGGAGCTTCCTTGTGGGTCTGGCGGTAGTGGCTGGTGTGTGGTTGTGGGTGCATCGGCGTCGCTGACATGCCCCGGCTCTCCGCCATCGCCTGCCGATGGCGAAGAGCTGCTCCATCCGCTCCGGTGTCCGCGTGGCGGCCCGCGAGCGCTGGTTACCGATCCATGCCCCCGGCTTCAGCTCTCGGACCTCCTGGTCTTGACCGTTCCCGCCGCCCCCGTTGCCGCCGCCGACGATCCGCTCGACGCGCTTCCTCAGTATCCGAGGCGCCCCTCGCGCTCGTAGAGCTGCCGCGCGGCCTCGTAGTTCTGCCGGCCCGCCCCCGGTGCCGTCGGTATGGGGCCCCTCCGCCTGCCGACGAGCCGACATCTATGCCTTCGCCTCTGCAGCCCAGGCGTAGCCCAGCTCGGCGAGGGCCGCCCGTTGCTGCGCATCCAGCCGGTCACGCCTGGCCTTCTGATTGCTGAGAAACACACCCAGCTTGATCATCGTGCCATCCGGCAGCTCTTCAACATGCGCCCTACCCACGACGATCTTGCCCTCCCGAGCGATGTACTGGGCGAGGGCCTCCACACCGCGCTGGAAGGCCACGTGCGAATCTGCATCTCCATGTCACCGGTTTCTGTAGTGCTGACACCGGTGCCCTCCAGCGCTGGTGTCAGGGCGGTGAGTTGGGGGTTCGCCGTGGGGTGGTGGTGACATCGGGGTGCGGTTTTTGCGGTGACGGCTCGTGAGGTTGCTGCAGGTCGCGGCGTGTCCTTCTGGTGCAGATTCGCACTCCAGTTCCTGCATTACCAGGGTGTCGGTGGCGTCCTGAGTGAGGGTCTGGTCGATCCGCAGCCCGATCTCGTGTCCTGGTTCCATCCGCCCGTCGACGAGATGATCGACGATGAGCCGGTGCGCCAGCGTGCCGTGAGACCGCGTCACAAGGCCAGGGTGCGCGTGCTGCACCCTGGCGGCAAGCTGAAGGGCATGGCCCAGCAGCCGCCGGCAGTCGTCCAGGTCGCGGTGTGCCTGCCGCAGTGCCTCGGCGAGCCGGACACAGCGCACGGCATCTCACCCGACTGCTCGCGCACCAGCAAGTGTTCGTGGCGTCGCCCTTACCGGTTGCGGGTGCGCCGGACGGCGGACGGCGGACGGCGGGCTGACCCTACGGGTGACGAGTGAGGTCACCAACGCCTCCCTGTCGACGGCCACCGCGGGATCCGTCGTCCGTCAGGCGTGATCCACGAGTTGCGCGAAGCCCTTCTGGCGGGCGCAGTGCGCACAGCAGAAGTACTGCCCGTCCGCTTGCAGGCCGTGGCCGAGGATGCGGCACTGGCAGTTGTCGCAGACCGGTGCCATCTTCTGGGCGGCGCACTCGATGCTGTCGAAGGTGTGGACTGCTCCTGCGGCGTGCACTTCGAACGAGCTCTCGTAGTCGTTTTGACAAACCTCGCACACAGCCATGAATGGTCAACTCCTCGTTGTTGCATGGACAAGCCGGAGTGCCTGCCTCGGCGTCACTGGAAGGTAGCGACAAGGCGCACAGCGCTTCGGGCGGCACGTCGGCCCGCGCCCGACCGGCATACCCGAAATCACTCTGCTGGGCGCGGGAAGACGCTATGGGTGTGGCGGCCGCTCCGCCTCGGCCTGGCAGCCCGTCGTCCATCCATGACGCGGCGTATCTGCTGACCACAGCAGTGCGCCGGCCGGCGGGCGTTGTCAAGTTGTCTGGAGGATGGCTGGCTGAGCGGGTGGCGGGGTCTGGTGGGGGCGGTTGCCGGCCCCGGGTCAGGCCGTGGTGGGCATGGCGGTGGTGCCGGTGATCTCGTTCCAGGTAGCGAAGCGGTGGTGCATTTCCGTGCGGTACTCGGTGGCGGTCATCCGGTGGCGGCGGGGCCGGAAGTGGGGCGAGATCTGACTGAACGTGGACAGGAACCTTTGGGTTCCGCCGAGGGCTTGTAAAGAAAAGACACGTTGCTTTGCAGTTTCTGCTTCGTTGACGTGCTATGAGCATGCCGAGCGAGGTCCGCGACTAACTTGCCCTGTAAGCCCTTACCACCAGCAGACGAAGAACCTGCTGGGAGCACTCCGCCACGGCGCCCCCCCAAGGGGCAGCGCCAAGAGCGCTCACCCCTACGGCCGCTCACACCTTGTCGAATTCCCACAAGCTGACAGGCCGAGTACTGAGTTCCCGCACCGGAGTGTGACTCAGCCACCCGCCAGGTCAGCATCCGTGCGGTGGTCACCCAAGCTGCGATGCCCACTACACCGCCGCGAAGGTACGACACGAACCTCCGCCGACATCTGATGACTCATCAGTATAGTTAGCAAAGGGTTAGCAAGTGTCCTGCCACAGCTACCCACAGACGGACACACCGTGGAATTGCCTGGCCCCGCGCAGGGGGCCTGCAGCACGTCCAGCCGCCCTCCCGCACGCGTTGGAAGGACGGGAGACAACGCCCAACGGTGAGTCGCCCACCCGTCACCAACCAATCATCCGTTTCCGCACCCATGAGGGCCGGGCCTGTCAAGAGGCGTAGACGGTCCCCGCCTGCGGCTTTC
>NZ_JBHSPC010000053.1:0-2571 GCF_042656345.1 Streptomyces incanus
CCCAGGAACGATCATCGCGGACCCGACCTCACCCCCGCAGCGAATTGCGCAGCAGAGTCCGCACACGCGGTCGCCGACGTCCATCGCCGTACGCTGGCCCCTTCTGAGCTGGCACGCGGACCCATATGAACGCTCACGATCGGCCACGCGCACAGTTGGAAAGCGTGTTGGCATCAGAGTTGGGTTACGGCCCGCGGAGAACAGCGATGCATGATCAGCTTGGGATGTGGAGACCATCATCGCCAGCGGCATAGCCGTCCTGGGGACGCTGCTTGGTTCGGGGATCACCCTCGCATTCCAGCAGCGCACCGCCGACAGAAGCCACCAGTTCACCCGCCGTGAGAAGCTCCGGCAGGAACGACTCGATGCCTACTCCGCCTACGCCGGCACGTTGGTCAACTATCGCCGCTGCCTGGTTCACCTCTGGTTCTGCGAACACGAGCAGCCACCACCAGAGGACCCTGACACGGTGCGGATCCGCGCCTACGACCTACGCTCCAACGCCCAAGAGGCACTGTTCCGGGTACAGATGCTCACCGATGACGAGACGCTGAGCCGGTCCGCGGAGGACGTGCTGGCAGACGTTACGGCACTGTCCAAGACAGACAGCAGAACCGAACTCGACGATGCCAGGGCACGGACCCGTGACAACATCAGCCGACTGGTTAGAGCAGCCAAGCAACACCTCTGAGGCGCTTACAGACGCACCGGGAGTAATTGTCAAGAGCTGTGGATCGGTGGGCGGAGCGAGGGCGAGGTGCCCTCGTGCTGTCGTGATTCCATCGATGGTTCGGTGAGTGCCGAACCGTCCGGCCGGTAGCGTGCCGAGTCCTGTGCGGGAGATGCCCGCGCTGGTAAACGCCGGAGGCGACCCGATGCCGGAGACAGACCTGAAGCAGCAGCTCGCCGAGCGATTCCGCGAAGTCAACGGCGACCATCCGATGACCGATACCGATGACGCATACGTCAGCGCGCAGTTCGTTGCCCTGGAGGAACTGTGCGCAGTTCATGGCCGCGATGCCGATGCGGTCCGCCGGCTGATGCTGGGGCAGCATCTGCCGCTTCCGGGATATCTGCGCTCCGACGGTGCTGAGATGGTGCCGGCCGACCTGTTCGCTCTCGCCGACGAAGCCGGCGGCGTAGAGCTGCTCGAAGCGTGGTTCACCGCTCACTGGGCCGACCCGGTCACCGGGAAGGCGGAGTGGAATGCGTATCTCAGCGGACAGTACGTGTGCCTGCACTCGGTGACCCCGGCCGCCATTCAGCGCAAGGATTACCTGACGACCGCGATCAGCGCCGCAGCGAACGAGCCGGATGCCGGTTCAGCACAGTGGTCTGAGCAGCTGCACGCCCTGGTCGACGAACTCGACACGCTGGAACCGGCGTTCACGGCCTACGACCGTCTTCGGTTCGGCGGGCCCACGTCCCGGGACACCTGCATCGACGCCATGCGCGCCCGCTTCCCGCGCCCGTGACCCGGATCCATGGGTGGCGTTCTGCGGATCGGTTGCGATCGCTCATGCCGCGCGGGCTTCGGGACGTTCGACGAGGTGGCCGCGTTCGAAGCGGGCTCCGGCGCGGACGAGGGCGACGAGGTGGGGCGCGTTCACGGCCCGCCACCGTTGCTGGGCGGACTCGACGAGCTTGAAGACCATGGCCAGGGCGGCGCTGCGGGAGCCGGCACCCTTGGTGACCTTGGTCCGCAGCCGGACGGTGGCGAACGTGGACTCGATCGGGTTGGTCGTCCGCAGATGGATCCAGTGTTCGGCGGGGAAGTCGTAGAAGGCCAGTAGCTCAGCCTCGTCGTCGGTGATCTTCTTGACGGCCTTGGGGAATTTCGCGCCGTAGAACTGGGCGAACGTCTTGACCGCCGCCTCGGCGTGGTCGCGGTCTTCGGCGTTGTAGATGTCCTGGATGGCCTTCTTCGCGCCGGGCTGCGCGGACTTCGGCAGGGAGTCGAGGACGTTTGCGGTTTTGTGAACCCAGCACCTCTGCTCGCAGGTTTCGGGGAACACCTCGGCCAGGGCCTTCCAGAAGCCCAGGGCGCCGTCGCCGACCGCGAGGACCGGGGCGCGCATGCCCCGGCGGGCGCAGTCGCGCATCAGGTCCGCCCAGGACTCGCCGGATTCGCGGTAGCCGTCCTTGAGGGCGACCAGTTCCTTGGAGCCGTCGGCGCGCACCCCGATGAGCACCAGGACGCAGGCTTTGGCCTCCTCCAGGCGGACGTTGAGGTGGATGCCGTCGGCCCACACGTACACGTAGTCGACCTCGGACAGGCCGCGGTCCATGAACGCGGCGTGGTCGGCCTGCCACTGCTGGGTCAGCCGGGTGACCGTCGCCGGAGAGAGCCCGGCGGAGGAGCCGAGGAACTGCTCCAGGGCGGGCACGAAGTCGCCGGACGACAGGCCGTGCAGGTAGAGCAGCGGCAGCACCTCGCTGATCTTCGGCGACTTCCGGCACCACGGCGGCAGAATCGCGGAGGAGAACCGCTTGCGCTCGCCGGTGGCCTCGTCGACGCGCTTGTCGTTCACCCGCGGCGCCTTCACCTCGACCGCGCCGGCCGCGGTGGTG